>JBGTBD010000018.1:0-25163 GCA_041749475.1 Rickettsiales bacterium
GATCGGATTTGCCGACGCCGGACGGGCCGATGAGCAGCACGGCCTGATTATCGATACTGATGGCAGTGGCGTGGAGCATGTTGTCCGTAGTCGGTTTTTTCTTCTTGGTTTTGGGAGTCGTCATGCGGCTCTTTCCTTTTCTTCCGTGAGTAAAGCGTAGATTTCGAGAGCGTTCGTCGCCTCGCGCAGCGCGTTGCGGCGCGGGGTGTCAGATAATATGCGGGAGATGCGGGCCAGCGCTTTCAAATGCTGCCCATGCTCGTTCTCGGGAACGAGAAGGACGAACATCAAATCCACCGGTTTACCGTCCTTGGCATGGAACGGCACGGCATGGGAGAGGCGCACGAACATCGCCGTAATCCGCTCCAGCCCTTTAAGCCGCGCATGAGGAATAGCGACGCCTTCACCGACACCGGTGCTGCCCAGACGCTCCCGCTCCATCAACGCGTTGAAGATGGTGCGCTCGGGAATCCGGGTCAGACGCGATGCCTCCCCCGCGACATAGGTCAACGCCTGTTTGTCGCACGAGACCTCAAGGCGCGGGAAGACCGCCTTCTCCGTTAGTATCTGGGTGACGTGCATAATGGCTCTATGAGTACCACGTGGCGTTCAACTATGTGTTATGCAGCGGCCGAATCGGCGGGGTCAACCCAGGAGATATGGCCGTCCTGACGACGATAAACGACGTTAACACGCCCGTGTGACGAATTGATGAACATCAGCGCCGGAAGGTCGGACAAATCCATCTTCATCACCGCTTCACTGACAGAAAGTTTTTCAATATCAGTGGCTTTTTCGGCGATGATGACGGGAGCGTCGGAGGCTTCCTGTTCTTCGCGGTCGGAAATCACGTATTTCTTGCCGACCATTTTATGCGCGGCGGCGATGTCACCCCCGGAAACAGGCAAGGCGTGATGATTGGTCAAGCGGCGCTTGTAGCGGCGCAATTGCTTTTCGATCTTCTCGGCAGCACCGTCGAACGCGGAATAGACGTCCCCGCTATCGGCACGGCCACGGACGACGAAGCCGTCATGGGTTCCCGAATTGGCGGTAATGTCAACGCGGAAATTATGGGCTTCCTTGCCCACCACCACATTCACGTTACTGATGCGGTCGATATATTTGTTGATGCCTTCCTGAAGGCGTTTCTCGGCGTGGACTTTGAACGAATCGCCCGTGTCCATATGTTTACCAGATACGATAATCTGCATACTCAACCTCTATTTAATTATGTGTGGATTTTTGTTTTTGTGGGACTTTGTGATGATGAACAATCATTATGTAATGGAATATAGCACAATTAAATAGAAAAATCCAGTGTTTGCACAATATTTGATATGTGCCAGTGGGTTACAGGCAGCTTCATCCCTTCGGCCTGAGTCCGTAGGGGATTAAATCCAAACCATAGTTTACTTGCCGGGGAGCTTAACGCCCAAGCTGCGGGCGAGGCGCTCTTCCTCTTTGTAGTACGAGGCGCGGCGCAGGAAGCGGGGCATAATGCCGGTCCATTTGAATTCCCCAGCCAGCTTGCCGTCGGCGCGTTCACCCGTCGGCTGATAGACGAAGAGATCCTGCATTACAATGGTGTCCTGCTCCATGCCGGTAATTTCCGAGACATACTGGATACGGCGGTGACCGTCGCGCATACGGCTGATCTGGACGATGACGTTGATCGCGGAGGCGATCTGCTGGCGGATGGCGCGGATGGGAATGCCCAGGTTGGCCATCCCGATCATGTTCTCAAGGCGGGACAGGCAGTCACGCGGGTGGTTGGCGTGGATGGTGGTGATGGAGCCTTCGTGGCCCGTGTTCATCGCCTGCATCATATCAAACGCTTCAGGCCCGCGAACCTCCCCGACGAGGATACGGTCAGGACGCATACGCAGGGAGTTCTTCACCAGATCACGCATGGTGACCTCTTCCTCGGGACGCCCTGTGACGCTGAACGGCTTGGTCTCAAGACGGACGACGTGCGGTTGCTGGAGGCGTAATTCCGCCGCATCCTCGATGGTCACGATACGCTCGGAATGGTCGATATATTGGGACACGGCGTTGAGCAGCGTCGTCTTACCCGACCCCGTACCGCCGGAGATGATGACGTTCAGACGGATGCGGCCCAGAACTTTCAACAGCTCGGCCAGTTGCATGGAGACGTTCTCCTGCTCGCACATGATATCGAGCGTGATGTTCTTCTTGGCGAATTTACGGATGGAGATGGTGGTTCCGTCCACCGCCAGCGGCGGCGCGATGATGTTGACCCGGCTGCCGTCGATCAGGCGCGCATCCACCAACGGACGCAAGGGATTGATACGGCGGCCTACCAGCTTCACGATATTCTCGGCGATCTGAAAAATCGCGGCGTCGTCGGGGAAGCTGATGTCGGTACGGATAAGCTTGCCATAGCGTTCAATATAGATCGAGTTTGTACCGTTGATGAGAATATCGTTGATGTCGTCATCTTCCAACAAAGGCTGGATAGGGCCGAACTGGTTCAGTTCCCTGATGAGTTCGTCGGTTAGTGTCTCGACGCGCATCTCCGAGATAAGCTGGCCTTGCGGCTCATGCACTTTCGAGCCGTAGACGGACATTTTCAATGCGTTCAGTTCACGCTCTAAATTGTCAATCTGGGCCTGTACGCGGCGGAGATACGGTTCTTCGTTTTCGACTTCCATCATTGTGCCCCTAGTGTAAGAATCCCTGCGTCACGCAGCATCTGCGAAAATCCGGAGTGGCGCGGGAACACGCTCGTCCATTTCTGCGTGCCCTTCAGCTTGCCGTCCGGCCCCATGCCCTGCGGGGTGAATTTGAACAGATCCTGCATCGTGATGATGTCGGCTTCCATGCCCACTACTTCGGAGATGACCTGAACGCGGCGCACGCCATCTTCCATCCTGCCCGTCTGCACGAAGAGGTGGATGGCGGAGGCGATTTGTTTGCGGATGGAGGCGGCGGGTACGTTCAGGTTCGCCATGCTGACCATGTTCTCGATACGCGCCAGCCCGTCACGCGGGGTGTTGGCGTGGATGGTGGTCAGCGAGCCGTCATGCCCCGTGTTCATCGCCTGAATCATGTCGAAGGCCTCCGGGCCCCGCACCTCACCGACGATGATACGTTCAGGGCGCATCCTGAGGGAATTCTTCACGAGGTCACGCATCGTCACTTCATCGCGGCTGTCACCCCGTACTTCCGGCTCTTTGGTTTCTAAGCGGACAACATGGGGAAGCTGCAATTGTAATTCCGCTGAATCCTCGATGGTGACGATACGATCGGTCGGCTGGATATGCTGGGAGACGGCGTTGAGGAGCGTGGTTTTACCCGACCCCGTTCCGCCGGAGATGACGATATTGATCTTCGCTTTGGCCGCCACTTTCAGGAAGGCGGAGAGCTGTTCGCTCAGACATCCGCTGGCAACCATTTTCTCGAGCGTAATAGTATCCTTCGCAAATTTACGGATGGACATACTGATGCCGTCCACCGACAAGGGCGGGGCGATAATGTTAACGCGGCTACCGTCCGGCAGGCGCGCGTCGAGCAATGGGCGTTTCGGGTCAAGACGACGGCCTACGGAATGGGCAATGGTGTGGGCGAAATGTAGCAGCGACGCTTCGTCGGGAAAGGTCACGTCGGTCTTGACCATATGGCCACCGCGCTCGACGTAGATTTCACCGGAATTGTTGATGAGGATGTCATTGATGGACTGGTCTTGTAACAATTCATGCAACGGGCCGACGTCAAGACCGTGGACGCCCACGAAAGAGGTTTTTGGCTTGCCATACGCCGCGCGGGAAGAGTCTTCGGCGGGCGCTGCTTCCGCCACACCCCCTGCCCCTGCCTGCAACAGGCGTTCCTGCTGGTCGCAGATGCGATCCATGAGATTCGCCATGCGGCTGAGGCTATGTGCGAAATGCGTGATGGAGTCCTCAGGCGTTGCGGGGAGAGACGCGGTTTCGGTCTCTTCGTGGGAAAAAGCGGATGATTGCATGGGACTCCCTTGTGTTTTGCCAGCACAGTGTAGTGGGAGACGTGTTAATTTTCCGTTAGGCCAGACCCTAGGCCGGAATGCTCTGGCGCATACGCTTTTCGCGGCGACGATCCACCGAGGAGGGAATGCCCATATTCTGGCGGTATTTCACAATAGTACGGCGTGCTACCTCAACTCCCCTGCCCTGCAGAATCTCCGCGATACTGTCGTCGGAGAGGATGGCTCCCGCCTTCTCTTGCTCCACCAACTCCTTGATCATGTGCATCACCGTGCGGCTGGAGAAACTGTCGCCCGTGCCTGCGTCATGCAACGAGGAGGAGAAGAAATATTTCATCTCGAACACGCCGCGCGGAGTGGCCATATATTTTCCCGTGGTGACACGGCTGACAGTGCTTTCATGCACGGAGATGGCTTCGGCGATGTGGCGCAGCGTCATCGGTTTCAGGAAGTGGATGCCATACTCGAAGAATTCCTCCTGCTGGCGGAGGATTTCGGTAGAAACTTTCAGCATGGTCTGCGCACGCTGGTCGAGGGATTTGATGAGCCAGTTAGCGTTGGTGAGTTGTTCGCTGAGGAATTTCTTATCGTCCTTGCGGCGTGACTGGCTGGTGAGGAGCGTATAATACTGGCGGTTGACAATCAGTTTCGGCAATACGTCGGCATTCAATTCGACTTTCCAGCCTTCGCGGGCAACTTTCTTGATATAAACATCGGGAATCAGGGTCTCCGCCGTTTCCACGCTGAAATTGGAACCGGGGTGCGGGTCGAGCGTGCGCAGCGTCACCAGCATTTGGCTCAGTTCGTCCTCTTCCACACCGCAGAGTTTGCGGAGTTTTTTCACGTCACCTTCGGCAAGGAGCTGCAGGTTATCGAGGAGTACTTCCATCGGCTCGTCCAGCAAGCCCCTATCCTCCAATTGTAGGTCTAGGCACTCTTTTAAAGAACGGGCGAATACGCCGGGCGGGTCACAGCGCTGCAGCAGGAGGATGACGTCCTCTACCTCTTCCTGGGTCGCGCCGAGCTGTTCAGAAATGATAGTGGTTTTTTCGCGCAAGTAGCCCACCTCATCGAGAATATCGATCAAATGGCGGGCGATGATGCGTTGGGCAGGATCGGCAATATCCACCTGCATCTGTTCGAGCAGATGCGTCTTCAAATCGGGTTTGGAGGTGAGGCGTTGTTCGATAGCGTCCGAGAAGGAACCGCCGCCGCCCTCGTCATGAAAATCGGAAACGCCGGAATAGCGTAAGGATTCGCCTTCCGTATCACCCCCACCCCAGACATCTTCATTGTTGGTATCAAGGTCACCGGAGGCACGTTCATTGCTGCCTTCCTGCTGCATGTCGAGGGAATGGGTGTAGAGACCGTCAGCAGGCGCTTCCGGCTCGAACAGGTCGCCGGAATCGTTCAGTTCGACGCGCTCATCATTTTCAGATGCGGGCACGCCGTCATCCTCATGCGGGTCGGCAGCGTCGGGGGTGGGTTCGTCAATGGTGAGGAGAGGATTTTTTTCCAGTTCCTGATCGATGAATTCGGTGAGTTCGATGGCGGAGAGCTGGAGGAGTTTAATGGATTGCTGGAGCTGCTCGGTCATGACCAAGCTTTGGTTATGTCTTAGCTCCAGTGAGGGTTTGACCATCCTCTGAAATCCTTTCATGCAATTTCAATGCCAATATTAGTGCATAATATGCTAATAAAAGGTAAATGTCATTCGTTATTTTACTGATGCAAGGCAAATAACATATATTTCAGCACGTTATTTTTATCCTAACGTGCTGAAATAATATCAAACGATATGGATTAGCCCACGGCAGCGGATACTGCTTCGCGGCTATTGCCATATTCTTTTGCCACTGCGGAGGGGTATTTTTCTATCGCATGACGCACGTCCGCCAGAGTTACCTGCAAATTCGCAGGTAACTCACCTAACAGAAACGGGGCGGCTTTGGGCTTAAATGTTCCGTTCTCAATAGCAGAGGCCATCTTGTCAATCACCGCGATAAGAGTCTTGGTGTCCATAACACCGCCTACCGTTGTCACTGGATAGTGCTTGGTTTCTATGCGACCCAATAGCTGTCCCTGCATTTCAAGACGCCGGACGAACTCGCCCTCGCGTGCTTCGGCTTCTTTCGAGAAGACCGCATTCTTATTATCGGCTTTCGTCAAATCTAATAACGCCGGAGCTTTTTGCAGGATGCGGATATGATTACGTAGAATCGCCGCCGCACCGGCACGCGCGAATGCTACCGCAACGTCTTTAGCGGGGCCGGCCTCCAGTTTATCCGCCTCACTCAACACTGCCGGGATAACTTTCTGGGAATATGTAATATCACCTAACACCTGATCGGAAGATGCAAGTGCGTAAGAAAGAGAACGCCCGCCATTGAATGCCCGATCCACCATGTTGCTATCCTCGGCGTAAGGATGGCGAGACTTACCAATGAAATGACGGTAATGTGAATCGCCTTCATATTTATCAATTAGATTAAACATCGCGCCAGAGAAGCCATTCATGGCCTGCGCTTCTTCGAACACTCCCGTCAACCCCGCCAAGGCCTCACGATACTCGGGGCGTAGCTGGCTATGAAGGGGCCCTTTAGCATTTTCAATCGTGACCAATGTATCGTCGATGATGATCTGGATTTCTTTGCCGATAGCGTCGATACACGCATTTCCGGATTCTTTCTTATCGACTTCAGGATCTTTCTGCCGTTCTAGCGTTTCGTTAAAAATCTCTTTCTTCCGTTCATTAATACGCTGCCGAGCTTCATGCATAGTGCGGACATAAAACATAGGATCCCCACTGCTGATGGCATATGCAGCCAAGGTCAGTTTAAATGGGCCCACCAGCTTTTCTTCGTCCGGTTCCTTTTTAGTTGCGCCGATTAATTTTTGCTCCGAATAAGCAATATCCATTAATTCGCCAATATCGTGTACAGCAGACATTGCATGTAACTTCTGCGAAAGCCTGGCTGCTTCTAATGTCCGTGGATTGGCCCCATCGAACGTGCCCGGGCCAAACCCGGCATTATCACGCAGGTAATCAATTTTATGCCCCATGAAGATGGGGTGCTCCGCTGTGTTGCCCCCAAAATCCTCATCTATGAATTTATTACTATTAAATCGACGGTTGCCTTGCTCCTCCAACAAAATCAAGGCGAGAATGTTTTCTTCCTGCGCGGAGAACCCGATTTTGGATTCACGATTCCAGTTACGAAATTCCTCGCGGTAGGTTTTTAGATCCTCGGTACTTTCAACACCAATCTGTCCTGCCGTTTTGATGCGACGACGGGTATACTCATCATACTCTGGTCTAAATGCTGTGAGATTATCCTGTGTGATTATTTCCATATACTTCCTCCTGTGGTAATGAAGAAGTAATAGCTCCTGTATGCGTCAATCCCGTGACCATCTGCATTGCACTTAAAGCATCAGAAATGTTGATAGAGCCAGTCTATATAAGGATTCAACAATCATTAACAACATACTAATGATGCATTGAATGCAATTCAAAATATTTACAAGCTGAATTTCTCACCCAGATAAACGCGGCGGACTTCGGCGTCGTCTACGATGTCGGACGGTGTGCCTTCCATCAGTACCATGCCGTCATGGATGATGTAGGCGCGGTCGATGATGTCGAGTGTCTCACGGACATTATGGTCGGTGATGAGGACGCCGATACCGCGGTCTTTCAAATGAGAGACGATGGAACGGATATCCGCCACCGCGATGGGGTCGATCCCCGCCAGCGGCTCGTCGAGCAGAACGAAGGACGGATTACAGGCCAGTGCGCGTGCGATCTCGACGCGGCGGCGTTCCCCGCCGGAGAGTTGCACGGTCGGCGCATGGCGGAGGTGGGTGATGGAGAATTCGGCGAGCAGGTCTTCGAGGAGGATTTTGCGTTGCTCGGGGATGGGTTGGTTCACTTCGAGCACGGCGCGGATATTCTGCTCGACGGTCAGACCCCGGAAGACGGAGGCTTCCTGCGGGAGATAGCCGATACCGAGGCGGGAGCGGCGGTACATGGGCAATTCGGTGACGTCCTTGCCATCGAGATAGATACTGCCGACATCAGCCTGCACGAGTCCGGTGATCATGTAGAAGCAGGTCGTCTTCCCCGCACCGTTCGGGCCTAAAAGCCCCACTGCTTCCCCGCGCTGTACGGTGACGGTGACGTTGCGGACGACGGGGCGTTTGCCGTAGCGTTTGCCGAGATTGCTGGCGACGAGACCGGTTTCGGTATGGACGAGTTCAGGCGGCGTATAATCATTCGCCGGGCGGCGTGAGCCTTTATGCTCCTCGTCATCGAAGCCGATAATACTCATCTATTTCCCCTTCTTGTCGCTGGGGACGAAGACAGCCTTGACGCGGCCGCCGGAGGCGGGTTGTCCCTCTAGGGCCGCGCCGGAGGTCATCAGGCTGCGGCCCGTCGCGAAGCTATACTCGAGGGCGGAGCCTTTCAGCACGTTCTTGTCCTTGGTCAGGATCACATTCTGCATCAGGTACACTTTCTTTTCGGCGACCTTGTATATCCCCTTCTCACCGCTAGCGGTCTCTCCCGGGGTGGTGAGGAGGACATTTCCCGTCGCTTCGATACGCTCAATCGCGCCGAAGCCGCCGGAGGACTCCGCACCGCTTTTGCCATAGAACACCGTCATCGCGTCCGATGCCAGCGTTACATCTCCCTGCACCGCTTTTACAGCGCCGGAAAATGTCGCCTTGCGCTGTTCCTGCAATACTTCGAGGCTGTTGGCGGTGATCTCGATCGGTTTCTTGCTGTTCTCGGGGTTGATGGCTTGTGCGGACGCGCCCGCCGATAGCAGCGTCGCCACGAACATCACACCCCATGCGCCTAATTTCATTCCCATTATCCTTCCCGTCCGGGGTAGAGCACCATCGTCACCGGGCCTTTGAAGGTGATGATGCGGCCACGGTCGGTCGCGGTGAAACCCGATGACTTGATATAGCCGATATTGCCCTGACCTTCCAGCGCCGTGTCGGAATTGGCCGTTCCCTTGGCGAGATCAAAATCGACCGACTCGGTACGGACTTCATACCCGGCGTCATAGAACATCTGTACTTTGCCCAGCAGTTGCAGGGATTCTTCCGACAGGCGAAGCGTGCCCTGATCGGCGCGGATGGAGACCCAGGCATTATCCTTGAAGGTGATGTCCGATTGCACGTTATTCAGTAGCACCGTGTTGGAATCCTGTTGAATGGCGGTATCGGCGGTGACCGTATAAGGCTGCATCTGTTTATCCAGACCCTGAAAGCGCGGTTTCTGCATGACAGGTTTTGCCGGGGGGGCTTCCTGGGAGGCAGTAAGCGCAATACGCACGCCGGAGGAATCCTTGTTGACGATGGGGAGGATGACGACGAGGCCGAGGATGACGCCGATCATCATCAGGAGAGTGAGTTTACTGAAACGGACAAAACGCGTATAGCGCCCCAGCCCTTCCAGTACATGCATCCGGTCGGGCAGGCCAGCCGCTGAGAACAGACGCATCCGGGGCATCAGCTTATCCTTATGGTTTTATCGTCATTGCGAGGAGCGGCAGCGACGTGGCAATCCAGCGGTGGATTGCTTCGCTGCGCTCGCAATGACGAGAGATTTTGTTGCATTAATCCACTCCGGCGCGGAGGCAGTCGTGGATGTGGATGAGGCCTTTGGGGATACCGTCCTCGACGATGAAGAGCGAGGTGATCTTGAATTCGTTCATATGCGCCAGCGCTTCGGCGGCGAGGGATTCGGCGGCGATGGTCTTCGGATTCTTATGCATCACGTCTTCCGCTTTCATTTCAAGGAGGCCGTTCTCGGCATGGCGCCGCAAATCGCCGTCGGTAATGATGCCGATCAGCGCGCCGCTCTTATCTATTACGCCTGAACAGCCGAAAGACTTCGCAGTCATCGCGAAAATAACTTCTTTCATGGATTCGTTCGCCTGCACCAGTGGCAAGTCCGAAGCGGGGTGCATCAGTTCTTTGACCTTGAGCAGCGAGCGGCCCAGCTTGCCGCCGGGATGGAGTAACTTGAAATCATCTTTGGTGAAACCGCGACGCTCCAGTAGCGCCATCGCCATCGCGTCTCCGTATGCCATCATCATGATGGTGGAGGTGGTCGGCGCCCCCGTGGGCGAGGCTTCGGGGATGTCGGGGAGGATGATGGCGACGTCGGCGGATTGCACCAGCGTCGATTCGGCGCGGCGCACCAGCGCGATGAGGGGAATGGAAAAGCGTTTGGCGTAGGTGATCATGTCGGCAAGTTCGCTGGTCTCGCCGGAATTGGAGAGCATGACGAGGACGTCATCGCGCGTGATCATCCCCATATCGCCGTGGCTGGCTTCGGCGGGGTGGACGAAATAGGCGGGCGTACCGGTGGAGGCCATCGTCGCCGCGATCTTCCGCGCTACATGGCCGCTCTTGCCCATGCCGGTGATGACCGCCCTGCCCTTGCAATCGGCAATCAGCTCCACGGCGCGGACGAAATGCCCGTCCAGCGCGTCGAACACGGCCTGCAGGCCTTTGATTTCCTGATCGATGGTAGCCTTACCGCTGGTGACATAGTTATTCACGCGGGTTTCGGGGGTGGGCTTTAAAATTGAGGTTTTTTTCATACTAAAATTGTGTATTGCTCTTTCGAAGGTAAAAGTCTACTGAAAATCCACGAGAATCATGCGCTTTTGCATAAGAGGTTTTATCAAATCACACTTTTCTAGCAGGATATTTTATGAAAAATTATTTTTTTATTGCTTTGCTATACTTTATTCCGGCTTTTTCTTTTGCAACAGAAAAGCCTAGTACTGCTGACTTTACATTCCGCTGGCTTTCGCAAACCGGCGAAACGCATTCTCATCGGTTAAAGGGAGCAATAGGAAATCAAATAATGGTTGCTAATACCGGACATTGTGAGGCGGTTTATGATAAAGACGGGAATCTGGTGAATGATGGAGTGAATGACGGATCGTTTAATTACTTTTTAGCTAAGACAGAGCCCTTCGAGCATTTTATTCATGACAATCTGGTATGGGTAAAATTGGGTAATTCCAAAACTGACAGCTCAACTCCAAAGGAGCGCGCGAACGCGCTCACCAAAGATCTGATGGACGGCGCACTTAAAACCCTGCATATGAAAGAGCAGTTTATGCCGGGAAAAACAGAATTTAGTTCTGAGCATAAACTAGTGGCCAATACACTTTTTGCAACTTTGCAGCAATCGCGAACGGGCAAAGACGGCGTAAATATCGATCCCGACAGGCTTCGCGTTTTGCTTGAACAAGCCGTTATGAAGCTCGCCGATCATAAGTTTGACCAGGGTTCCTACATAAAACGGGCCGAGACATTTTCCAAGATGGATAAAAATGCGATTTGTAAAAACGGTTTGAAGGCTACATCAACGCAATAATTATTCGTGCGCGAAAATATCTGCTTCGGCCCAGAAGCTCAAGTCTAGGCAGTCGCGAATAGAGCGCAATAGTCTACAGTTATTGGGAGAAAATGATGATCTTGGAAGCAGATGAAAGCAACATAGGTCTGACTGCAGCAGCGCTATTATTTAAAAATAAAACAGAAGGTGAAACATCGTCGCTCATTGATGAAGCGACAGCGGCAAAGCTGTTGGGCCAGATAGACATCTATCCCTCAGGGCAGGGAGGCATTCATATTCTGATTCCTCTGAGAGCCTTAGAGGAAGCAGGGTTACGGATGGATTCATGGCGAGAAATGTCATTTACCACGATTCAACGCGCGCAGGGTTTATGCTACAATATTCCCTCCACATTTGCCGAAAACGGATTACTCCCCGTTCTTGAGAAGGTTGCCAACTGCACATGGGAACAAGCGCGCGAGACCGCAAAGAAATACGGCAGCCCAAAAGCCGGACGCAAGATAGAATAATCTCCGCACTTTAACTATGCGCGAAGATATCCTCTTCGGCCCAGCCGAGCAGGTCGAGACGGGCGCGGATGGGGATGCATTGCATCACGTCCCATGCCAGTTCTTTCCGGCCTTCGCGGGCAAGACGGCCATCGAGTTCCTGACGGAGGGCGTGGAGGTAAAGCACGTCTCCGGCGGCATATTCCACCTGTTCGTTATTGAGTGACGGTGCACCCCAGTTAGAGGCTTGTTGCTGCTTGGAGATTTCGACGCCGAGCAGTTCTTTGCAGATGTCTTTCAGGCCGTGGCGGTCGGTATAGGTACGCACCAATCGCGAGGCGGTGCGGGTACAGTAAACCGGGCGGCAGGTGACGCCGAGATATTGCTCGATGATCGCCACGTCGAACCGCGCGAAATGGAACAGCTTGTCGCGCGATTCGTCGGAGAGAAGTTTCTTCAGGTTCGGCGCATCGAATTTCGGTTCGGGGAAATGCACCACATGCGCGTTGCCGTCCCCACCTGATAGTTGCACCACGCAAAGCCGGTCACGCAGGTTATTGAGCCCCATCGCTTCCGTGTCTATGGCGATGGCGTCCTTGAAGGTTACGTCGGCGGGAAGGTCGTACAGGTGCAGGTGGTTGGCGATAGGTCATCTCCATGAATATGGCGCACAAGATGACGCAGGCGGGGCAATTTTTCCAGTTCTTTTTGCTATTCGTGTTTTACGAGCTGGGAACGAACCGCTTCCTGCGGTGGAAAAACGGATATTCCACATAGCGGTAGCTCAACCATGCCACGGTAAGGGCCACGCTGCCCATCCCGGCGACGAGGAGCCAGTAGGAGATGAGGTCGAGACCTGCCACGGGTTGCCAGAGGTTGAACGTGTTGATGAGGACGTAGAGCACGATGCAGTGCATGAGGTAGAGGCTGTAGCTGGCTGCGCCTATCGCACGGGCGGGGCGGGTCTGGAGCAGGCCGAACAGGCTGTTGCCGTAGACGACTGAGAGGAAGAAGGCGAACATCAGCAGGGATTGGAGATAGCCGAAACCCCGCTCGAAACAGGTGAAGACGATGACGAGGCAGGCAAGCGTGGCGAAGGTGTGGATGGGGTTTTTGAAATTCCAGTCGGGATAACGCAAGCGCAGCCACGCGGCCACTCCTCCGGCGACGAAGTTGATGATGTACATCGTCTCCGGTCGCCAGACGGTGTAGATGATGATAGCGGCGGCGGGGACGAGGTCGCCCCATTTCCAGCGGAGGCACAGTCCGGCGAGCGGTAGGAGGAGGTAAAACCGCCATTCCCAGACCAGTGTCCAATAGACACCGTTCAAGTCATTCACCGAGCGCAGGCCTTTGAAGAGGAGGACATAGCGAACATCCTTCGGGATCAGTTCATCCAGATCATGCGGGCCGACGGGGAGTGCGATGGCGACGATGACGAGGAGAACGGAAAGGAGATAGGCCGGCGCAAGACGCAACAGGCGGGATGTATATAATTCCTTGAGATTGAGCCGCCCCTCCTGCCGTAAAGCCTTTTCCCAGAACAGGAAGCCCGTCACCATGAAGAAGATGGAGACGCCCACATGCCCGGTCAGTGTGAAGAAAGTGATAGGTGGGTCTTCCCAGATGCCCGTTTTCTGTGCGTAGTAGCCGATGAGCGCATGGTGGAAGAAGACGCCAAGGGCGAGGAAACCGCGTAACCCCTCAATCGCCGCGTAGCGCGGTGGGTGCTCGGTGATGCGGCGGTAGAATGGGGAGATGCGCACCAACATGGCGGCGAGGCCCAGGAACAGGGCGCTGAGGATGCAGTATGGCAGCAGAGAAAGCATAGGCGGCGGCCCCGGAAGCAATCATTGATTTTACCCATCACTGCGTTAGGGTGTGGCAGTGACTTCACGCAGCAATAGAGGCAAAATCCGTCATGAGCAACTCTCCCCTTTTCATCATCGGCATGCATCGTTCGGGCACGACGCTGTTGACGCGCCTTGTCAGCAAGATGGGCTGGTTCATGGGCGAGCACCGGGATACGAACGAAGAGACGCACATGCTCATCCACTGCAACGAGCAGATCATGGAACGCGCGAGGGCGACGTGGGACGCCCCTCTTCCCACGCTGGAACTGTTCCAGCCGGAGATGTTCGCGCGTCACTATCCGGCCTTCCTGCGCACGCTGACCTTGCCGGAAAAACTCTTCTTCCTCGGCGAGAGGCGCTATGGGGCGTGTAAAGGACATTTCTCCGCGCTGAATGAGCGCTGGGGCGCGAAAGACCCGCGCTGCACCTTCACCCTCCCCTTCTGGAAACATCTGCTGCCGCCGATGAAAATCATCCATATCGTCCGCCATGGGGTGGATGTGGCGGCGAGTTTGCGGAGGCGGCACAGGCAGATGATCGAGGCGATGTTCACCGCGCGCAACCTACCCTTGCCGGGGGTGGAAGACGTGTTCCATACCGGCATCGTGCGTCATACATCGCGCTGCCTGTCGCTGGAATACAGGATGGAGCTGTGGAAACAGTATGTGGAGATGGGGCGCATGCACGTCGCCGCATTCGGTGCGGATGCGCTGGAGGTGAAGTTCGAAGACTTGCTCGCCGAACCGGAACGCCACCTCAAACGCATCGCCGATTTCATCGGCCCGGAAAAAACACCGGACTTCGCGGCCATTGCCGAACTCGTGCGCAAGGAAAAGCGTTTCTCATATGAGCAGGATGCGGAGTTACTCGGCTTCGCGAAACAGCATGACGTGGCGTTGCGCGGGTTGGGATATTAGCCGTGGCGGTGACGATTGAGGCCGTAGTGTTCCAAAGCCCCCGCTATCACGAGATGGTGGCACTCCGCACCGCGATATTGCGTGCGCCGCTTGGGCTTTCGTTTACGCAAGAGCAGTTGGATGCCGAGCATGATTACACACATCTCGCGGCATTGCTGGATGGGCGGGTGGTGGGGACGTTGCTGCTCGCACCCCCGGAGCCGGACTATACGAAATTGCGGCAGATGGCGGTGTCGTCCGAAATGCAGGGCATGGGGGTGGGCGCGGAATTGATGCGCTTCGCGGAAGCGCTGTTAGGCGAGCGCGGGGTGGTGCGCATCGTGCTCCATGCGCGGGATACGGCGGTCGGGTTCTACGAGAAGTTGGGCTATACCGTTTTCGGTGAGCCGTTCATGGAGATGACGATTCCCCATGTGAAAATGGAGAAACGGCCGCTTGGGTGAGGGTTTCCCCTTCGAGCGTATTGATGGTTTTTCCGGTAAGGAATTCGCGGTTGTCGGATCGCTGTTTCGCCGCTGCTTCGTCATAGAAGAACGGCAGGAAGGCGTAGCGCGTGCCTTTGGTGACGGGGCGCGCTTCATGCAATAGCGAGCAGGAGAAGACCACCGCACCGCCCGTCGGCGCGCGGTACGTCCGTGGGCCGAATTCGGGAAAGCTGAGTTCTCCGCCCTCGAACTCCTCGGCGTTGAGGTTGATGGTGCAGGCGAAGCGGCGGTGGGCCGTGCCCTTGGTGGTGTTATCACGATGGGCGCGGAAGAAGCCTTCCGTCTCGCCATCATAACAGGCGACGATATAGCGCTCCATCTGCGTGGCGGTGAACTGGAAGGCTTTATGCATTTCCGGAATCAGGCGACGCATGAGGCGCGCGCGTATCTGGGCGCGGAGCGGTTCGTATTCCGGCTGGGTGTCGAACGCAAAATCCTTGCGGCGCTTGAAGCTATGGTCGATGACGCCGATGGTCTTGCCTTCCATCTCGGTCATGTATCCCGATTCCTGACCGCCCTGCTGGGCATACAGCCCGATGAGGTGATTACAGAATTCCGGCTCGAAAATACGCGGGAGGACGAGGACGGGGGCGATGCTCTCGGCGGAGGGTTTCGGCAGCGAGGCCATGATGCTGTCGAACGCCTGATTATGGCGCTCGATATCATGCAGGGAAATCTGCGCGACGACGCGGAGCATGGGGTCGACGACGAGGGTGAAGGAGCGATAGGTGATTGCGCCATCCACCCCTATTTCCTCAGGATTCACCGCACCATAGAGCGTGCTCACCTTCCGCTCGAAATCCCAGAAATAACGGACACCGGGAAGCACCTGCTGCACGCGGTTCTGCGCCTTATCCGCCGTGTCGATGCTGATGCCGAAGAAGGAGGCCGTCTGGTCGTCGAACAGATCCCGACGCGCCGTCATATGCGCGACGGCTTTCATGTTCTTCTCGATTGCCCCTGAGCCGAAGAAGCACAGCACAAGGTAACGACCTGCGGCCATGTTGAAATGGAACTTGGGATTACTCGTCGCAGGCAGGACGAAATCGGGGACGGGGTCACCAGGGTAGAAGGGTTTGAAACTCATGATTCTACCATTAAAGGATAGGTCCGGAGGGGTCAACCCTGTGGGATATCAGCTGGTGTCGCAGTTTACTCTTTCCTCCCCCTTCGAGGGGGGAGGATGGATTTACTCAGCGAACAGCGTGAGCCTAGGAAATCCCGGTGGGGGTGAAAAGCGGGAACTGGTTTTTGTATAGAGCGTCACCCCCTCCTGACCTCCCCCCCTCAAGGGGGAGGAAAAGGGTGCAGGAGAATTGTTACGTCAACACATCATTGCCCCCATCGAGGAAACCATTGCAATTAGGAGGGTGAGCTTTTAGGCATATCACATGGAATCCACGCACGCCTCACCGCTTATATTATTATTTTCCTATGGCACATTGCAGGACAGGGCCGTGCAGATGTCTCAATTCAGGCGGGAATGGATTGGCTACCCAGACTCCCTGCCCGGCTACACGCAAAGCCTTGTCGCGATACGTGACGCGCAGGTGGTGGCGGCCAGCGGGAAAATACATCACCCCATCGTGCAGCCAAGCACTAATCCTGCCGATACCGTACCGGGAACGGTATTCAAAATCACCGCGGAGGAACTCGCGGCGGCTGATGCGTATGAGGTTTCTGACTATCGGCGGGTATCTGTAGTGCTAGCGTCAGGAAAACACGCGTGGGTCTATGTGCGTTCTTGAAGTTGAGCCTGCAGTCTTCGCATGGCTGCGCCACGCGTAGCCCATAAGGGCGAAGCGTGGTGCCCGGAAGAGGACTCGAACCTCCACGACCTTGCGATCACTAGCACCTGAAGCTAGCGCGTCTACCAATTCCACCATCCGGGCACGGGCTGAGGATTGCGGTGTTATACGCAACCGCTGGCGGCTTGTCAATTGAGGCGTGGTGGGAATGAGGCAGGGCTTGCCGCAGTGCAAAAAACCGAGGCGAAAATGCGATTGCGATTGATGTTTTTTGCATCCCTCTTATAGTAGTGCGAACACAAGGAGCGTACCAGATATGTTAAGCCGTCAGCAGGAAATCGTCACCGTATTCGGGGGTTCGGGCTTCCTCGGCCAGTATGTCGTGCGGGCACTGGCGAAGGCCGGGTATCGCGTGCAGGTCATCTGCCGGGACGCGGAAGCGGCGCTCTTTTTGAAACCGCTGGGGGATGTGGGGCAGATCGCGCTCCTCTCCGGCGACATCTCCCATCCACAAAGCTGGCAGCATCTCGTCGGCGGGTCGGTTGCGGTTATCAACCTCGTGGGAAAACTCTTCTCCAAGGGCGGCCAGACGTTCGAGAACATCCATAACCGCGCGCCGTCGAAGCTCGCAGAAATCTGCCGCGAGGCAGGTGTGCCGAAATTCATCCATGTTTCTGCGCTGGGCGTGGACCATGCGGATACTTCGACGTACGCGGAATCGAAATTGCTCGGCGAGAATAACATCCGCCGCATTTTCCAGGGCGTGACCATCTTCCGCCCCAGCGTCATTTTCGGCGCGGAGGATAATTTTTTCAATCAGTTCGGGCAGATGGCCTCCATCTCCCCCATCCTGCCGCTGATCGGCGGGGGGAAGACGAAGTTCCAGCCGGTCTATGTCGTCAACGTGGCGGACGCTATCGTCCAAGCGGTGGCGCGGGATGATATGGCGGGGAAAATCTATGAATTGGCGGGGCCGGACACATACACATTCAAGGAATTGATGCAGCTGGTGCTGGATGTCACCGGGCAGAAAGCACGGCTGGTGACGATTCCCAACCCCATCGCCTCCCTCATGGGCGCGTTCGGGAGTTTGCTGCCCAAGCCGCCGCTGACGATGGATCAGGTGCGGCTGCTGAAATACCATAACGTCGCGCTGGGCACGTTGCCGGGCCTGAAAGAATTAGGCATCCTGCCGACATCGGCGATGGACGTTATCCCCGGCTATCTTTCGCGGTTCCGCAGTCCGGTCAAGGATGGGGCGTTGTACAACGGATGATGAGCGAAGCCGCTATTTCCTCGGTTCCCGAATTACGGCGCAGTCTCTATCACACGCCGCTTTCGCCGTTCTGCCGCAAAATCCGTATCCTGCTCAAAGAGAAAAAGCTGGAGTTCAATCTGGTCGACGAACCGGTATGGGAACGCCGTCAGGATTTCTTTAAATTGAATCCCGCCGGGGAAGTCCCGGTGATGATCGACGAGAACGGGATGATCCTTTCGGGAAGTTACGCCATCGGCGAATATCTCGAAGAAGCGTATCCCGATTCCTACTTTTTGGGCAAGACGCTGGGCGAGCGCGCGGAGATCCGCCGCCTCGTAACATGGTTCGACGTGAAGTTCTATCAGGAGGTGTTGCAGCCCATCCTGTTCGAGAAAGTCTATCGTCGGCAGATGCATTCCGGTGCGCCGGATTCGGAGATGATCCGCTGCGGCAAACGCAACCTGCTTTATCATCTCGATTACATCTCCCACCTCACGGCCGAGCGGAACTGGATGGCGGGGGATACGATATCGATGGCGGATTTCGCCGCTGCGTCGCACCTCTCGGTGCTTGATTACCTCGGCGATGTCAGCTGGGACAGCAGCGAGAAAACCAAGGAATGGTACTCCCTCATCAAGTCCCGCCCCTCCTTCCGCCCCATCCTCGCCGACCGCATGTCCGGCTTCCGACCCCCATCGCATTACGACGATCTGGATTTTTGATTTTCTACTTCAGATAATCGTCACAAACACTTCATATTCATTCGGATTATTTTTGACTATACATTGTTTCCGTACTTGCAGGGGGTTAAGCATGGCGGAGCAATCAGCATTAGAGAAATACTGTGGCATTGGGGTGAGTTATATCACGTCGCGGTTAGGGCTGGCCGATTCTATCAAGGGCAATATCATCCAACATGTAGACACCGCAGTCCCGACACCTGCTGAGCGAGCAGGTATCAAGAATGGTGCTGTTATCACGGCGGTCGATCCTTTCCATGACGGGCGGTGGATAGCCGTGACCTCAGTAGAACACCAGAAATTGATGCAAGGACCGCCAGACACTGAATTGGCGGTGCGGTTTATCAATCCGGGTGAGGCGGAAAAAGAGGCCGTCGTGGTACGTGATGTCATCGCGCGGAGTATCGCTGGGCATCCGTCCTTAACGCGCGAGGAGATCATGCGCCTACCGGAACGCGAAGGCGCGGTGTGTTCGTGGAATGTCACCTCTACCGCGCACGGATTGCCGGAATCGACGCGGCAGAGCAAAAAAACTATCCTGCGCAGCTAGTTTGCTCTTTATTTTGGGTGAAACTGTCCTACTTATAGAGTCATCTATTTTATCCAAGGAGTTCTCCCATGCAAAAAGTCACCGTATATTCCACTCCCGTCTGCCCCTATTGCGTGCGGGCGAAGAATCTGCTGAAGCAAAAAGGCGTGGCGTATGAGGAGATCGACGTTTCGGCTGACCCCGCCGTCCGTGATGCAATGATCGAGAAAGCGGGCGGTCGCCGTACCGTGCCACAGATCTTCATCGGGGAGACGCATGTGGGCGGGTTCGATGACCTCTCGGCGCTGGATCGCCAAGGGAAGCTGGATACGTTACTCGCCGCCTAAGCACCACCCCAAGCTGTAATAATCTTTTGCGCGGGACTTGATTTTCCGCTCGGGAAAGCACATCATATATTCAAGTTAACCAGCTGAAAGGAGGTGATCCATGTCTAGTCAGATAACGAACCTACGCCTTGGGTCTTTTATTCAATTTGCAGGGAGCGCATCCCTCTAATCGGATGAAAACATTGAGGCGTAGGCTTCAATCTGGAGGGCTGGTATGGAAACATACCGGCCCTTTTGATTTTTAGATCATTGGAATCGTAGCAACGCCGCCGAGCCGATGATGGAAAGCGGGGTGATGAAGGCGACGTAGGCTAGCAGCAATAGTAATTCTGAGCCACCTCCCGCCCCGGCGGGAACGCCAAAGATGACGAGCGGTATCGCCAGTGGGAATACGAGAATCAGCGTCACCAACTGCTTGGAACGCTGGCGCAAGGATGCGGCGGCGGCGAGGCTGCCGAGGGCGGTGAAGCAGCATGTGCCCAGCATCAGCACGCCTGCAAGTTGCCATGTGACCTGATGGGCGCCGAGTAATAGTGCAATCACGGGCGCGGCGATGGTGACGGGGAGGCCGACCAGCAGCCAGTGCACCAGCATCTTGGTCATGACGATGGTTTCCAGATTCACGGATAAAAAACGCCATTGCTCCAACAACCCGTCCTGCGCTTCGCGCTCATAAAGTTGATGGAGCGCCAGCGCGAGCGAAAGCAGTGCCAGCAGCCAAAGCAGGCCGTGCGAGAGGACAGACAGTTCCGCCGTCGCCGGTTGGGCGAGGACGAGCACCGTCGTCAGCAGGAGGTATATCATCAGCAGCGAAAAGAGTTCCCCGCCACGGCGGAGATAGGAGAGGAGATGCCAGTGCAGGAGGGTGCGGATCATGCGTCTTCTCCTTGGAAATCACCGATGTCGAGGATGCTAACTTTCACTTCGCGGTGCATGGCGATTTCGCCGTGGGCGGCCATGATGACGATACCGCCCTGGCCGGTGCGGCTGCGGATGAGTTCGGCGAGGAGCGTTTGGCCGTCGCGGTCGAGGTTGCTGCCGGGCTCATCGAGCAACCAGAGCGGCGCGGGACAGGTGATGAGGCGGGTGAGCGCCACCCTCCTCTGCCAGCCTTGCGAAAGCTCGCCGCAGGGATAGGAGAGATATTGCTCCAGATTGAAATAATGAATCGCGGCGGGGATTAACATCTCGTTGCCGGAAAGCGACGCCCAGAAGGAAATGTTCT
The DNA here is from genome assembly GCA_041749475.1 of Rickettsiales bacterium. GTDB lineage: Bacteria > Pseudomonadota > Alphaproteobacteria > Rickettsiales > UBA998 > JBGTBD01. The sequence continues at coordinate 20,960 of JBGTBD010000018.1, forward strand.
CCAACACGGTCGCTTCCGATTTCAGCGCATTCTTGTGGCCGATATAGACGCAGGTGGATTCGTAATCGGAAGGGTCGTGGATGGGAATGTCGCACCAGTCGATGCTCCCGGCGCGCGGTGGCAACAGGCCGGCGATAATTGCGAGCAGACTGGATTTTCCCGAACCGTTCGCCCCGGCGACCAGTAATAACGCCCCTTCATTGAGGCAAAACCCCAAGCCTTCAAATAAAACCATACCTCCGCGCTCACACGCCAATGACGCGCAAGACAAGCGGAGATTCACAGTTTCAGGTGTTACGGCGGGGGTTTCTGGCATTACACCCCACTCGTCATTCCCCGAATGTTGTGCAATAACATTATCGGGGAATCCAGAAGCATCGAGGCATAAGATAGGCCGGATGGCCCCCGCATCACGTGCGGGGCAAGCTCTATAGGTGCTGCACAACTTGAGCTATGACGAAGATAGGAGATAAATACAGCGGCTATCTGCGGTTGCATTAGTAGTCTATTAAGAGGTTTCCTATACATATAATGCTTTCTAACACAGGAAGCTTGATTCTTAAAGCAACCTGCACGACAAGTATATTTGTATCATCTTTCAGCACGAGGTCACTTATGAGCGTAAACAGTTTCGGCACCCGCGAAGAACTTTCCGTCGACGGTAAATCCTATGTCATTTATTCCCTGCCGAAAGCGGCTACCGCTTTGGGTTTTGACTTAGCGGCGCTGCCCTTCTCGCTCAAGATATTGCTGGAGAATCTGTTACGCTTCGAGGACGGCCAGTCGGTCACCAAACAAGATATTACCGCGTTCGCCGACTGGTTGAAAGCTTCCCATTCCGACCGTGAGATCGCCTATCGTCCCGCACGCGTGCTGATGCAGGACTTTACGGGCGTTCCGGCCGTTGTTGACTTGGCCGCGATGCGCGATGCCGCCGCGAAATCAGGTAAAGCCGCGTCCATTAACCCGCTCTGCCCGGTCGATCTCGTCATCGATCACTCGGTGCAAGTGGATCATTACGCGGAAAAGCAATCCTTCAAACAGAATGTTGAATTGGAGATGGAGCGCAACGTCGAGCGCTATGCGTTCCTGCGCTGGGGCCAACAGGCCTTCGATAATTTCCGCGTCGTCCCGCCGGGTACGGGGATTTGCCATCAGGTGAATTTGGAATATCTCGCGCAAGTGGTGTGGACGAAAGAAGAAGACGGCAAGACGGTCGCTTACCCGGATACGCTGGTGGGTACGGATTCGCATACCACGATGGTCAATGGTCTGGGCGTACTGGGCTGGGGTGTGGGTGGTATCGAGGCCGAGGCGGCTATGCTTGGCCAGCCGGTCTCCATGCTGATTCCGGACGTTATCGGCTTTAAAATCGTCGGCAAACTGAAAGAAGGGGTCACCGCGACCGACCTCGTCCTCACCGTTACGCAGATGCTGCGTAAAAAAGGCGTGGTGGGTAAATTCGTGGAATTCTTCGGCCCCGGCCTCGGCGATTTGCCGCTGGCGGATCGGGCGACTATCGCCAATATGGCGCCGGAATACGGCGCGACATGCGGGATCTTCCCCGTGGATGATGAAACATTGCATTACCTCGACCTCACGGGCCGCGAGTCCGACCGTATCGCCCTCGTCAAAGCCTATGCGAAAGCGCAAGGCATGTGGCGCGATGGCGACGGGTCGGCGATGAAATTCTCCGATACGCTGGAGCTCGACCTCAACGAAGTCGAACCCTGCCTCGCCGGGCCGAAACGCCCGCAGGATCGCGTGGCGCTTTCCGCTGCCAGCAGCGCGTTCAAGGAAGTATTGCCAGCACTCACTGCAGGTGACGTCGCCGTCGGTGCGCGCGTCTCGGTCGATGGACAGACATTCGATATGGGGCATGGGGACGTCGTCATCGCGGCCATCACCAGCTGCACCAATACCTCTAACCCGTATGTGTTGATGGCCGCCGGTCTCGTCGCCCGCAAAGCGCGTGCGCTGGGGCTTGACCGTAAGCCGTGGGTGAAGACATCGCTCGCGCCGGGGTCACAGGTCGTCACCGAATATCTCGCGAAATCGGGGCTGGATAAAGACCTCGATGCGTTGGGCTTCAACCTCGTCGGGTACGGCTGCACCACCTGCATCGGGAATTCCGGACCGTTGCTCGACCCTATCGAGAAATCGATCAAGGATAACAGCCTCACCGTCGTTTCCGTCCTTTCAGGGAACCGGAATTTCGAAGGCCGTGTCCATCCGATGGTAAAAGCGAATTACCTCGCTTCCCCGCCTCTGGTCGTCGCTTATGCGATTCTGGGGACGATGATGGAAGACATCACCACTGTATCGCTGGGCAAAGGCTCCAACGGCAAGGATGTGTACCTGAAAGATATCTGGCCGACGTCGCAGGAAGTGCGTGATGTCGTGCAAAGTTGCGTCACCCGCGAGATGTTCCGCGCCAAGTATGCGGACGTGTTCTCCGGCGACAAGCTCTGGCAGGGCATCGCCACCAGCAAGGGGACGACCTATACGTGGGATAACGATTCCACCTATATCCAGAACCCGCCCTTCTTCGTCGGCAGTAAAGCAGTCGCGGCGGAGGATATTCCTGCCGCCAGCATCCTCGCGATCCTCGGTGACAGTATTACGACCGACCATATTTCCCCCGCGGGTAACATCGCGGTGAACAGCCCGGCGGCGCAGTATCTCGTCAGCAATGGTGTGGAGAAGAAGGACTTCAACTCCTACGGGGCACGTCGCGGGAACCATGAAGTGATGATGCGCGGCACGTTCGCCAATATCCGCATCAAGAACGAGATGGTTCCGGGTATTGAGGGCGGTATCACTAAGTATATCCCTTCCGGCGAGACCATGCCGATCTATGATGCCGCGATGCGGTATGTGGCCGCGGGCACGCCGCTGGTTATCTTCGCCGGGAAAGAATACGGCACGGGCTCCAGCCGTGACTGGGCGGCCAAGGGGACGCGTCTTCTGGGCGTCAAAGCCGTAATCGCGGAGAGTTTCGAGCGTATCCACCGTTCCAACCTCGTCGGGATGGGGGTGTTGCCGCTGATGTTCAAGGGCGATACCACACGCCAGACACTGGGATTGACGGGGACGGAGACGATCGCGCTGAAAGGCCTTTCGGGCGGTATCCGCCCGGGGATGGACGTGCTGCTGCAGATCACACGGACGGACGGTTCCACCCAGGAAGTGCCTGTTCGTTGCCGTATCGACACACTCGACGAACTCTCCTATTACCAAAACGGTGGGATTCTCCAGTATGTGATGTCCAATTTGACAAAAGCCGCGTAAATCCGTACCTTAGAACTGTATAGGCGTATAATTCAGCGCTTCAGGGCAAGTATAAGGAACGGGATACATGGTCGATATTACGCAGACGGACGATAAATACGATCCTGATTCTATCTCGCGCATCATCATGCTGGTCTACGGCACGATGGAACATGGCGGCCCCTTCTGGTGCTATGTCGCGGTGAAGCCCAGCATGTACGATCCGTTCAAGCAGGCGGAATCCTCCGGCACGCTCGATCTCTATAATTTCGACGTGTACGGCGAGATTATCGTTTCAGCCGAGGGCGAGACCCCGCCGGACGAAGTCACCATGAAGGTCGCGGAGATGTATAACACCGACCCCAGCAAGTTCTTCCAGCCGGTTGACCCCAAGAAGGTCATCGCCGAGAAGATTGCCGAGTTGAAGCGTAAAGACACTGAGTAGTTCTGTTTAATTTTCCCTGCTCGGGGGCTACTGTCCTGCGCAATGGATGTTCACATACGCTCACCGCTCAAGGCTGGTTCGGTCTCCTGACCCTCACTCTTACTCCTCCCCATTGTCATGCTGAACTTGTTTCAGCATCCATCTCACGTCTGGCCATGGACACTGAAACAAGCTCAGGGTGACGTAGTCAGGCAGTTGGCCCACACTTCTCATCTCATTGCCCCTCCTATTTCTTCATCAAACCCTTCCATTTTCATGGTTTTATCGCCGGAATGTCATGATTCTGTCATTTTCCGGTGGTAGTGTTAAACTATCGAAACAGGAGCTTTTATGGCTGAAGATGGCGAAATTGTATTGGAGCAAGAAGGTATTAGCTGGGGTAAATGGCTATTCCGTGGGGCAATGGTTCTCGGTGCTGCACTGGCTGCACCAGTCGTGCTAGGCTCTATTTCAAACGTCATCGGCACTGATCCTGGCATCATGGGAAAC
>JBGTBD010000019.1:0-82685 GCA_041749475.1 Rickettsiales bacterium
CGGACATCACCGTCATCGTCACATTCAACGGCATCACCACCTGCGATAAGGCTGACGAGCGTTTCAGCGCCGAAGATGATCGCGATACCGAGACCGACGATCAGTGCCATACCCCAGGAGACTTTCCCGAGCAGTGCGCCAAGACCGATGATGATGATCGCGAGCGTAGCGATAGCAGAGCCGACCGGCCCGGTGACCCAGCTTACAATGTTACACAGTACGAGTTCGATAGGGTTGTCGTCGGCTGCAGCCGCTACATCAGGCAGCAGCAGTGCTACGGCCATCAAGCCGAATAGCATCCAAGATGATTTGATTGATTGGTTCATATATGTTCTCCTATAATGAATATAACTAAGTATTATCCCAGTAATAATAAAATTATCACAAATTTGTGACAGTTTCTTTACAATCCTGTCATAAAGTACACATAATCAAATAATGTGGTTAATTTTAGGTAAATAAAGACAGAAAAATGCTGCCATTCATATTGTAATTCACGTGATTATCAGTAGTCTGGCTCTCCAACCGAAGGAGAAAAATCATGAATATCGAAGCGCAGCTTAACGCATTAGGCCTTGAATTACCAGTAGTTTCAGCCCCTGCGGCGAACTACGTCCCCGCGCAGGTGGCGGGGAATCTCGTTGTGGTATCCGGGCAACTGCCGATGAAAGACGGCAAACCGCAGTTCATCGGCAAGCTGGGCAAGGACATCTCGCTGGAGCAGGGCCAAGAGTGTGCCCGCCTCTGTGCGCTTAACGTACTGGCGCATTTGAAAAATACCCTTGGCGGCGACTGGAATAAGCTGGGCCAGTGCATCCGTTTGGGCGTTTTCGTCAATGCCACGGAAGACTATGTGGATCATCCCAAAGTGGCCAACGGTGCGTCCGACCTGATGGTGGCGCTGCTGGGCGATAAAGGCAAACACGCACGCGCTGCCGTGGGTGTCAGCGGTCTGCCGTTTGGCGTTGCCGTGGAAGTGGAAGCGTTGTTCACACTCGCATAGTATAGTTTAAGTAATATTAGTATAGATTCAAAAAAGGGCCGCGAAAGCGGCCCTTTTCATGATTGGGAATCGGGTTAGGCAGCTTGCGCCTGTTTCAGATCGAACTCGAACGCGGCTTCCGTGCGGTCTTTTACTTCCTGTTTCAGCACATCGGGGGCCAGTTCAGTCATCACCAGTGTTCCGTTGCGGAACTCGAACACACCCAGCTCGCTGATAATCATGTCGACGACGCCTACGCCCGTCAGGGGCAAAGTGCATTCCTTGACGATCTTGGCGCCGCCGTCCTTGGAGTTATGTTCCATCAGAACGATGATGCGCTGTACCCCGGCGACCAGATCCATTGCCCCGCCCATACCTTTGACCATTTTCCCCGGAACCATCCAGTTGGCGAGGTCGCCCGTTTCGGAGACCTGCAATGCGCCGAGGATGGCCAGATTAATGTGTCCGCCGCGGATCATCGCGAACGACATGGCGCTGTCGAAATAGCTGCTATAAGGCAGTTCGGAAACGGTCTGCTTCCCCGCGTTGATGAGGTCGGGATCGACATCCCCCTCATGCGGGAAAGGCCCGATACCGAGCATACCATTCTCGCTTTGCAGGATAACCTCCATATGGTCGGGCACATGATTGGCGACCAGCGTCGGCATCCCAATACCAAGATTCACATAATACCCGTCTTCCAGTTCTTGAGCGGCGCGGGCGGCCATTTCATCGCGTGTCCAGGGCATGATATTCTCCTTACGCTGCGTGTTCGGTGGGGGTGGTGGTGCGGAACTCGATACGCTTCTCGAATTCGCCCTTGAAGATGCGTTGCACGAAGATGCTCGGCGTATGGATCTCGTCCGGGTGCAGGCTGCCGATTTCGACGATCTCTTCCACCTCGGCGACGGTGACCTTCCCCGCCATCGCCATCATCGGGTTGAAATTGCGCGAGGTGCGGCGGAAGACGAGGTTGCCATGCGCATCGCCCTTCCATGCCTTGATGATGGAGAGATCGGCGCGAAGCCCGGTTTCCATCACGAACGTGTCATCCCCGAACTTGCGGCTTTCCTTATTCTGCGCGACGATCGTACCCACGCCCGTACGGGTGTAGAAGGCGGGTATCCCGGCGCCACCGGCGCGGATACGCTCAGCCAGGGTGCCTTGCGGATTGAACTCGATCTGCAGCTCACCGTTCAGGAACTGGCGCTCGAATTCCTTGTTCTCTCCCACATAGGATGAGACCATTTTTTTGATTTGTTTGGTAGGCAGCAGGATACCGAGGCCGAACCCGTCCACGCCGCAATTATTGGAGATGACGGTCAAATCCTTTACGCCCTTGCGGCGCAATTCCTCAATGGAATTCTCTGGAATCCCACATAATCCGAACCCCCCGGCCATGACGGTCATCCCGTCGAATATCAGCCCGTCCAGCGCGCTTTCGGCGTTTTCATAGATTTTTTGCATCGGTCACTCCCTCCGTCGCAGGAAAATAGCTGCGTGCGAAGATAAGGTTAAACAAAAACTTTCCCTGCTTGGCAACACTTAAGTATCATAGAAACTATGCCCGTGTCTTTATTTCCTGTGAATCATGAATGGTTGGATAAACTCTACCGCACCTACGGGACGAAGCTGATCCATGCCATCTACAAGCCCACCTACCGGGGATTCGACAAGCTGCCCCCCAAAGGCCCGGCCATCATCGTCTGTAACCATGTCTCCTATGTGGACGGCCTCCTCATCGCCGCTGCCAGCAAGCGGAAAATCCGCTTCGTGATTTACGAAAAGATTTATGACCTTCCCGTCATCCACCATTTCATGCGCATCAATCACGCCATCCCCATCTTTCCCACGCGCTCGAAAGTGGAAAGGGCAATGAACGAGATTTCCGACGCGTTGAAAGCGGGTCACGTCGTCTGTATTTTCCCCGAGGGACAGATGACCTATACGGGAGGCCTCAGCCGTTTCAAGCCCGGTATCGAATTCATCATCCGCCGGGACGCGGTTCCCGTCTATCCCGTCGCGCTCACCGGCTTATGGGGAAGTGTCTTCAGCCGCAAATATCGCGGCAGCTGGAAGCGCTACCTGCTACGTCGCCGTCAACCCGTCGTCGCCATCTGCGGTGACCCCATGCCGCCGGAGGAGGTGACGGTCAATCTGCTGCAGGAGGTGGTGCTGAAACTGAAATATCAGGCCCAGATGGAGCCGAACGGATGACGCGGTAATATTCCAGTATTTCCTTCGCCAGCAACGGCCCGTCGAAACTCACATGGTCGATATGCTCATAGAAGAACGCCTTCTTCGGCCCCATATACGTCGCATGGATGGTCTGGCCGTGATGGGGGAGGATGACGGTGTCCTTCAACCCGTGGAACAGTAGCAGCGGGCAGCGGAGATTCTCTAATTTACTGCGGCTGTCGAACTGGTCTTTCAGGATAAACCGTGCCGGGAAATACGGATAAAGCTCCTGCGCGCGCTCCCGCACCGAAAGATAGGCCGCCTCCAGCACCATCAACGCGGGCGCCGTTTCACTCGCCATCTGAACGGCGACACCCGTGCCGAGCGACTCTCCATAGAAGATGATGCGTTCATTGGGGATATGGCGAGTCTCCCGCGCATAGACCACGGCGGCGCGTGCGTCCTGATAGATACCCGTTTCCGAAGGGCTGCCTTCGCTCTCGCCGTACCCGCGGTAACTCACCGCAAGCACACCCATCCCCGCATCAATGAACGCCTGCAGCTTTGGCGCGCGATACCCGAGATGCCCTGCATTGCCATGGAAATAAATCACTAGCGGCGCATCGCCAACCGGTGCGTGCCACCATGCGGTAAGGCGGGTTCCGTCAAACGCGGTGAGTACTACGGATTCCATATCCGTGACGCCATAGAGCGATGGTGTTAAGGAAGCTTTTTCGGGGAAATAGAGCAGTCGACGCTGGAAAAGATAGAGCGCCAGAGCCACAAGCAGGTATAGCCCGAGGGGCAGAAGTATCCAACGCCACATAAATTCTGGCCGCCTTTCTAGGAATCATGATAGCATGATTGCACAGCTTCTGCCAGTTGGAGAGACCATGCTCATCGCCATAATTCTTTGCTTCCTACTCTTCCTCGTGATGGTAATGGACGTCAAAAGCTTCACCATTCCCAATTGGTTGAACGCGCTGATACTGGTACTGTTCTTTCCCGTGGCGCTGATCTCGCCCGTCCCGGTGGACTGGCTGGGGTCGCTCTATGCCTTCTGGGTCATCTTCGCGGTCGGCTTCACCATTTTCGCCATGCGCTGGATGGGGGGAGGGGACATCAAACTGCTGATCGCCCTTGCACCATGGTGCGGCTGGGGTGAGCCATTGCTGCAATTTGTGCTCTATATGGCGCTGTATGGGGGGCTGTTGAGTGTGGTCCTCTACATGCTGCGCCTCACCTACCCCGTCATCGCCCATCGGCGAGAGGACTGGGCCAACCGCCCCGTGCCACGCATCTTGACGCACGGCGAACCCGCCCCCTACGGCCTCGCCATCGCCGCCGGGTTCATTACGTTGATGCTGATGGATAAGGTGCCGCTCATACCGTTGGCGCTCGGCTAGTCTTTCTTCTTTTTCCCCTCGTAGGGATTCTTGCCGGAGCGCAATTGCAGGCGCATCGGCACGCCCGGCAGCTTAAACCATTCCCGCAAGCTATTGGCGAGATAGCGGATGTAGCTATCCGGCGCATGTTCCACGGAATTCACGAATAGGATGAATGTCGGCGGTCGGCCCTTTACTTGCGTGATATAGCGCACCTTGAACCTACGGCCCCGCACCATGGGCGGGGTATGGATCTGCAACGCCTCTTCCAGCCAGCGATTCAGTGCGCTCGTGCCGATGCGCGTATTCCATAGTTTATGTGTCTCGAACACCTTATTCATCAGCACGTCGAGCGATTGATTTTTGAGCGCACAGATGGGTACGACATTGATCCCGCTCATCAGCGGCATCACATCTTCCAACCGTTTGTCGATGGCTTTCAGCAATTCCTTTTTATCCTTCACCAAATCCCATTTATTGAGCGCGATCAGGCAGGCACGGCCCTCCCGCTCGATGAGCGCGGCAATGGTGTTATCCTGCTTCTCCAATGGCTGCGTTGCGTCGAGGACGAGGATGACCACTTCCGCATATTGCAGCGCCGTCGTCGTTTCCTTGACCGACATGGTCTCCAGTGCTTCCTCGATACGCGCCTTGCGGCGCATCCCGGCGGTATCCACCAGTTCCAGCGCCCGGCCTTTATAGGTATGCGGAACCAAGATCGCATCCCGCGTCATCCCCGCATAGGGGCCGACCAGCACACGGTCTTCACCGAGCAATGCGTTCAGCAACGTCGATTTTCCGACATTGGGACGGCCGATGATGGCGATGCGGAGCGGTTTTTCACTGCGTTCGGCTTCTTCCTCGATGTCTTCGCCTTCGGGTTCGATATGCGGTAATAACGCTTCATATAGTTCCGCAAGGCCTTGCCCATGTTCGGCGGAGATGGCGACCGGCTCGCCGAAGCCGAACTTGAACGCCTCCATGATACCGGGAACCGCTTTCCGGCTTTCCGCTTTATTGGCGATCAGTACGGTCGGTTTTCCTGTTTTGCGCACGAGACGCGCGAAATATTCATCGTCGGGGATCATCCCCACCAGCGCGTCGATAACGAATAAGATGACGTCCGCCTGTTCGATGGCTTTCAGGCTTTTCGCCGCCATCAAGCCTTCGAGGCTGTCTTTCGCCGCGTCTTCCAGACCGGGCGTGTCGCTCAATTGGAACCGCAATCCGGCCAGTTCGACAACGCCGATACGCTGGTCACGCGTCACCCCCGGCTGGTCATCGACGATGGCGTCACGCCTACCGACGAGGCGATTATAAAGCGTCGATTTGCCAACATTGGGGCGGCCGATGATGGCGACATGTTTCATGGGGATGCCTATTGGAAGACGTGAAGCGTCGAGGATTCATCCAGGATGAACATCTTGTCCTGCGCGAAGGCGGGCGCGGAGACGATGCCGTCGATGAAGTCACGCGTGCCGGTGGGCTTGCCCGTCGCCGCGTCCAGCGCATAGGCCGTACCTTCCGAGGAAAAGACGAAAAGCGCATTCCCCAGCAATACCGGGCCGCTCCAGATGACGTCTTCATCATCCGTATCGGGAAGATCAGCTTTCCACTGCACCTGCCCGTCGGGCGCATGCAGCGCGATGACGCTGCCGCTGGTGGTGAGGACGAACATCATATCCTCCGCGATCCACGGCGTCGAGGTGGAGGTCAGCGGGCGTTCCCACGCGCGGATACCGCTGCGCAGATCATTGGCCGCCGCCAGTCCGTTCTGGCTGAGCGTATAGACAAGCGACCCTGCGATGACCGGGCTGCCGCCGATGCCGCTGAAGGCGCTAAGAGCCGCCGTTCTCTGCGGAAGGATGAGGGAATCCGTCCAGATAGGTTTGCCCGTCGCCGACGAAAGCGCAAAAATCTCACCCGACGTGTAGGCGGCGATGACCGTACCGGAGCTTGCCGCCGGAACCGCCGTGCCCATCAGGCTGGCATTCTCTAAAATACCGCGATGCTGCCACAGCGTTGCACCGTTACCGATATCCATCGCGATCAACTGGTTATCGGCGCTGATGAGATAGATCGCGTCCCCGTCCACTGATGGAGCGCTACGGAGCGGTGTCCCGATAGTACGCCGCCAGATTTCTTTTCCTGTAGGATAATTGAGCGCGACGACCGACCCGTCTGACAGCGCCACGATCACCATATCGCGCGCAATAGCAAGCCCTGCGCCCATCAGCGTATCATCCCCATCATAGACCGTTTTTTCCCAAATGACGCGGTTAATATCATTGATCGCATGGGCGGAAACCGTGCCGCTCGCATCGACCGCGAAGACTTTATCCCCCGCGATGACAGGGGAGGGGACAAGACGGTATTCCCACGCATCGCCCTCGCCGGCGGCCGTCGAACCGCGCTCGGAGAAGTTAGGACGCACTGCGATGGCTCCGGCCACATGGCGCGCATTGCCGAAGGTCTGCAGCCACACGTTCGGCGATTCCGCCTGCGGAAGGTTCACGGGCACGGGCGGCGAGTCGGGGGCGACGATGTCACGCTTCTCGGCGAGAATGGCAATGCGCTCGCCTTCGATTTTCGGCTTCTGCTCATCATCCTCGAACCATCCGGTCACGGTGGAACAGCCCGAAAGGGAGATGCCGAGCAGGAGAAGAAGGGAGAGCCGCCGCATGCTATTCAGTATCCGGCGCGGCGGACGCGGCAACGGGCTGATTACGCAGATAAGGAATCAGCGTCGTCAGCCGCTCACGCATGGTTTGTGGGGTTTCCAGATCGGCGGCGAGGGTCTCCAGTGCGCTGATCGACTCCTCCGTTTTGCCGGCCTGATAGAGCGCAATGGCGTCGATTTCCTCGCGCGACAAGCGGTAGCTGCTATTAGTAGATTTCTGTGCCGACTCCCTCAGCGCGGCATGGGCATAGAGCCGTCCGTAATCGGTGTAGGGATTTTCCGCATCGAAGGAATAGGTGACTTCCTTGGGCGCGAGCTGTTGCAGCATGATCGCTGCCAGCATTTGGTGCTCCTGCATCGCATTGCTCTGGATGTCCTTTAATAAGTTCACCGCCTCACTGGTCTTGTCGGCTTCCAGCAAATCGTTTACCGCGAGAAACTTAGCCGACCACTCCTGACGGCTGCTCTCCCGATGGTTCTGCCACAGCACGAACCCGATTGTCAGGATGATGATGCAGACGCTGATGGTGACGATGTACGACCCGAAGGAACGCCAGAAACGTTGCAACTGGTCGCGGCGGTAGTCCTCGTTGATTTCCTTGATGAGATTATCGGTCGCCATGGATTACTCCCACTCTATCGTGCCGGGGGGTTTACTGGTGATGTCGTAGACCATCCGGTTGATGCCCCGCACTTCGTTGATGATACGATTGCTTATACGGCTTAAAATCTCATGGTCAAAATGATAATAATCCGCCGTCATCCCGTCGAGCGACGTCACCGCACGGATGGCGCACACGTATTCATATGTCCGCGCATCGCCCATCACGCCGACGGTCTTCACCGGCAACAGCACGGCAAACGCCTGCCAGATGGCGCGGTACAGCCCGGCGTTCTTGATCTCCTCGATGTAGATCGCATCCGCCTTACGCAGGATTTCGAGCTTATCCACCGAGATCTCACCCGGGATACGAATCGCAAGACCCGGCCCGGGGAACGGGTGACGCCAGACCATCTCCTCCGGCATACCGAGTTCAATGCCTAAAGCGCGTACTTCGTCCTTGAACAACTCGCGCAACGGCTCGACCAGTCCCAATTTCATGCGCTCCGGCAAGCCCCCGACATTATGGTGCGATTTAATAGTAGCACTAGGTCCGCCGTGGAAGGAGAAGGATTCAATAACATCGGGATAAAGCGTCCCTTGCGCCAGAAACTCAGCGTCACCCGCCTTTTCCGCCTCATGCTCAAATACTTCGATGAACGTCTCGCCGATGATTTTGCGCTTGCGCTCCGGGTCTTTGACGCCGGACAGGCGGTTGAGGAATAAAAGAGAGGCGTCGACATAGACGAGATTGACATTCAGCCCTTGTAATAATGCGCGCACCTGCTGGCCTTCATTGAGACGCAGCAACCCCGTATCAACGAAAATACAGGTGACCTGATCTCCCAGTGCACGCTGTAATAATGCGGCGACAACGGAAGAGTCCACCCCGCCGCTGACCGCGCAGAGTACTTTTTTCTTCCCTACCTGGGCGCGTACTTTCTCGATGGACTGCTCCAGATAGGACGCCATATTCCACGTCGGCGTGCAACGCGCAATCTGGAGCGCAAAATTCTTGAGTAGTGCTGCCCCGTCTGGCGTATGCACTACTTCCGGGTGGAACTGCACACCATAGAAGCGCTTTTCTTCCCACGCGATAGCGGCGAAAGGCGCCGAGTCTGTTTTAGCGATGGTCACGAAACCCGAGGGAACGCTGACGACACGATCACCATGACTCATCCATACCTGATGTTTCTGCCCCACATTCCATGTGCCGTTAAATAAGAGGGATCCTTGGGCAACCTCGATGAAAGCGCGACCGAATTCACGATGCTCCGACCCCTCAACTTTCCCACCAAGTAATTGGCACATCAATTGTTGGCCATAGCATATACCGAGGATGGGCAAACCCATGTCGAAAATGCGCGGATCTATGGTCGGAGAATTCTTCTCATGGACAGATGCCGGGCCGCCGGAAAGGATGATGCCCTTTGGCTTCCACTCACGGATTGCCTCGATAGAAATGGTATAAGGATGGATCTCGCAATAGACGCCGGCCTCGCGAATGCGGCGGGCAATCAGCTGCGTTACCTGCGAACCTAAATCTAGGATGATAATTCGATCATGTGGAATCATGGAAATGAACAAGCCTTGTTTTTAACAAGGAGTTAGACTGTTTTGCGCGACATTGCAAGCTGACAACACAGCGGGAGATAAAATTATCACGCCTAGATATAGGGGGGTGAGGAATTCCAAATTGCAGTCTTAATTTACTTGACTTAAGGAGGGTATTTACAGAAGTATTAACTCCATTCTTGAAATAACTACTTGTTACGGGGTTCAGTTACAATTTATGCGTTTGATCGGTGTTGTTATTGCTCTTGTTCTGGCGTTCGGCGCCTTTTACGTAGCACTTAAGGTGTTGGGCGGCTCGGACGAGCCCGCGCAAACAACCGCCTCTAATAATGTATTGGTTACGACGAACGCGCCTGATGTTCAGACAGTGGACGTTCTCGTCGCCGCCCGCCCCATCCCCATCGGTGAGAAAATCGCCGCTGATATGGTCACCGCTCAACCTTGGCCTAGCCACCTTGTATTGGGCGGCTTCGTGACCTCTGGTGATACCAGCAAGCAGATTATCGGCATGGTCAGCCGCTCCTCTTTCCAGAAAGACGAGCCTATCATCCTGAATAAACTCGCGAACCCCAGCGATCCCGGGTTCATCGCCGCAGCTCTGCCCGCTGGCAAGAAGATGGTGACGATTGCGACGGACGGTGTCGCGGGTCTTGCCGGGTTCGTCTTCCCCGGTGATCGTGTCGACGTTCTGGTTACGCATCCAATCCCAAAAGAAGATATTGACGAGGAAGAGGCCGATAAAAAAGAGAATCAGGAAACCGTGACCGAGACCGTTCTCAGCGACGTGAAGGTGCTTGCGGTCGATCAGCGCGCTGAAGCGGGCACAACCGAAGAGAAAATTCCGCTGCCGTCCAGCATCAGCTTGGAAGTGGCGCTGGCGGATGCGCAGAAGTTGCGTCTTGCACAGGAAACGGGTTATCTCTCACTTGCGCTGCGCTCGCTTGAGGATAAGGACGCCACGCAGACCACGGATGTGACCCATGTGCGTGACCTGACTCAGTCGGATGCATATAAGAAACTGTCGGGCAAGGATGGTAACGTCACTGTTGTGCGCGGCACTACCTCCACAATAATCAAAATTACCAAGTCGAAAGAGGAAAAAGCGCTTGAAGATACGGAAGCGCTTGAACCGGTCGATGAAACAGAGAAGAACTAGTCATGATGTGTGAAAAAACTATGCGTTGGTTGTGTGTGAATATGTCAAAATTCATGATGATTGCCGTTATGCTGGGGTGTGTCATATCCGGCGCGGCGCAGGCGGGGCAGATGGTCATCCCGGTTAGCCGCTCGGAGCTGATTGAGGTTCCCGTGGATATGGGTGAGGTGATTGTCGCCAATCCAAATATCGCCGATGTCTACGTGCACGGTAAGAATAAAGTGTCGATTATCGGCAAGTCCATCGGGCAGACTACGCTGCGCATTTTTGACGGCGACAATAAATTGATTCGTGAAACCGATATCGTCGTGGGATATGACCTTCCCGCCATCCGCAAAGCATTGAAAGATTTCCTTCCCTATGAGACCATCGGAGTCGAGATGGTGAATACCAACCTCGCGCTGACGGGTCAGGTGAGCAGTGCTACCGCTGCGGATCGCGCCGTTAAGATCATCAGCGAATTTGTGTCGCCCGCCTTTGATCCGTTGAATAAGGATGCGGTTACAACGTCTCCGGGACAAACGCCGGTCGCCGCGACCAAGATTGTAAACCTTCTCACCATTTCTTCCGGCCAGCAGGTCATGCTGCGCGTTCGCGTCGGTGAAATGCGCCGCACGGCATTGCGCAATCTGGGCGTCAACCTCGAGGCGGTGAAGGATGGTGGAAATACGCTGTTCGCCATCGGTACGGGTAAAGGCTTAGGGGCATTTACGGCGGGTAGCGGAGTTGGTTTTGGTCAATATTCTGGTATCGATTCCGACCAGACCCGTGGCATCATTTCTGGAACATACCTTAATGAGAGTGGTGATGGCCTTTCCGGGATGCTGGAAGCATTGGAACGTGATGGGCTCTTCAAGATATTGGCGGAGCCGAATCTGGTGGCGATGTCCGGTGAAAAAGCCAACTTCCTGGCCGGGGGCGAGTTCCCTATTCCGATTCAGGCGACGCTGGGCGATATTACCATTGAATTTAAGCCATTCGGGATTTCCGTGGAATTCCTTCCCGTAGTGCTATCGGAAAACAGAATCCGCATTGAAGTGGCTCCTGAAGTGTCCGAGATTAGCCGGGAGAACGCGATTGTTCTGAATAACATTGAGATTCCCGCGCTCAATACTCGTCGCGCACGCACCACGGTGGAAATGGCCCCGGGGGAAAGCTTCATGGTTGCCGGCCTGATTCAGGATCGTATGCAGTCGCAGATCGAACAGCTGCCTGGCGTCGGTGAGATTCCTATTCTCAGCGCCCTGTTCCGCAGCACTTCCTATCAGCGTGAAGAGACCGAGTTGGTATTGGCTGTGACGCCTTATATCGTCGACCCGCTGGCATCTTCCGACGTAAAGTTGCCGACGGATGAGTTCCAGCCGGCCAGTGTCATGGAGTCGTTCTTCTATGGGGCGATGGGCGCACTTACAAACGATTCAGAACGCATTTCGCAGACGCCGAGCCTTGAAGGTCCGGTAGGATTTATGGTGGATTAATTATGAAAATACGCACTTTAGTTATTGTTAGTAGTCTTGGTCTGATGTTGATGGGGTGCAGTACCGTTCCCCGTCAGGCATTCTTCAATCGTGGAACTCCGGAGTCTCTGCTGGATGTTTCTTCCGAAGTGGTGACCGTTCAGGTGGCCTCCGAAGGCGCAGTGAATGAAGCTGTGAGTTATATCGAGCAGGATCAGCCCACCCGCGCTGAACTCTATTGCGATCAGGGTGACACCTATTGCAACGCGATGGAAGAAGCATTGAAAGTCTATGGTTTGGAGTATGAACGCATTGCTTCTCCGGAAAGTACGTTGCAGTTGGTGTATGAGCGTGTGGTCGCGCGGGATTGTGAGCATCGCTACATCGACAATCACATCAATCCCTATAACCTGACGCACCCGGCATATGGCTGCTCCCTTGCGTCGAACATGGTACAGATGGTGTCGGACAAGCGTCAGTTCACCAATCCGGCCCTGATGGATTTCCAGGATGCTGACAAAGCTGTCCGTACCTATAATGAGAAGTATCTTAACCCAGCACTACCCGCTGAGGATAACTCGACCTTCACAATTGAGAATCTTTCCAGTAACTAAGATGATGGCGGAATTTAAGAGTAACAATGGATCAGGAAAGCCCCCTATTAGTTATTATTACGGATGATTCCGAGCGCAATTTTTACCATCAGCTTGCCAATTCATTAGGATATAATTTTGCTAACATCGTGACCGGCTCCCCGCTGGACGCAGCTGGCCAGTTAGCGGGTGTGAACTACGCCCCAAAATTTATCGTAATTGATATTGGTGGCCGATCATACGATGTGCTCCCGGAATTGGATAAGCTTGCCGAATATTGTGACGTCACTGCCAAGGTGGTGGTCACCGGCTCTATCAACGATATTGCCTTTTACCGCGCACTGATCGACAAAGGTATTGCCGAATACCTGACCAAACCTGCGGAACTCGAGCAATTCCGCGACGTGCTTCTGCGTAGCACCGCTACCGATACGGATATGTCCGAAGGCAGCACGGTCATCAGTTTTGTCGGTGCGGCCTCGGGAGACGGCTCCAGCACCATCGCCACAAACATGGCGTATTCCATCGCGGAAATGACCAAGAAACCTACGGTGCTGGTGGATTTCGATTATCAGTTTGGCATGCTGGCCAAGAATCTGGACCTCCCCACTCCCTATGGCATCAAGGACATATTCGAGCATCCGGAACGCGGGATTGACCGTCAACTGGTCTCGCGCATGGCGGTGAGTTACAAGAACCTTATGGATGTCGTTGTCGCTCCCCATGCGCTGCACTACCCGCCTAACGTACCGCCGGAACTGATGCGCGAATTATTGCAGGCCCTGCGCGAAAATTATCAGTACATTATCCTCGACATGCCGCATGTCTGGACACACTGGATGGCAGCTGCCCTCACCAGTTCCGACCATATCGTCCTCGCCGCCCAGCTCTGGATCAAGTCTATTACCCACGGCACACGCCTGCTGAATACGTGGAAGCAGCTCGGCATACAGCCTAACAATGTGTCCGTTGTCATCAACCGCAGCGGCTCGAAGTTCAAAGAAGCGGTGAATTCCCGTGATTTTGAACGGGTGCTCAACCACCGTATCGATTTCTACCTGCCGAACGACATCAAGACCGTCGCCAAATCAGAGAATCAGGGTATCACGGTGATGGAATCCGGGAAATCCTCGCTGGCTAACCAGTTCCAGCAATTCGCCGAGATATTGATCGATCGCACGTCGAACGGCAAAAAAGGACCGGCGTTCCGTGGTGCCTCCCGCGTCCAGATAACCGCGCAGGAAACTCGGAGGTTGCGCTAGATGTTCGGTAAGCGTCAGCCCGGCGAAACCTACCAGCCAGAGGAACCGGCGAGAAACGACGCGCAATTGCCAAGCGTCATTCCTGCCGCCCAGACATCGCAGGATGTCGTTGATTCCGAGGCGCTAGAGCAGCAGAAACACGCGATGTTCGGTCAGGACGCGCACGCCCGCCGCGAGAAGGACATCGTATTAGAATATGCCGACCTTAAATTAGAGACCAGCAGCTATCTGGAAGCCAAGCAGCAATTGTTGGAGCGTCTGGTTACTACGGTGGATTTCGCCACCTTGCAGAAAATACCCGAGAGTAAACGCCGCGGCCGTATCAGCGAGGCCGTGGAAGCGATGATCGTCGAACTGGGTGCGCCGCTTACCTCCCAACAGACTCATCTGCTATTGCAGCAGGCCATAGATGAGATTCTGGGTCATGGTCCGATTGAGCCGCTATTGGCCGATCCTGACATTGCCGACGTGATGATCAATACCGCCAAGCGCGTTTATGTGGAGAAGAACGGAAAGATATTCCTGACCAACATCACGTTCCTCAACGAAAGACACCTGATGAATATCGTTCAGCGGATCGTTACCCGCGTCGGTCGCCGGGTGGACGAAGCGAGCCCCATGGTGGATGCGCGTCTGGAGGACGGGTCGCGTTTCAATGCTATCATCCCGCCATTGGCGCTGGACGGCGCACTGGTCTCTATCCGTAAATTCAAGAAATCCAAAATGAGCCTGCGGCAGTATATCGAATATGATTCGATGAGTCCGGCCATGGCCCGGTTTCTGGAGATATGCGGCCATATTCGCCTCAATATCGTGATCTCGGGTGGCACGGGGAGCGGTAAGACCACGCTGCTGAACGCCATTTCACAAAATATTGCATCGGATGAACGCGTCATCACCATCGAGGATGCGGCGGAATTGCAGTTACAGCAGCCACACGTCCTGCGTCTTGAAACCCGCCCTGCTTCCACGGAAGGCAGCGGTGAGATCACCCAACGCCAACTGGTCAAGAACGCGCTGCGGATGCGCCCTGACCGCATCATCCTCGGGGAAGTCCGGGGGGATGAGGTGATTGACGTCCTCTCCGCGATGAATACCGGCCACGATGGGTCGATGGTTACGATCCACTCCAACAGCCCGCGCGATTGCCTGTCGCGTATCGAGAATCTCGTCGGGATGTCCGGCGTACAGGTTCCTATTTCTTCCCTGCGTTACCAAATCGGAAGCGCGGTACAGATGATCGTCCAGCTTAACCGGATGCGTGACGGTCGCCGCCGTATCACCCATATTGAAGAGATTGTCGGTCTGGAAGGGGATGTCATCACTACGCAGACCCTGTTCAACTTTAAAGCCGGCGCGATGAGTTCAACCGGAAAACTGGAAGGGGAATTCCAGTGCAGCGGCATCCGGCCTCGCATGTTTGGACGGGCGGAATATTACGGCCTCGATAAAGATTTGATGGAGTGCCTTAACCTAAGGAGTAACAAACTATGAACCAGAGCTTGATTGTTGCCGGTATCATCGGACTCGTCGTATTCGTGATATTATACTTGGTGTTCTCTAAGTTCGGGAAGGGTAAATCTGGCCCCCGTACGCAGAATGCGCTCCGTCAGTTAATGGAAGAGACGCAGACCTTCGAGGATAATGTTCTGACCAACCAGAGCATCGTCAAGGAAGATCACGCGCAGTCGCCCATGTTGAAGGCGGTAGCAATGCTGCCTTATGGTGACCAGATGGCCGCGAAAATCCTCAAAGCCGGACTGGCACATCGCGTCCCTGTGTTGGGGGTTATTCTGCTTGGTGTGTTTATTGTTGTTGGGGTGGGGCTCTCCAATATCGGACTAGGGCTTCTGGGCTATGTATTCTCTCTCTTTATTGCCCTGCTGGTAGTGAATAAAATTCTGCAACACCGTATCGTCAAGCGCAACGATGAGTTCATCAAGATGTTCCCGGATGTGCTTGACATGATTGTCCGCAGTGTGCGCTCCGGTTTTCCGCTCAATACTGCTCTCAAGATGGTAGCCGATAATATGGAAGCGCCGGTCAGCACAGAATTCCGGCAGGTGACGGATGAAGTGGCGCTGGGGATGAGCATGGAACAGGCGTTGGCGCGTCTTGCCCAACGTGTGGATGAGCCCGATATCCAGTTCTTCGTGGTCGTCCTGAACGTACAGGCGGAAACCGGGGGGAATCTGGCCGAGATTATCTCCAATCTCTCCGGCATCATCCGCAAACGTAAGCAGCTGCGTCAGAAGATCCGCGCGATGACCTCTGAAGGTCGTGCGTCGGCATGGGTGCTAGGCGCTTTGCCGGTGCTGGTATTTCTCTCCATCTCATATACCTCCCCTGACCATATGCAACCACTCTACAATACCCTGATTGGAAACATGCTTTTCGCCACGGCCGTGAGTTTAATTCTCTTGACCTTCTGGGTAGTTAATCAGATGGTAGATATTGATATTTAAGGTGGGTTATGAATTTTCTTAACAGCGCATTTATGGTTCCGGCTCTCGCTGCTCTTGTTGTGTTCACGATATACATGGCAATCGACGCGATGTTTTCACGCAAAAACCAGATAGAGCAGCTTGAGCGTAAAACCTCCGACATGAACGACTATACCCAGACTGAGAGCGGTGATCAGAGCCTTATCAGTATGGATCAAAACCCCACAAGTCTGGCGCTGACGCTATCAGGTATTTTAAGGGCGATGGGCGTCAGCGTGGAAGAGCAGGTGGCGGAAGTCAGCAAGGAAACCTCCCGCGCTGGACTGGGCGGGGTAAACGCCGCCTATTACGTACTGTTCATGCGCCGACTCGGTAATTATGTGGTGGCGGCTTTAGGGCTTTTAGTGGCTCTAACAGCGAAAGGCACGATGGATTACATATTGGCCGCAATTATTATTACGCTGGGCCTGTTCGGTACTAATCTCTATATTAAAAATAAATCACAGAAACGGGAAAAAGTGTTGTTAAAATCTTTTCCTGATACACTTGATCTTCTTGTGGTATGTGTGGAATCAGGGCTTGCGCTGGATGCTGCCTTGGCCCGGGTATGCCGTGAACTTGCCCGTGCCCATCCTGAGATAACCAAGGAATTGAATCAGACCCGGGTGGAACTTGCTTTACTGAATGACCGCTCACAGGCTTTAAGCAATCTGGCTGATAGGACTAACATTGTTGCCTTCCGCTCCCTCGTCGCCGCGCTGATCCAGACGGAGAAGTTTGGTACCAGCCTGACCGATACGCTGCGTGTCTTGTCAGAGGATTATCGTCAGACACGCCTGATGCTTGCTGAAGAGAAAGCCGGTAGGTTGCCGGTGATGATAACGATACCTCTCATTTTATTCCTATTGCCAGCGTTGTTCATGATTATCATTGGCCCGCCAATCGTACGTGTAATTCAAAATGGCGGTATTATGGGTGGTACGGATAAATAAAACCCACTGGTTTTTTACTCATAATCCCCTACATCTATGGGATATGGCCGCATCCCAGCAATTTGACCTTGTTTCCCCGTTTGAACCTGCCGGAGATCAGCCGGAAGCGATAAAGTCGCTTCTGGCGGGGTTGAAAGCCCATAAACGCGACCAGGTGCTGATGGGGGTGACCGGCTCGGGCAAGACCTTTACCATGGCCCACATCATCGCGGCGACGAAGCGTCCGGCGATGATTATCGCCCATAACAAGACGCTGGCCGCCCAACTCTATCACGAGATGAAAAGTTTCTTCCCCCACAACGCGGTGGAGTATTTCGTCTCCTATTACGATTATTACCAGCCCGAAGCCTACGTTCCGAGTTCGGACACCTATATTGAAAAGGATTCCTCCATCAACGAGCAGATCGACCGTATGCGCCACTCGGCGACGCGCTCGCTGCTGGAGCGCAAGGACGTTATCGTCGTCGCCTCCGTCTCCTGCATCTACGGCATCGGCTCTGCCGAATCCTATCAGGCGATGACGCTGGAGATGCTGTCGGGCAGCCAAGTGCCGCTGCAGAGCCTCATCAAACAACTGATCGAATTGCAATATAAACGCAATGACCTCGGTTTCCAGCGCGGCTGTTTCCGCGTCAAAGGTGATACGCTCGATTTATTCCCCGCCCACTTGGAAGATCAGGCATGGCGCTTTTCTTTCTTCGGGGACGAGCTGGAATCCATCCACGCCTTCGACCCGCTGACGGGCGAATCGCACGGCATGATGGAGAAGGTGACAATTTATGCTAACAGCCACTATGTCACTCCGCGCCCGACCATCGAAAAGGCCATCGGCCAGATAAAGATAGAGTTGAAAGAACGGCTTCAATGGCTACGCGAGAATAACAAGTTGCTGGAAGCGCAACGGCTAGAACAACGCACGCAGTTTGACCTAGAGATGCTGATCGAAACCGGAACCTGCAAAGGGATCGAGAATTATTCCCGTTATCTCAATGGCAGCCGCCCTGGTGATCCACCGCCGACGTTGTTCCAATACATGCCGAGCAACGCCTTGTTATTTGTGGATGAAAGTCACGTTACCCTGCCGCAGATACGTGGTATGTTCAACGGTGACCGGGCGCGTAAACAGACCCTCGTCGATTACGGCTTCCGCCTGCCATCCGCCATCGATAACCGCCCGTTACGGTTCGAGGAATGGGACAAAATGCGCCCGGAATCCATCCATGTCAGTGCCACACCTGCAGGCATTGAACTGGGCTGGACCGATGGCGAGTTCGTCGAGCAGATCATTCGCCCTACCGGCCTCATCGACCCCATCTGCCATATCCGCCCCATCGCAACGCAGGTGGATGATTTACTGCATGAATGCCGCGAGCAGGTAAAGTTGAGGCGCCGCACGTTGGTGACAACACTCACCAAGAAAATGGCCGAACAGCTCACCGAATATATGGACGAAGCCGGGCTGAAAGTGCGCTACCTCCATTCGGATGTCGATACGCTGGAACGCATTGACATCATCCGTGACCTCCGTCTCGGAGTGTTTGACATCCTCGTCGGCGTGAACCTGCTGCGGGAAGGGTTGGACATCCCCGAATGCGGCATGGTGGCGATTCTCGACGCAGACAAAGAGGGTTTCTTGCGCTCACGCACCTCCCTCATCCAGACCATCGGTCGTGCCGCACGGAATGTGGACGGCAAAGTGATTCTTTACGCCGACAAAATCACCGATTCCATGAAGGCGGCGCTTGATGAAACCGACCGTCGCCGTGCCAAGCAGGTGGCCTATAACGAAGAGCACGGCATTACGCCGACCAGTATCATCCGCGCCATCGCCGCTTCGATGAACGAAGAGAAGACGGAAGACTCACGCTATAACAGGGATTACGTCAACGTGCCGCTGAAACCGGGCGAGAAAGAGAACCCGGCCTATTCGCAAGCGGTCGATATGGAAACGCGCCTGCGCATGTTACGCGACCATATGCTGAAAGCAGCCGCTGACTTGGAATTCGAACTCGCCGCCCGCATCCGCGACGATATCACGAAGCTGGAAAAATCCTCAGTCCCGGCGGGTTCGGCGGGGAGCAAGCGCCGGAATAAGGCGTAAACGCAAACGCGTCAGGTATAATAATAGAGCCACAATTTCCTCCTCTAAAGAATAAATTTATTCAGGTCCATCTGCTTCGCCATCGTGCCGACCTTGTCGTTCACGTGCGCCGCGTCGATAGTGAGTGATTCACCTTTTTTATCCGGCGCGTCGAAGCTGATATCTTCCACCAGTTTTTCCATGATGGTATGCAGCCGTCGCGCGCCGATATTTTCTACTTCACTGTTAAACTTGGTAGTGAGTTTGGCGAGTTCTTTGATGCCGTCGGCGGTGAATGTCAGCGTTACGCCTTCCGTCCCCAAAAGAGCAGAATATTGCTTGGTTAGGCTCGCTTCCGGCTCCGTCAGAATACGCTCCATATCCTCTTCGGAAAGGGGATTCAACTCGACGCGGATAGGCAGACGCCCTTGTAACTCCGGCAATAGGTCGGAGGGTTTCGCCATATGGAATGCACCGGAGGCAATGAAAAGAATATGATCCGTTTTCACCGGGCCGTGCTTGGTGGAAACGGTCGTGCCTTCTACGATGGGCAAAAGATCGCGCTGCACCCCTTCACGGCTGACATCGCCGCCACGTTGCTCACTGCGGGTGGCTACCTTATCGATCTCGTCGATAAACACAATGCCATTATTCTCCGCATGCTCGATGGCTTCTTCGAGGATCTTCTCCTGATCCACCAGCTTTTCCGATTCTTCACGGATGAGTAAATCATAACTGTCGCTGACATGCATCCGCCGTGTCTTGGTCTTGCCACTGAAGGCCTTGCCGAACATATCGGAAAGATTCATCACTCCCATCTGCCCGCCCGGGATACCGGGAATATCGAAACTATTGAATGGGCTGCCATTATCGGCCACGTCGATCTCGATTTCCTTGTCCGCCAGTTCTCCCGCACGCAGTTTCTCCCGGAACTTGCGGCGTGTTTCCTCGCTAGCGGTGGAGCCGACCAATGCATCGAGCACGCGGTTCTCCGCATGGAGTTCCGCTTTCTCTTTCACATCCGCGTATTTCTTTTCACGCACCATGGTGATGGCGACTTCGAGCAGGTCGCGGATGATGGAATCCACATCACGCCCGACATAGCCCACTTCCGTGAACTTCGTCGCCTCCACTTTGATGAACGGCGCTTCCGCAAGTTTAGCTAGGCGGCGTGCGATCTCGGTCTTACCGCACCCGGTCGGCCCGATCATCAGGATGTTCTTCGGGATGATCTCATCACGCAAAGATTCTTCCACCTGCTGGCGACGCCAGCGGTTGCGCAGCGCAATGGCGACGGCTTTCTTGGCATCATTCTGACCGACGATATGCCGATCCAGCTCGGTGACGATTTGGCGGGGGGTCAATTGGTTCATGATAGAGGATGTAGGGTTACGCATCGAGCGATGCAAGGGTGATATTATGGTTGGTGTAGACACAAATATCTCCGGCGATCTTCATGGCCTTGCGCACGATGTCCTCAGCGGAAAGGTCATCCCGGTCAATCAACGCACGCGCTGCCGAGAGCGCATAATTCCCCCCGGAGCCAATGGCGGCGATACCATCCTCCGGCTCCAGCACATCCCCCGTACCGGAAAGCAGCAACGTGGTCTCCCCATCGGCGACGATCATCATTGCTTCCAGACGACGCAGGTATCTATCCGTCCGCCAGTCTTTCGCCAGTTCAACGCAGGCGCGGGTAAGCTGCCCGGGGTGTTTTTCCAGTTTGCCTTCCAGCCGCTCAAACAGCGTGAACGCATCCGCCGTTGCCCCGGCAAATCCGGCGATGATCTTGCCGTTCGCCAGCTCGCGGATTTTTTTGGCAGAGGATTTGATGATGGTCGGCCCGAGGCTGACTTGTCCGTCACCGCCGATGACCACTTTACCGTTCTTGCGGACGGAGAGGATGGTGGTGGCGTGCCAGCCGGGGGAGTGGGTGTGTGATTCCATGTGTGATCCTTCGTTCAAAGGATATATAGAAACGGATTGTCTAATTGCAATTGCCCCACATGGCGCATTCGGGCGTGGAGGTCTTTTTGCAATTTCCCCAGACCGAACAACCGGCTGATGTATCTTCCTTTTTGCAGTTGCCCCAGACCGAGCACTGGTCGCTCTTGTCCTTCTTGCAGCTATCGGTGTAGGTACACCACCAATCCTCGTCCTCCGGCTTGTCGCAGGCGGAAAGGGGCAGGGCGAGGAGCAGAACCAACAAAAAAGATTGAATTTTCATGGAAAACCTGTTTATTCGCCTTATATCACAGCCCATTGAAAGGTCAATCCATCCATGCGCAGCGCCACCGTCGATCGCAGCACCAAGGAAACTACCATCACGGCTACGGTGAACCTCGATGGCACGGGAAAATATACCGTTTCCACGGGCATCGGCTTTCTTGACCATATGCTCGAACAGCTCTCCCGCCACAGCCTGATCGACATCACGCTGGAAGCGAAGGGTGATCTGCACATCGACGCGCACCACACGACCGAGGACACTGGCATCACGATCGGTGAGGCGATTAAGAAGGCGCTCGGCACACGTCAAGGCATCGAACGCTACGGCCATTCCTACATCCCGATGGACGAAACCCTGTCCCGCGTGTCGGTGGATTTATCGGGCCGCCCCTACCTCGTCTGGAACGTGAAGTTCACTCAGGCTAAGCTGGGCGAGATGGATTCCGAACTTTTCCGCGAATGGTTTCAGGCCTTTGCTTTCGCCGTTGGCGCGAATGTGCATGTGGAGAATCTCTACGGGGTGAATAATCACCATATTATCGAGTCCTGCTTCAAAGGTCTCGCTCGCGCATTGAAGGTCGCCGTGAAGATGGATCCACGGCAGGAAGGCGTCATCCCCTCCACCAAAGGCACCCTGGGAGAGAAGTCATGATAGGCATGAATCGCATCCGGCTCTACAGCGTCCATATCGACCCGCAGGCGAAGCGCCCGTACGAAACGGCTGTATTCGTCCCGGAAGGGTTCAATATCTACGCCTTCATCTTCACCGAATTATGGGCGCTCTATCACCGCCTGTGGTTACTCGCCTTTATCATCACTTTGCTATTCGTCCTCATCTTCACGCTGGGGAGAGACTATGGGTTCCATTTGATGAGCACGACCATTCTGCAGATGGGCATCCGGCTGATGATAGGGTTTCAGGCCAATGACGTGCTGCGGAGCCATTACGAGAAGAAAGGCTACGTCTTCGTCGATATGGTCGCCGCACATTCGCAGTTGGAAGCGGAGTTACGCTTCTATGACCGCTACTTGCCACGCCTGCCTGAAGCCGCTATCCCCATCACACTCTCCGAAGCCTGAGGCATGAAGCTCGTCGTCATTGATTACGGATCGGGCAACCTGAAATCCGCCGCCAGCGCATTACGCGACATCGCCGCGCCGCTGGGGGTGGAGGTGGAGGTCTCCGCCCGTTCGGACGCTCTCGCTAATGCGGACGCCATCGTCCTGCCCGGTGTCGGCGCATTCGGCGATTGCATGCGCGGCCTTTCCGCCATACCGGGAATGATTGCCGCGCTGAACGCCCGCGTGCTTGACCACAAAACGCCTTTCCTCGGCATCTGCGTCGGCATGCAATTACTGTTCGAGCGCGGACTGGAACACGGCACACATGAAGGCCTTGGCTGGCTGAAAGGGAAGGTGGTTCCGCTGACCCCTGACGATACCTCGCTTAAGATTCCCCACATGGGCTGGAACGAACTGACCCTGACCCGCCCGGAACATCCTTTGCTGCACCATATTGCTGCGGGTGACCACGCCTATTTTGTGCATAGTTTCCATTCAGCATTGGGCGCGCAGGAAAATCTGCTTGCCACGGTCGATTATGGCGGTACTGTAACCGCAATCGTGGGCAAGGATCACATCATGGGCACACAATTCCACCCCGAAAAAAGTCAGCGGACCGGGATGCAATTGTTGCACAATTTTTTGACCATCGCAGGAAAGCGGGCAGCGTAAATATGGGCATTGAAGTCAAAGCGATCAAGGAACTCGGCGGCGCGATGATGGATGACCTCTGTCAGGCGACCGAGCACGCAATCCGTGACGGTATCGGCTTCAACTGGATCACTCCGCCTATCCGCGAGACGCTGGAATCCTACTGGCGCGGCGTTACCGTCGTTCCCGAGCGCTACCTCTTTGGGGGCTTCCTCGATGGCACGCTCTGCGCTTCCATTCAACTGGTAAAGCCAAGCAAAAGTAAGGAAACCTCCTACTTCGCCGCCAGCATTGAAGGCCATTTCGTAGCACCTTGGGCGCGCGGCCATGGCCTTGCAAAATCATTACTGCACCTTGCCGAACGCGAAGCGATATCCTCCGGCTTTTCCGTGTTACGGCTGAACGTGCGCGAAACGCAGGAAGCCGCCATCCATCTCTACGAGGAAAACGGCTTCATCCGCTGGGGTGTATTGCCATACTACGAATATGTCAGCGGCCAGATGGTCGCCGGGCATTTCTTCTACAAGAAACTGGAACCCATATCCCGCGTTGAATAAATGATCCTCTATCCCGCTATCGACATCAAGGACGGAAAATGCGTGCGACTATTGCGCGGCGATTTCGCGCATACCACCATCTTCAATGACAGCCCCGCAGACCAGGCCGAGAAATTTGTCAAAGCCGGATTCAAGTGGCTGCACCTCGTGGATTTGGATGGTGCAGTGGAAGGTAAACCCGTCAACGAATCCGCTGTGAAAGACATCCTCTCCCGCGTCGACATCCCCGTGCAACTCGGCGGCGGCATCCGCTCCATGGCACAGATCGAGCGCTGGATCGACGCGGGCCTCAGCCGCATCATCCTCGGCACGGTCGCACTGAAGCAACCCGAACTCGTCCATAAAGCCTGCAAAGCCTTTCCCGGCAAGATTGCCGTTGGCATCGACGCCCGCAAGGGCATGGTCGCGGTGGAAGGCTGGCTGGAAGTCTCCAGCGTTTCAGCCCTCCATCTTGCCCGTCAATATGAGGATGCAGGCGTGGTCGCGCTCATCTACACCGATATCGGGCGCGACGGCGCATTACTCGGTCCGAATATCGAAGAGACTGCATTGATGGCAGCCTCGCTCACCATTCCCGTCATCCTTTCGGGTGGCGTCACCAGCATCTCCGACCTTGACACCATAGCCCAATTTTCGAATCGCAATATTGAAGGCGCGATTATCGGTCGCGCCCTCTATGAAGGCACGATCACCACGGATGAGATAAAGGGGTATCTATGAAATATATAAGTGTCCTCGCGTTATTTTTCTTCTCGATATCAGCCCATGCAGAACCACGCGCCTGCACGGAGATGGGCTGCACGAGCGGCTTTACCATTCAAGTCTCCCCCGACTATCGCTGGCAACCCGGTCAATACCATTTCGCCTTCCAACTGGATGACAAGACCATCACCTGCGATGGTGTATTACCGCTTCCTCCCTGCGAACAGAATGGCATGAAATGCTCCGCCGAAGGCGTTATCATCACCCAAAGCGGCTGCGCTCTGCCGAAAGAGGATCACGGCTTTGGTGATATGTTCCTCTCCATTTTCCCGAAACAGGTTGGCGTGAACATCACGCGTGATAGCAAGACCATCGCCGCCCAGCAATTCACCCCTGCCTATCAGGTATTGCAACCCAACGGTGAAGGGTGTGAGCCGGTCTGCAAACAAGCCACCACCACGCTCGACATCAAATAATGCTGAAAGTCCGCATCATCCCCTGTCTCGACGTGCATGAAGGCCGCGTGGTCAAAGGCGTCAATTTCGTAAATTTGCGTGACGCAGGTGATCCAGTCGAACAGGCAAAAATCTACGACGCCGCCGGTGCGGATGAACTTTGCTTCCTCGACATTTCCGCCTCGCACGAAGGCCGTAAGACCTTATATGGCATGGTCGAAAAAGTAGCAGAAGTCTGCCGCATCCCTTTCACCGTCGGCGGGGGTGTACGCGAGCTGGAAGATATTCGTAATTTGCTGCTGGCGGGTGCGGACAAAGTCTCCATCAACACCGCCGCCGTCACACGCCCTGAATTCGTCCGCGAAGCATCCGAGAAATTCGGTGCTCAATGCATCGTCGTCGCCATCGACGCCCGCTACGTTCCCGAAACCAAGAAGTTCGAGATATTCACGCATGGGGGGCGTAATGCAACAGGTATCGATGCAGTGGAATGGGCCAAGAAAATGGTTGCCTACGGCGCAGGGGAATTACTGGTCACCTCCATGGATCGTGACGGCACAGGCAAAGGCTTTGACGTGCCGATGACCCGCGCGATTGCCGATGCGGTATCGGTTCCCGTCATCGCATCCGGTGGAGTAGGGACGCTGGAACATTTCACGCAAGGATTTGAAGAAGGCCACGCCAGCGCGTTGCTCGCCGCATCCGTCTTTCACTTCGGCACATTCACCATCCCACAGGTCAAACAGACCTTGCAAGAATCAGGCATTCCTGTCAGGCTCGGCGCATGAAGAATCTGACTGATATTCTATCCCGTTTATTCGACCTTGCCGAGGAGCGGAAGAGCGCCGATCCCGAGACGTCCTACATCGCCAAACTATTCAAGAAGGGTCGCAAAAAGATCGCCCAGAAAGTCGGTGAAGAAGGCGTAGAAGTCGCCATCGCCGCCGTGCAGGATAAGAAGATCGAGATCATCAAGGAAAGCGCTGACCTGCTATTCCACCTGCTGATTCTATGGAAACATGCAGAAGTCTCACCGGACGAAGTGGCGGAAGAATTAAACCGCCGCGAAAATACTTCCGGCCTTACCGAACGAAAAACCCGCCCTATGTAGGGGCATTAATTACGGAGACCCACATGAGTACACTTGATGCCGCTGGACAGAAATTACTCTTCATCGAAGCGCGAACCCATTCCGCATGGCTGGATAAACCAGTCGATGAGGAGCTGCTGAAACAGATTCATGACCTCTGCAAGTTTGGCCCTACGTCCGTTAATTGCTGCCCCATGCGCATCGTCTTCGTGAAGTCGAAAGAGGCCAAGGAAAAACTGAAACCATGCCTCGCTGAAGGTAATGTGGCAAAGACCATGGCCGCCCCCGTCATCGCCCTGATTGCGATGGATATGGAGTTCTACGAAAAACTGCCCAGACTCTTCCCCCACACGGACGCCCGTTCATGGTTCGTGGGGAATGAGGACTACATCACATCCACCGCCTTCCGTAACTCCTCGCTGCAAGGCGCATATTTCATGCTCGCGGCCCGCGCACTAGGTCTTGATTGTGGCCCGATGTCCGGTTTCGATAACGCGAAACTGGACGAGGCCTTCTTCAGCGGCACGAAATTTAAATCCAATTTCATCTGCAGTCTGGGATACGGTGACGCGTCCAAACTATACCCCCGTTCCCCACGCTTCGAATTCGACGAAGTGAACACGATTGTCTGATATGGCATACGACAAGAATAATATTTTCGCAAAAATCCTGCGTGGCGAGATTCCCTGCAAGAAGGTGCATGAGGATGGTGCGGTACTGGCGTTCGAGGATATTTCTCCATCCGCACCGACGCATGTGCTGGTGATTCCCAAAGGCGAGTATATCTCCTTCGAGGATTTTACCGCAAAAGCGGATGACAAGACCATCGCCACTTTCTTCAAGACCGTTCGCATGCTGGTCGAAAAACTGGGCGTCACAGAAAACGGTTTCCGCCTCATCACCAACCACGGCGAACACGGCTCCCAATCCGTCCCGCATTTCCATGTGCATATATTGGGGGGTCGTACGTTGGGTGCGTTACTGCCGGACGATAAAAATTAACTGTCATCCCCGCGGAAGCGGGGATCCATGGTGCAGTATACGCTACGAAAATGGATTCCCGCTTTCGCGGGAATGACATAATAGGAAATTAGCGCAACGCCGCCAGCATCTGGCAGGTCTCCATCACCGGCAACCCCACCACATTCGTATAAGACCCATGTACCGCCTTCACGAATAGTGCTGCTTTACCCTGGATCGCATATCCCCCCGCCCGGCCTTCCCATTCACCGCTGGCGATATACCAATCAATTTCATTCGGGTGGAGAGCTTTAAACTGCACCTGCGTCATCACACACCGCGCCTGCGCCAGATCTTTCGCCAACAACTGCACTGCCGTATACACCCGATGACGCCGACCGGAAAGCTTGGAGAGAAACAGGCGTGCCTCTTTCTCGTCCATAGGTTTGCACAGAATCCGCCGCCCGATAGCGACCACCGTATCCGCCGCCAGCACTGCCGACTCCGGATGCAGCGTATGCACGGCGGCCGCTTTCTCCTGCGCGATGCGCTTTACATACACCTCTGGCAACTCACCCTTACGCGGTGACTCGTCGATATCCGGTGCGATGATAGATGTGGGAACAATATCGACCTGCGCCAGCAGGTCGCGGCGGCGGGGGGAGGCGGAGGCAAGGATAAATGGCAAAGGCATGTCTTTGCGCCCCCGTTTACAAAAAGGATTATTTGTGGCGGAACTTGATGCGCGCTTTGGAGAGATCATACGGCGTCATCTCGACCGTGACCTTGTCGCCGGCGAGCACGCGGATGCGGTTCTTGCGCATACGGCCAGAGCTATGCGCCAGCACTTCATGGCCATTATCCAGTTTCACCTGAAACATGGTGTTGGGGAGTACTTCAAGTACCGTCCCTTCGAATTCGATGAGTTCTTCTTTAGACATTAAACCTCTGATTTTCTTGGGGCAAACCTCTAACACACCCTATTTGATATGTAAAACGCAAATTAAGGTGAACAGACGCCGCGCCGTGTCGAAATCCATCTCGATTTTATCCTTCAGCATATCTTTCAGCAATTGGGAGCCTTCGTTATGCACCCCCCGGCGACCCATATCCACCGCTTCCACCCGGTAGTTATTGGCCATCTTGATGGCCTCAAAGTAGCTCTCACAAATGAGGAAATAATCTTTAATAATTTTTTTCAAAGGAAAAACAGGCACTTGAACCAGATGCGGTGTTTTCAGCGTCGCCGAGGAAATGCTGAGATGCATCCGGTTCTCGCGCACGCTCAGGAAGACTTTATACGGCCCCGCGTTGATGCCGATGGGCGCGAACTGGTTATTATGTACGATGTCGATCAGCGCGATCATGCGCTCATGTTCGACCTCGGGAGCGCGCTTGATGATGCTTGCATCGTCGAGCGTGATTGCTTCAATCCGCTCGGTGCGCTCCCCCGGCTTCATTACTGCTCACCCCGGATAATGACCGAGAGCGCATGCGCCCCCAACCCTTCGGCTTCAGCGAGCGCTGCCGTTGCGCTGGCGAGGGCGCGGAAGGCATCCGGGCTGCACCCGATCAGCGACGTCTTCTTGATGAAATCATAGACCGACAAGCCGGACGAGAACCGCGCTGCGCCCGTGGTCGGAAGCACGTGCGACGGCCCGGCGATATAATCCCCGATCGCCTCAGGTGTATGATGCCCGATAAAAATCGCCCCCGCGTGACGGATGGATTTCAGGAGCGGCTCCGGGTCAGCGACCATGAGCTCCAGATGCTCCGGAGCAATGACATCTACGATGGCAGGCATCTCTTTCACATTGCCGACAAGAATGGTGACACCATGGGTCCGGATGGAATACTCGGCGATCTCCTTACGTGGAAGGGTAGAAAGTACTTTTTCTATTTCATGATCCACTGCATCGGCCAACGCTGCATCATCCGTAATCAGCACCGATTGTGCATCCCTGTCATGCTCGGCTTGCGACAGTAAATCCGCTGCTACCCAAGCAGGATTAGCGGTCTTATCCGCCAGCACCAGAATCTCCGACGGGCCAGCGATGGTGTCGATGCCGACGATGCCGAACACCTGCCGCTTCGCTTCCGCCACATAGGCATTGCCGGGGCCGACGATTTTATCGACAGCCGTAATGGTCTCCGTGCCGTACGCGAGCGCGGCGACTGCCTGTGCTCCGCCGATTTTATACACCTCATCCACGCCTGCGATCTTCGCCGCATAAAGCACTGCCGGATTGATGGCGCCACGCGGCGTCGGCGCGACCATGACGAGCCGCTTCACCCCCGCCGCTTTCGCGGGGATCGCGTTCATCAACACGGAACTGGGATAGGACGCTGTGCCGCCGGGAACATATAATCCAACAGCGTCGATCGCGCTCCAGCGCATGCCCAGACGCACCCCCAGCGCGTCCGTATAATCCGTATCCGCCGGACGCTGGTCGGCATGAAAGGCGCGGATGCGCTCTGCGGCCAAACGCAACGCGGCTTTCACCGGTTCCGGACACGCGACTTCCGCCGCCGCGATTTCTTCTGCACTGACGCGCATGGTAGTGGCGGTATAGTCGATATGGTCGAATTGTTTAGTATAGGAAAGCAGGGCCGCATCGCCCTTGGTTTTCACTGACTGCAGAATATCGCTGACCGTTCCGGCCACGGAGGATTCCGACACGCGCCGCGCATCGAGCGACGCTTTCAGTTGCGCTGCGAAATCAGGTGCGGAGGCGGAAAGACGCTTAAGCATGCGTCGCCTCGCGGAACGCTTCGAGCAACGCATTCAGCGGCTCGCCCATCGTCTTATACGCCGCGCGGTTGATGATAAGGCGAGAGGAGACATCCGTGATCTTTTCCACCTCGACCAGCCCGTTGGCTTTCAGCGTCGCACCGGAGGAGACAAGGTCAACGATGCGCTCGCATAAACCCAGTGAAGGCGCTAACTCCATCGCCCCGTTCAGCTTGATGCATTCCGCCTGCACCCCGCGCTTGGCGAAATATTCCTGCGTGATGCGCGGATATTTGGTGGCGACGCGGATATGGCTCCAGCGTGAAGGGTCGTCATGTGCCGCAATCGCTTCCGGCTCGGCGACCGATAGGCGGCAATGCCCGATATTGAGATCGAGCGGCGCATAGATGTCGGGATAATTGAACTCCATCAACACATCGCTCCCCGCCACCCCCACCTGCGCCCCGCCATAAGCGACGAAGGTGGCCACATCGAAACTCCTGACCCGGATCAACCCGAATTCAGGCCGATTCGTCGAGAATTGCAACCGACGATCCCCCTCATCGAAAAACGCTTCCTCCGGCACGATACCCGCAGCATTCAGCAACGGCTGAAGCTCTTTCAGGATACGTCCCTTGGGGACAGCGATGATGATGGGCTGGGTCATAAGGTTATCCTCTAAAGGATATTTGAGAAAAATCCACTAGGCAGTTATTTATTCCGTTGCTTTTTAATAGTAGATTCATCGCATGTTTGTTGATGGGACTCATTAAAAGGGGCCCTAAAAGTAATTTAGTAACCTTATCTGGTCTAAACGCAAACTCTACATAGGGTTTTATAAGGTTATTTTTTCCAATAAAATCAACTTCATAAGATAATTTATCAGGAATTAAGCAAACTACTCTTGCTTCGCATTCATGATAAAAGGAACTGTATTTGCATGTGAGTATGTCTAATATACATATTTCAGTTAACCAGCTCCACCAAGCCTTTACAACATCTTCATTTTCTATCGGAAAATCTTTTGTATAATTTGCAGTTAAGCTTTTGCAAACCTCTTCTAAAAACTCTTCCGCAAAATTTTTCTTTTTCTCAAATGAGCTATAATTTACCTGACTTGAAAATAGCTGGTAGTTATCAGGAATCTGAAATACCTGTTCTGGGGCTTCGGCAGGAAAACCAATTGCACACCCTTTTCCGTAATCTGAATATGCCAACCACTGGCTTAAATTATCTCCTTGGGTGCTAAAGCTAGCTACATATATATCAAATATGGGAAAGACATCCTCCTCAATATTTCTATAACCAAGATTAAACATCTCTTCTTTGACGGTTTCATTGTGGCAACGAAGTGAAAGTGAAATTTTTAGAAATGCTAACAGAGCAGCGAATAATGCCGCAGCGTCTTGTAGTTTGGCAATGCTAAGTTTGGTAATCATCTGAGGAACCAAAGTTTCTAAAATTTTCATTCCCTCATCTAATTCTGAAGAATCATTTAGATAGCGCGCCTCTGTAAATCGAAGGGTTTTTTGTTTTAGTATATTTAATGTGGCTTCAAGATTTGTGTAATGAAAAACTGTATCTATGTCTTTGCTACCAAAGTGCTTTTTTAACAAAGCATTTCGGGTAACCACCAATTGGTTTTGTGCCGTCATTAAGCAACCCTTGAAATCTGCGCCCCACAGGCGTTCAGCTTCTCTTCCAGCCGTTCATAGCCCCGGTCGAGGTGGTAGACGCGGTGGATGATGGTCTCGCCGGGAGCGGCTAGACCTGCGATGACGAGGCTTACGGAAGCGCGCAGGTCGGTCGCCATCACTTCCGCGCCTTTCAGTTCTTTCACGCCGCGCACCAGCGCGGAGGAGCCGTGGACGGTGACGTTCGCGCCCATCCGCGTCAATTCCGGCACGTGCATGAAGCGATTCTCGAAAATCGTCTCGGTGATCATGGAAGCACCACTCGCCATGCTCATCAACCCCATGAACTGCGCCTGCATGTCGGTCGGGAAACCGGGATAGGGCTGGGTCATGACATCGACGCCCATCAACCCGTCCGGGCAGGTGACGCGGAGTCCCGCGTCGGTATCATGAAACAGCACGCCCGCTTCCTCGAACTTTTCGGTGACGGAGGTCATGATGCGCGAATCGATTCCCGTCAGCGTCACGTCCCCTTTGGTGATGGCGGCGCAGGCGATATAGGTTCCCGCTTCGATGCGGTCACAGATGACGGGATGCGTCGCGCCATGAAGTTTTTCAACGCCCTCGATAGTCAACGTATCCGTGCCGATGCCCTGGATTTTCGCGCCCATCAGGACGAGGCAATTAGCAAGGTCGGTCACTTCCGGCTCACGCGCGGCATTTTGCAAAATGGTTGTGCCTTCTGCCAGCGTCGCTGCCATCAAAATATTCTCGGTCGCGCCGACGGAGACTTTCTCGAAGTTGATGGTGGTTCCCTTTAGCCGCCCGTTGCAGGAGGCTTGCACATACCCGCCTGTCAACTCAATGGTCGCGCCCAATTCTTCCAGCGCTTTCAGATGCAAATCGATAGGCCGCGTCCCGATGGCGCATCCGCCGGGGAGTGACACCCGCGCCGACCCGAACCGCGCGAGGAGGGGGCCAAGCACCAGCACCGAAGCCCGCATGGTGCGCACAAGGTCATACGGCGCAGTGAGATTGTGGATATTCTGGGCTTTCAACCGCAATATGCGCCCAGCAGTATGCTTATTACGCAGCCGGAAATCCTCCGACTGATCCACCATCGTCAACTCCACCCCATGCTGCATGAGGAGCTTCGCCATGGTGATGATGTCCGCAAGATAGGGGACATTCGTGAAGGTGATTTCCTCTTCCGACAATAATGCCGCGCACATCAAGGGAAGCGCCGCATTCTTCGCCCCGCTGATGGCAATCGTCCCGTGAAGGGTATTGCCCCCGATGATCTTGATTTTATCCATAGG
This sequence comes from Rickettsiales bacterium, assembly GCA_041749475.1. Classification (GTDB taxonomy): domain Bacteria; phylum Pseudomonadota; class Alphaproteobacteria; order Rickettsiales; family UBA998; genus JBGTBD01. The sequence continues at coordinate 32,776 of JBGTBD010000019.1, forward strand.
TTTTAAGCTTTTCGCTGGGCGGAGAGGAGCGGCTCGACCTTCGGCAACGTCACCCCGGTCTGCTTCATGTACTTCCCCTTGCGGTCGCCGTAGGATGTTTCGCATAATGAATCCGCTTTCAGGAACAGGAATTGGCACGCACCTTCATTGGCGTAAATCTTGGCTGGCAGGGGCGTCGTGTTGGAAAACTCCAGCGTCACATGCCCTTCCCATTCCGGTTCAAGTGGCGTGACGTTGACGATGATACCGCACCGCGCATAGGTGCTTTTACCGACGCAGATCACCAGCACATCGCGCGGGATACGGAAATACTCGACCGTCCGCGCCAGCGCAAAACTATTGGGCGGGATGACGCAGACATCCGTCTCCCGATCCACGAATCCCTTGCTGCTGAAATCCTTGGGGTCAACGACCGCGGAATCGACGTTGGTAAAAATCTTGAATTCCGAGGAAACCCGTGCGTCATACCCGTAGGACGACACCCCGTATGAGATAACCCCCTCACGGGTCAACCCTTCCACGTACGGCTCAATCATGCCTTGTTCTTTCGCCATCTTGCGAATCCAATGGTCGGGCATTACGGACATGGAGGCTCCCCTTTGTGTATTTTTCCCACCTTATGCGAAGCAAGCGGGCTGATGCAAGCATTGGTTAAATTTCGGCTGGCCAGAGCCGATGCAGGGCGGTAACGTACAACCAAAGGTTTAGTTGTGCGCCACATGGTCTCTTGATACCACGCGTTGCATACTATGCTTTCGGCTACTACTAACATGTCGAACGGGGTGACATGGAGCGTCTAGGGGAATTCTTCAGCGATAATTTCATGATGCCGCACGGCTTCTGTTTCCTGTGGAAACCGGAAATTGTCTGGCTGCACGTGATTGCCGACGCATTGATTGCGCTCGCTTATTTCAGTATCCCGCTCGCCCTGTGGTATTTCGCGCGTAAGCGCCCCGATATGCCCTTCCATAAGCTGATGCTGATGTTCGCTGCATTCATCTGTCTTTGTGGGCTGACCCATATCGTCAATATCCTCGTCCTGTGGAAGCCCTATTACGGTATCGAAGGCCTTATTAAGCTGATGACGGGTATCGTCTCCGCGATGACAGCCTATGCCGTATGGCAGTTGATGCCGAAAGCACTGACGCTGCCCAGCCCGGAGCAGTTGGAGAAGATGAACGCCGACCTTGCCGCCACCAATCGCGAGATCGAACAGAAGGTGAAAGAACGCACCGAAGCGTTGGAAAAGGCCAACGCCGAGTTACATGAAGCCCGCCGGAAGGCCGAACGCGCCAACGCCGCCAAAAGCGATTTCCTCGCTAATATCAGCCATGAAATCCGCACGCCGATGAACGCCGTGGTCGTCCTCTCGCAAAAACTGGCCGAATCCCAGCTTGAGAACTCGCTTCAGCGCGAATGTGCCGAGACGCTGGCGCAAAGCGCCAACTCCTTGATGAGCCTACTGAACGACGTGCTCGATTTCTCCAAGATCGAGGCAAACGTCGTAGAACTCGAATCCGTTCCCTTCAGGCTGGACGAACTGGTGCAGGAATCCATCCGCATCTTCTCCGTCAAAGCGGAAGAGAAGGGGCTGAAACTCTATGGCGAGGTGGAGCCGCATCCTTTCCCCCGCCTTATGGGTGACCCGGGGCGCATCCGCCAGATTCTGTTGAACCTCATCAATAACAGCCTCAAATTTACTGAAACGGGAGAAGTGGCCCTTAAGGTGAATGCCGCCTCCGCCGGGCCGGACACGTGGGATGTCTCCATCGTCGTGCGGGATACGGGCGTGGGCATCCCCTCGGATAAGATCAGCAACCTCTTCCAGAAATTCACGCAGGCTGACAGCACTATCAGCCGAAAATACGGCGGCACGGGATTGGGGCTGGCCATCTCGCATGAGTTGGTAGAGCGGATGAACGGTCACATCACCGTCACCAGCGAACCGGGCAAAGGCAGTGTCTTTACCATTGCGCTGACCCTCAAAGAGGCCACTCCCTTCACCACTGAACCGCTGAAGGTGATGCCGGTGCAGCGCGTCTCCAGCCATACTCAGCCGTTGATGTTAGTCGAGGATACGCCGGCCAACATTCTCGTCGCTAGCGTCCTGCTCGATACGCGCGGCTATAGCTATAAAGTGGCAAAAAGCGGTAAGGAAGCGCTGGCGCTCTATCAACCAGGCGCATTCAGCCTTATTTTGATGGATCTGCGCCTGCCGGATATGACGGGGTACGAGATTACCGAATCTATCCGTGCCCTTGAGAAAGAGAATGGAAGCAAGCACGTCCCCATCATCGCGCTTACCGCCTATGCCACCAGCGAAGAACGCCAGAAGTGCGAGACAGCAGGCATGGATGATTTCCTGACCAAGCCGGTGGATCAGAACACGCTATTTGAACTGCTTGAAAAATATATCGAAGCGTAAATTATCTGCGCTGTGCGTTATTGCGAACAACGCGAAGCAATCCAGATAGTGCATTCGGTATGCTAGAGTGCCGCGTCGACTTGCGCCTCCTCGCAATGACGAGGTAAGTACTATCAAGAAGCTAAAAACCCATGCATTCCCTCAAAAAACAGTTGCCAAAATCAAACCCGCGCGGTATCACTGCAATTGAGAATGATTATCAACTCCAAAAGGAATCCCTCATGACCCGTTTTTCCCGTATTGTTTTTTCTTCCAGTACTGCTTTGCTACTCTCCGCCGGAGTCGCCCTAGCGGATGATGCTTACACCATCGTCATCAAGGAGCATACGTTCTCCCCCGAAACGCTGGAGATTCCTGCAGGCAAAAAAGTGAAGCTGACGGTCGATAACCAAGACGCGACACCGGAAGAATTTGAAAGCCATGATTTCAACCGCGAGAAAATCATCCGCGGCAACAGCAAAGCCGTCATTTCCGTCGGCCCGTTGGAGCCGGGTGAATATGTCTTCTTCGGTGAGTTCAATCCGAAGACCGCCCAAGGCAAGCTCATCGTAAAATAAGGGACTGTTATGTACTCTATCGGCATCATCATTTTCCGTGAAGTATTCGAGATTGTGCTCATCCTCGGCATCGTCCTCGCTGCGACCCACAACATCCCCGGACGTACGCGCTGGATCGTGCTGGGTCTGGTGGCGGGACTTATCGGTTCGGCGATGATTGCCGTGTTCATCGACAGTATCTCCGAGTTCGCCGAAGGCATGGGGCAGGAGATATTCAACGCCTGCATCCTCTTCACCGCCGCCCTCTTCATCGGCTGGACGGTGCTGTGGATGAAGCGCCACGCCCGCGAAATGAAGCAGCATTTTAACGCCCTCGGTAACGCGGTGGCGGATGGCAGTATCCCGTTCTATTCCCTTTCCGCCGTTATCGCACTTGCGATGCTGCGTGAGGGCTCGGAGATCGTCCTCTTCACTTACGGCATGCTGGCAAGCGGTGAATCGGTGACCAACCTGATGATCGGCGCGGCAGGAGGAACGGTCGCCGGACTGGTCGTCGGCGTGTTGATGTATGCTGGGCTTATCCGTATCCCCATGAAATATTTCTTCCGCATTACGGGCGGGTTGTTGCTTCTGCTGGTCGCGGGGATGATGTCGCAAGGCGTCGGCTTCCTTATCTCTGCGGGGTATTTCGAATCGCTCTCCCACACCGCGTGGGACAGTTCGGCCCTCCTGAGCGATAACGGCATGCTCGGCCAGAGCCTGCAAACCTTGCTGGGCTACACGGCGCGCCCTGCGGTGATTCAGGTCATCGTCTATGCGATGACGCTGGGTCTCCTCCTACTATTGATGCGCCAGACCGGGAAACCGGCGATGGTGCGGCAGACGCAAGTCCCCGCGTAAGGGTTGCACATCGGGCAGGCATCCGGTAAGGTGCAGCCCTTGAATGAAGGAGCCGCATCATTTCGCTGAACCCTATTCGTGAATTCTTCCGTCTCGAAGCTGCAGGGGGCATCCTGCTCGGCCTTGCGGCTATCGTCGCGCTGATATTGCAGAACTCGCCCTTGCAGGACCTATACGGGGCTTTTCTCCATCTCCCGGTCAGCCTGCATTTCGGCAGTTTTGCGCTCGATAAATCGTTGCTGCACTGGATCAATGACGGGCTGATGGCGATCTTCTTCCTGCTCGTCGGGCTGGAGATTAAACGCGAAGTCGTCCAAGGCCAGCTCTCCAGCCGCCAGCAGATCGCGCTTCCTGCCATCGCTGCATTGGGTGGTATGATCGTCCCCGGCATCATCTATGTACTCATCAACCAATCCAATCCGGTGGCCCTGCACGGCTGGGCGATCCCCACCGCGACGGATATCGCCTTCGCGCTCGGGGTCATCACCTTGCTTGGCTCACGCGTCCCTGAATCATTGAAGATCACCCTTGTCGCCATTGCCATCATCGACGATCTCGGTGCGATCGTCATCATCGCGCTCTTCTATACCGAACACCTCTCGGTTCTCTCACTGGCATTCGGAAGTGTAGCGATGGTGGGCCTGTTCCTGCTCAACCGCAGCGGCGTCACCAAGCTCTCGCCGTATATGGTATTGGGCGTCATCCTCTGGATGTGCGTACTGAAATCCGGCGTGCATGCCACGCTGGCCGGGGTCGTCATCGCCTTCGCCATTCCGTTGAAAAAGGTTGATGCATCCGGTAAATCACCGCTGCAGAAGCTCGAACACAGCCTGCACCCTTGGGTGGCCTATGCCGTACTGCCACTGTTCGCTTTCGCCAATGCCGGGGTTTCGCTCTCGGGCCTTACGTTCGATACGTTGCTGGAGCCGGTAACGCTCGGCATCGCGGCAGGCCTGTTCTTCGGCAAGCAGATCGGCATCATGGGCGCAACCGCGCTGGGTAAGGTGACGGGGCTTTGCACCCTTCCACCCAACGTAAACTGGAAGCAATATTACGGCATGACCCTGCTGACCGGAATCGGCTTCACCATGAGCCTCTTCATCGGCACGCTCGCCTTCAAGGATCCCGACATGCAAACCTCCGTCCGCCTCGGCGTATTACTAGGCACGATCCTCTCCGGCCTGGGCGGATACTGTTACTTACGCGCCATCAGCAAAAAGCCGAGCGCGTGATATTATCATTATGATGTGAGAGAAAGAATGGCGGACCCAGAGCGATTCGAACGCCCGACCTTTTGATTCGTAGTCAAATGCTCTATCCAGCTGAGCTATGGGTCCGTCTGCCAATTGCGGCAAGGGGCACAGCATTAGCCAACATTCAGTGGAAAGACAAGCCCTTTTCTTGGAGAAAGATAATGGACACCCCTCCGGTTGAATCATGCTGCAATAGGAAATAGAGCATATTTATGAGTGGTTTGGAGTCTCATCCGGCTCAGGCGGCGGCGGGGCTAGGTCTTCTGGCATGGTCAGTTCCCGCCATTCCCAGCCCCAATACCCCGCGTTCACCAGCCGGGTGTTCGAGGCATAATCATGCCATGCCTGCTTACGGCGGTCGATCAACACCCAAAGGAACCCGAGCGCCAGCAGCATCATGGGGGGCAAACTACCGATGGGCGTCGTGGCGGGGACGAGCTTCATCCACACGTAAGAAAGCGGCGCGGCGAGGAACCAGCCGAGATAGCGGGTGATGCATTGCTTCACGGAAGGCCGCCCCCATGTCGCCGCATCGACGATGCGGATGCGGGTGAGGAACATGCCTGGCGTATTGCCGAACCGTATCCACAGGAACGTCAGCGGGATACCTGCCACCCCGAGGGTCAGCAAGTTATTCAGCGTCCAGTCCAGAAAGAAATCCTGCGAAACGATGAGCTGTAATTTTTGCTCATGCTGCATCCCCAGCCCCATCATATAGAAGAAGTTGGCCTTGGCGTTGCCGAACAACACCCCCGCCACCATGTAAAGCGGATAATAGAGCGGAATGAGCATCAAGAGGTAATCCACCATGAAGGCGAGGCAACGCTGGTTGAAGCTGGCATAGACTGCTCGGCGGCGCGGTCTTTTTTTGGGAATGAAGCGCTTGGGGTCGGCGTAAGTTCCGTATTTGCGGTAGGCCGCTTCGAATTTTTCCTTGAACTCGCTCATAGCACCCCTGCTTCATTGGCCCAGGTGCGAAAACCGGGCATTGCCCCCAGCATCGCATCCAGCCGGACGTTCCTATCATGAAGCGTGCATGGTCCAAGGTCAAGCGGCGGCACTATTATCAGCGGGGCAGTGGTGAAAGCGGCAAGCGTGCCCAGATGCTCCTTCTCGGAAATCGGCATTCCGTCCCGCGCCGAAACTACGATGCCGCTGAGCCTCAACCCGCGCTGGCGCATCGCCTCCATTGCGGTGAGCGTATAGCTGAGCGAACCGAGGAACCCTCCCGTGACAAGAATCACCGGAAGCCCCAGTGCCTCCATCCAGTCGAGCGTCGTCCATGTCGGCGTCAGCGGAACCATCGTCCCCCCCACGCCTTCGATGAAAGTGCAGGAATGTTGTTTCATTTCGTCTTTACAGAAATCCATCAGCGCAGCGGGGTCAATGGGCTGGCTTTCACGTGCGGCGGCGATGTGGGGCGATACAGGGTCATCGAACAGGAATGGCGTGATGCTTCGCATCGCCATATCAGAAGTCTCTCGCTCCAGCGCATCCAGTAAAAGAAGACTGTCAGGAATAGTCTCCGTTACCGACAATCCCGTTATCACCGGCTTCAGCGCATGGACGGGAAGCCGCTCCTGAAGGCGCAAGCGGATGAGCAGGGAGGTCACCAGCGTTTTGCCGGTATCCGTTCCGGTCGCAGTGATGAAGTAACCGATCATACCCTATACAGTTGCAGCGATAGCGTGGCGAAATCAAGCGGGAAAACGGCGTCCTCCCGTGGGTAGGACGCTTCAATGCGCTGAAGCGCGGTGCGGGTCAGTGGTGCAACGGGGATTTTATTTCCCGCCCCCAGCCCCTTGAAATATTTAAGCAGGGAAATAATGTCAGGGAAGACGATACGATCCATCGACGTGCGCTGTGTCTCTATCCTGAATCCTGCTTGCTGAGCTGCACCGACGATGGTCTCTTCCGTGGGAAAGCTCAACAGTCTGGATGCTTCTTGCGCCGCCGTCAGCGCCGCCGTCAATTGCGGCAGGGAGCCGGTGACGAATACATTGAGGATGACAGTGCCATGTGGTTGCAGCACACGACGAAATTCGTCAAATGCCGCTTCGGGAGAAGAGACCCATTGCATCGTGGAAGAGCAGACGATACCGGCGAATGTACCTGACCGCAAAGGAAGCTCCACCATATCCGCACAGACCGTTGCGCCGTGCTGCGCTGCTAATCGGCACATGCCTTCGGCAACGTCAATTTGCACGAGTGACACTGTACGTGATGCATCCTTCAGCCAAGGTGCGAGCAACCCCGTAGCACATCCCGCATCCAGAAGTTTCGCACCCGCAGGCAGGGACGATAGCCATGCCGGAACGGTGCGCGCCAGTATGGTTTGCTGCAACGTGGAATGATGCGCATAGCGCGGCGCGGCACGCGAGAAATCATCCCGCAGACGGCGTTGTTGTGCAGGATGATATTTAGGCTGCATGGGCGACTCCATGCTGCGCAGCATGACGCGCGATAGCGTCACGTATGATCATAGCATCATGCAGGTGCGGCGCATGTCCGCTCTCTTCCAGTAACTGCAACGTCGCGCCGGGAATGCACTCTGCCAACGCCTCGCCTTGCGCACGTGCAATCACTTTATCCTGCCCACCTTGTACGATGAGCGTTGGCGGGAATCCGTCGAACGTGAAGTCCGTTGCCTGTTGTGCGCCGAGCACATCCAGCCAAAACGCCCATGTATCTTTCTCCGCGCTCTCTTCCCAGTATTCCAGTTGCTCTAACACTTCGGAGAATTTTGTATCCCCTTTGGCGATGAGCGCAGAGAACCGTTTGGACGTGCGCACCGGATCACTGGCGTAGCTTTTCACGAAGAGATCGAACGTCACCGGATCCATCCCATGTGTGAATTCCGGCGTGGAGACATATTGCAAGGGCGATGCAATGAGCACCAATTGCTGCACGGTGATTTTTTTCTGCTCAATCGCCCGCATCAACAACCACCCGCCGAGCGACCAGCCGATAGCCGTGGTGATATGGGGATGGTGGCGCGCCAGTAACTGCACCGGGCACTGTGGCGCGCGGCATGTGCGATAATCGAGAAATGCCGCATCGGGTGCTAGGGGACGCAGCGCGTCAGGCGGTTGCGCCCACCCGCTGACGGCGAGGAGTGGAGTAGTCGTGTGATGCATACTCAATACTATGATGCCCAGCCTTTTTCGCGTACCAACTCGGCAAGCGCAAGAATATCCTTGTCCTCATGTAAGGCAGAGAAGGCAAAACGCAAGCGCGAAGTGCCCTCAGGCACGGTGGGAGGGCGGATAGCGGCGACAAGGTATCCGCGCTGTTCCAGTACCAAAGACGCCCGCATAGTAGCTTCCGCCTCGCCGAGGATCAGCGGCACGATGGGGGATTGTGGCTTCGGCAACCCCAGAGTATCGGTGAAGAGCGTCGCCTTGCGTAAAGGCAGCGCGCAGAGTTCCTTGTCGTTCATCATCACGTCAAGCGCTGCGATGCCGATAGCAATCACGACGGGCGGCAACGCCGTGGAATAAATCAACGTTCGCGCTGTATTTTGTAGATATTCGATAACGCTATGTGCCGCACAGACATACCCGCCATACCCCCCTGCAGCCTTGGAGAGTGTCCCCATCTGCAGATCGATTTTCGTGGTATCGGAAAAGAGCGCGCGGCTACCCTGCCCATCCGCTAACACGCCCAGCCCATGCGCATCATCCGTCATTACCCAGCCGTCATACTGCTTTGCGAGTTCGGATATTGTGTCGAGCGGCGCAATGTCGCCGTCCATACTGAACACCCCGTCGGTGACGATCAGGCAATGGCGGTGGCGGTTACGATGGCGGTGCAGCAACCGCTCCAGGTCTTTCATGTCATTATGCTTAAACCGCATCCATTTGGCGCCTGAGAAACGGATGCCGTCAATGAGGCTGGCATGTACCAGCTCGTCCATCAGGATCAGGTCTTCACTCTGCATCAATGCGGGGATGACGCCCATATTGGCGAGATACCCGCTACCGAACACCAGCGCCCCGTCCGTATGTTTCAGTGCGGCGAGTTTTTCTTCCAGATCGCGATATAATACGAAGTTACCGGTCACCAGACGCGATGCGCCGCTGCCCGTGCCATATTCCTCCAGCGCCTTCTGCGCCGCCGCGCGGATGGCTGGATGGTGGGTCAGTCCCAGATAATTGTTACAACTGAACGAGATAAGGGATTTCCCGCCTTTGCTGAGGTGGATGCCATCTTCCCGCCGCACCGGCTTCAGCGTCCGCCGAAGGTGCATTTGCTCAATTTTATCAAGTGCTTGTTGTGCGATGACAGCTAATTCTGGCATTACCCGCCCCTCTCATGATATAAGCCGGGAACCGACCATATTATCGACGTTATAATATAGCACCGAAAGGGTACGATTTGTCTAGCAAACAGTTTGATGGTTCCGCCGCTACGCTGCGTCACGACTGGACCAGCGCGGAAGTAAATGCCCTGTTCGACCTTCCCTTCCACGACCTGTTATTGCAGGCGCATCTTACCCATCGTCAATGCTTCGATCCGGGCGAGATGCAGGTCTCGACCTTGCTGTCGATCAAGACGGGTGGCTGCGCCGAGGATTGCAAATATTGCCCGCAGAGCGCGCAATTCACCACCGACATCAAGGCCGGAAAGCTGATGGCGACGGACGCCGTCATCGCATCTGCCAAAGCCGCCCGCGCCTCCGGCGCCAGCCGTTTCTGCATGGGCGCCGCATGGCGCAACCCCAAGGAACGCGACATGCCGCAACTGCTGGAAATGGTGCGCGCCGTGAAAGATGAGGGGCTGGAAACCTGCATGACGCTGGGCATGTTGACGCCGGAACAAGCCGATGCGCTGAAAGAAGCAGGTCTCGATTATTATAATCACAACCTTGATACATCCGAGAATTTCTATAAGGAAATCATCACCACCCGCACCTATGCCGACCGTTTGGAGACACTGGATCACGTTCGCGCTTCGGGGATGAAAGTCTGCTGTGGCGGTATCATGGGAATGGGGGAAGCGCGTGAAGATCGCGCCGAATTGCTGCGCACCCTCGCCACCCTTTCCACCCACCCGGAAAGCGTCCCCGTCAACCGCCTCGTTACCGTCACCGGTACGCCGCTGGAAAATGCGAAACAGCTCGATGATATCGAGTTCGTCCGCACGATCGCTATCGCCCGTATCCTGATGCCGCGCTCCTATGTCCGCCTTTCCGCAGGCCGCGAGAATATGTCCGACAGCTTGCAGACGCTCTGCTATTTCGCCGGGGCGAATTCCATTTTCTACGGCGAGAAACTTCTGACCACTCCGAACCCGGATACGGACGAGGATAAGGATTTACTGGCACGCCTCGGCATGGTGATGCAGACGACGAACCCTGCAGCTGAATCCACCCCCGCCTGAGGCATGATGAGTTCCCACTCCGCCACCCCCGACTGGTTCGACGCAGGCTGGCCCCATATCTGGCATCCCTATTGCCAGATGAAAACGGCGGCGCTTCCCTTGCCCGTCACCAAAACGGAAGGCTCGACCATCACCCTCGCCGATGGCCGCACATTGATCGACGGCATCGCTTCATGGTGGAGCGCCGCACACGGCTATAACCACCCCTACTTATTGGAAGCCGCGCGCACACAACTGGAAAAATTCCCGCATGTCATGTTTGGCGGCCTTGCCCATGAAGAAGCCTATAGACTCGCCGCTCGCCTCAGCACACTTGCCCCCGGACGCGGCAACAAAGAGACCGGACTGACGCGCGTCTTCTTCTCCGATTCCGGTTCCACCGCTGTGGAAGTTGCGTTGAAGATGGCCCTGCAATATTGGGCGAATCTGGGCAAACCGAAGAAGAACAGATTCATCTGCCTGCAGGACGGATATCACGGCGACACCTTCGGCGCGATGGGTGTGAGCGACCCCGAGCGCGGTTTGCACAAAGCCTATCGTAGCAACATTATCATGCACTACGCGCTGGAAATTCCCAGCGGCGAATACAGCTTCGCCGAGTTCGCCGAAACCATTGAAGCCATCGCGCCCAATTGCGCGGGCCTCATCATCGAACCACTCATCCAGGGCGCAGGGGGGATGCGTTTCCACACCCCCGATATCCTCGCCGCCATCCGCCACCTCTGCACCAAACACGATATCCTTTTCATCGCCGATGAAATCATGACCGGCTTCGGCCGTACCGGGTCGATGTTTGCCTGCGAAGAAGCAGGCACCATCCCGGACATCATGTGCGTTGGCAAGGCATTGACCGGGGGCGTGATGACCCTCGCCGCGACACTCGCCACCGAGAAAGTGTTTGAGGCATTCTACGATGATGACCCATCCAAAGCCCTGATGCATGGCCCTACATACATGGCGAGCCCTCTGGCCTGCGCCATCGCCAACGCCTCGCTCGACCTCTTCGCGAAAGAACCGCGCCTTGATCAGGCCGCGGCCATCGAAGTCCGCCTACACAAAGACCTCTCACCGCTGAAGGAACTTGCAGGTGTCATCGATGTCCGCGTCAAAGGCGCTGTCGGCGTCGTACAGCTCGCCGCGGAGTATATGGACGTTCACACCCTCCGCAGCGCGTTCGTGGAAGAGGGTGTCTGGATACGCCCCATTCTCGATGTCATCTATATCCTCCCACCCCTCGTCATTACCAACGATGAACTGGGAAGACTGACCGGCGCGGTGACACGCATCGTCGAGCAGTGGGCGAAGGACGTCCGCAGCAAAGTCGGCCACCTTTTCGATGGTTATTCGGCCTAGAAGGAGAACAGTATGATAGAATCGCTGATACTTTGGGCCGGGCCACAACTTCATATGTGGGTGACGTTCGGCTTCATCGGGCTGGCGGTGATTCTTTATGCCTCTGACCGCCTCCCCATCGAGGTGACCTCGCTCATCCTCCTATCCTCAATGATGATGTTCTTCCAGATCGTCCCCTACACTAAAGCGGACGGCACAGTTTTCACCGCCAAAGACTTGATCGCCGGATTCGGCAACGATTCGCTGCTCGCCGTCCTCGCCTTGCTGGTGATGGGTCAGGCGGTGACCCGAACGGATTCGCTGCATATGATCCCGAAAATCATCATCCGCGTCTTTCGCGGCAACCGCTTTTTCTCCCTCGCCGCGGTAGTGTTCTGCGTCATCGCGACGAGCGCATTCGTCAACGACACGCCTACCTGCATTATTTATATGCCTGTGTTCCTTGCCCTTGCCACACAGTTGAAGCTCTCCCCCTCCCGTGTCATGATACCGCTTTCTTATTCCTGCATTCTGGGCGGGACCTTGACGCTCATCGGTTCCTCCACCAACCTGCTGGTCTCCGGGTCGCTGCAATCACTAAGCGGTAAGCCGCTCGGCATGTTTGATTTTACCCTGCCGGGTCTCTTTATTGCGGCGGTGGGGTTTTTCTATATCGCCTTCATCCTTCCCCGTTTGCTGCCTGACCGTCAGTCCCCCGATACGCATTTGATGGGGGATAAAAAACGCCAGTTCGTCATCCAGTTGGAAATCGACGCAGGCTCGAACCTCATCGGCAAATCCATCGCGGCGGAGAACCTGTTGGGTGATGATATTTCACTGCGCATGTTACAACGCAACGAACACGCCTATCTCGCCCCGTTTGACGAGCCCATCCGCATCCGCCCGTTCGACGTGCTGGTGCTGACCGCCACCAAGGAAGCCTTGATTCGCTTAATAGCCGAGGAGGGGAAGCAGCATTATGGCCGCATCTCCACGCTTGATTCCCCCGGCATCCAGTTGCAGGACAAGGCCGAAAAACTGATGCTGACCGAAGTCCTCATCACGCCTGCGTCCAAACTCATCGGCCAGAATATCGAGCAGATCGGGTTCTATCATGAGTTCCATTGCACCGTTGTTGGCATCCAACGCAAATCGCGCATGATCAGCTCGCGCATGACCGAGATTCGCCTTGCTGCGGGGGACATCCTGATGGTGATGGGCACGCGCGAGCAATTGGACGTGCTGCGCCAGTCCAAGGATTTCATCCTGATGGAATGGTCGGTATACGAACTGCCATCCCAACGCAACGCCTTGAAGGTTAATCTCATATTCGGCGGGATGGTGGCCGTCGCCGCCTTCGGCATCCTGCCCGTCTATATTGCGTCGTTCGTCGCCGTGCTGTTGGTGTTGATGACCGGATGCCTGACCACGCGGCAGGCCATCCGTGCCGTGGACGCGCAGATCATCATGCTGGTCGCCGCGGGCTTCGGGCTGGCGCTCGCGCTGGAGCTGACCGGAGGCGCGATCTACCTTGCCGCCTTGATCGTCGATGTGGTGCAGGGCGCGAACCCTGTATGGGTGATGTCGGCGATGTTCGGCGTGATGGCTTTCTGCACCAATGTTCTCAGCAATAACGCCACTGCTCTGCTCTTCACCCCCATCGCCTACCGGACGGCGCAGGAGTTGGGCGTAGAACCGGCGATGTTTGTCCACGCGGTGATCTTTGCGTCCAACTGCTGCTCGTTTGCGACGCCTATCGGCTTCCAGACCAACCTGTTAGTGATGGGCCCCGGCCATTATAAATTCACTGATTATTTCCGCGCCGGCATTCCGCTGATGGTAATGGTATGGGCAACCTACACGGCATTCTGTTTTATGTATTATTAGAGACTATTTGGCGGGGTTTTCTGTTTCAGGGACAGCGTCGTCATCCACCACATTATCATCTTTCAGAGTGTCAGCGGGTGCAGATGTTTCTGTAACATCCCACCCGCCACCCAGCGCCTGCATCATATCGACCGCAGCGGCCAGACGCGCCCGGGCGGCGTCCGCTTCATCCAGTTGAGCGCTGAACAAGCTGCGCTGCGCATCCAGCACTTCCAGATAATCCGAATACCCCGCGTCATAACGCAGATTGGCGAGCCTCAGGCTTTCCCGCAGCGCCGCGACGCGCTCCTGCAGGGCGAGAAGGTAATCCTCTGAATTGTCCTGCGCCGACATCGCGTTCATCACATCCTGAAACGCCACCCGTACGGCTTGCGCATACGTGATATTCGCCTGTTCGTTGCGTGAATCTGCCGCTTCCACATTCGCGGTAGTACGCCCGAAATCGATCAGCGGCCCCGCCAGCCCACCTCCCGCCTGCCAGTACCGGGCGGAGGAGGAAAGAAGATCATCCGCCTCGCGGCTGGATAATCCGAGCAATGCGGAAAGCGAAATCGTCGGGAAATAATCCGCACGGGCGACACCTATATCGGTATTACTGGCGATGAGGGCCTGCTCTGCCGCGCGTATGTCTGGACGACGCTCCAGCAGCGAGGAAGGAAGCTCTTGCGGCAAAATGGGCGGAACGGTAATGTCAGTGAGCGACTTCCCCCGCTCCGGTGCGGATTCCACCAGCGCTTTGGGTGAGCGGCCCAGCAATACCGAGAGCGCATTGGCCTGTTGGTCACGTGCTTGTTTCAACTGTGCGATGGACGCCTTCGCCGTGGCAAGTTCTGATTCCGCCTGACGTAAATCCAACTCGGAAATTGCCCCGGCCTTGAACTGCTTGCCGCGATATGCGTAGGAGTCATCCCGCGATGTCAGCGTCTCCTCCGCGATCTGCAATTGTGCGTCGAGCGACCGCAGCGCGAAATAGCCACGCGCCGTATCGCTGAGCACGGCGAGCCGTATCGCATCGCGATTCGCCTCCACCGAAAGCAATTGCGCCCGCGCTGATGCGCTCGCATTAGCAAGCCTGCACCATAAATCGATCTCATAGGACAGCACCCCTGCGATACTGAATGTATTATACGGTTTTGCACCCGTGGATGCGACAAGTCCTGTCAACGCTTCCTCGCTATTTCCTGTGCGAACGGCGGAACCTTGTACTTCCAGCAACGGCAACTGGTTCGCACGCTGGAAAGAGAGTATCGCCCGCGCCTCGCTGACACGCGCGGCAGCGGTGAGTATATCCGCATTATTCTTCCTCGCCTCGGTGATGAGGTCATTCAGTACCGGGTCTTGGAACTGTTCCCACCACGCGATATCCACCTTGGAAAGCGCTGCCGTATCCGTCGGCCCCTGTTCCCACGGCCATGTGCCGGGCAGGTCGAACGCAGGTTTTTCATACTCCAACCCCACCGAGCAGGCGGTGCATAAAAGCAGCGGAAGAAGCCATTTACGCATGATGCTCTCCCTGTGGCGGCAAAGGCTGATGCGGCGGTGGCGCAGGGCGGCGCTTCTTCTTGCGGTCGGTCAGGTGCGAGATGATGAGATAGAACATCGGGATGAAGAAGGTCGCGATGATAGTCGCCGCCAACATCCCGCCGATGACGCCCGTGCCGATGGAGTGCCGCGCCGACGCACCCGCCCCCGTGCTGATAGCCAGCGGCAGGCAGCCGAGGATGAAGGCGAGCGAGGTCATGACGATAGGACGGAAGCGGAGCTTTGCCGCATCCATCGCCGCTTCATAGGCCGTTGCTCCTTCTTGTCGGCGGATGACAGCGAATTCGACGATGAGGATGGCATTCTTCGCCGCCAAGCCGATGAGCGTCAATAAGCCCACCTGGAAATATACATCATTGCTCAACCCCCGCATCCACACCGCCAATGCCGCACCGAACACCGCGAAGGGTACGGTTGCGAGTACGGCGATGGGAAGCGACCAGCGCTCATAAAGCGCAGCGAGGATCAGGAACACCATGATCAGCCCGAAGATAAATGCATTGGTGCTGGCTCCGCTGGCTGCGCGTTCCTGATAGGCAGCACCCGTCCATTGCAGCGCATAATTCTGGCCCAGCGCTTCCGCAGCGACCTCTTCCATCGCGGTAAGTGCATCACCCGAACTATAGCCCGGTGCCGGGCTTCCGATTATTTTTGCCGCCGGAAAGATGTTATACCGTTCCAGTAAGTCAGGACCAATGATGCGCTCGACCGTGACCAATGAATCGAGCGGGATCATACTGCCGTCATTCGAACGCACGAACACCTGCCGCAAATCCTCTGGCTTCTCACGGAACTCCGCTTCAGCTTGCAGGGAGACACGGAACGTCCGGCCATAGATATTGAAATCATTGACGTAGAAACTGCCGAACGTCGCTTGCATTGCGGCAAAGACGGAATTGACCGGAACGCCCAGCGCTTTCGCTTTCTCGCGATCCAGCTCTACGAAATATTGCGGCACGTTGGCGGTGAAAGTAGTATTAAGCCCTGTGAGCTCAGGCCGTTTGCCTGCAGCCGCAATCAGCTTGGTTGTCGCCTCGGCGAGGCTTTTCACGTCGCCACCGCTACGATCCTGCAAATACGCCTCCCACCCTCCGGTGATACTGATGCCGGTAATAGGCGGCGGGTTGATGGCGATGACAAAGGATTCTTTCAGATCGGATGCCAGCCCCATGAACCGCCCGATGAGGCTCCATGCGCTGGACTCATTCGCCGTGCGCTCACCCCAATCCTTGAAGGTGACAAAGGAGACGGCGGAGCTGGATTTTTGTGAACGGCTCAATATATCGAACCCGGAGAAGGTGGTGATGTTGGCGACTTCATCCTGTGCCTTGATGCGTTTGCTGAGTTCCTCCGTCACCTTCTTGGTGCGGCTGAGCGACGCTCCCGCAGGCAGGTTAGTGGCGACGAAGGCGTATCCCTGATCTTCCTCAGGTACGAGCGCGCTGGGGATGTTGGTCATCAGCAGCGCCAGAAGCCCCAGCAGTGCAGCGAACATCAGTAGCCCGATACCCGTACGCTTGAGCAGGAACTTCACGCCACTCGTGTAACGCGTGGTATTGCGCTCGAACCAGCTGTTGAACTTGCGGAAGAACAGCATCGGCTCCGTGTGA
This sequence comes from Rickettsiales bacterium, assembly GCA_041749475.1. Classification (GTDB taxonomy): domain Bacteria; phylum Pseudomonadota; class Alphaproteobacteria; order Rickettsiales; family UBA998; genus JBGTBD01. The sequence goes on from JBGTBD010000019.1 coordinate 49,604, forward strand.
TTCTCTTTAATGATGAGTGCGCAGAGCGCAGGCGTCAGCGTCAGGGCAACGATACCGGAGATGATGACGGAGACGGCGATGGTGATGGCGAACTGCTTATACATCACCCCCGTCATCCCGCCGAGGAATCCGACGGGCACGAACACGGCGCAGAGGACGAGCACGATGGCGATGATGGGGCCGCTGACCTCTTCCATCGCTTTTAAGGAAGCCTCTTTCGCGGATTTTTTCTCCTCACGCATGATGCGCTCGACATTCTCCAGCACCACGATCGCGTCATCGACCACGATCCCGATGGCAAGCACCATGCCGAACAAGGTCAGCAGGTTGATTGAGAATCCCAGCAGATACATCCCCGCAAAGGTTCCGATAAGTGACACGGGAATAGCGAGTACTGGAATCAGCGTCGCCCGCAGATTCTGCAGGAACAGGAACACGACGATAACGACCAGCACCAGCGCCTCGATGAAGGTCTTGATGACTTCCTTGATGGAAACCTGCACGAATTTGGTCGTATCGAACGGGATGACGTAATTCATGCCCTGCGGGAACCGTTTGGAAAGTTCTTCCATCTTTTCGCCAACCGCCTGCGTGACCGACAGCGCGTTTGCACCCGGCTGCAAATAGATCCCGAAGGCGATGGAGGGTTTGCCGTTGGTGGCGGCAGAGAAGCCGTAATCCTGCGCCCCTAATTCCACGCGCGCGACGTCTTTCAGCCGCAGCGTAGCTCCATCAGCATCGGAGCGGAGGATGATGTTTTCGAATTCTTTGGCGTCCATGAACCGCCCTTTGGTTGTCACCGTATAGGTGAAAGCCTGCGGGTTATCCATCGGCTCCTGACCGAATTGCCCAGCGGCGAACTGGGAATTCTGCTCGCGGATGGCGACCGCGATATCTTCCGGCGTCATCTTATATTGTGCGAGCTTGTCCGGACGAATCCAGATGCGCATCGCGTAATCCTTGGCCCCGAACAGGCTCGCATCGCCCACGCCCTCGATACGTTTCAATTCGTCGATGACGTTTAGCAGCGCGTAGTTGCTGATATAGATGGTATCGAACTCGTTATTCTCCGCATACATTGCCACCACCTGCAGGATGGAGCTGGAACGCTTCTTCACCGTCACACCCTGACGGCGCACCTCTTCCGGCAATCGCGCAAGCGCTGCCTGCACCTGGTTGTTAACGTCGATAGTCGCCTGATCCGGGTCGGTCCCGATATCGAACGTGACGCTGATACTCATCTGTCCGCTGCTGGAATTGGTCGAGCGCATATAGATCATGTTGGGCACGCCGTTGATCTGCTGCTCCAGCGGCGCGGCGACGGTGGAGGCCAGCACTTCCGCGCTTGCCCCCGGATAGGTGGCGGAGACGTTGACTTCCGGTGGGATAATGTCGGGATATTGCGCGATGGGCAACCCACGCATCGCCGCTAACCCGGCCAACACGATGATGATGGAGATGACGGATGCGAAGACGGGCCGCTCGATAAAGAAACGCGAGATATTCACCGTTAGTCCTTTGTACTGGAAGGTTCCGCCGCCTCTTCCGGCGTTGCGTCTTCCGCAGGAGTTTTCTCACTCGGTGCAGCCGCATCTGGCTGTTTTTCGGCTTTGATTTTCTGCGCGGCTTCTTCCGCTGTCGTAACCTTCACGGGGGAATCGGGACGGACGCGGATGACCCCTTCGGTGATGATCTGCTCGCCGCCCTTCAATCCGCTCTCGATGATTTGCCGTTCCCCGACTAGCATCCCGAGAGTCACGGGGATGACCTTGGCTTTGCCTTCATGGACGCCGTAGACATATGTCCCCTCTGGCCCCTGCATCACCGCCTTTGCGGGGAGAGTGATGACGCCGACGCGGGTAAATCCTTTAACGACGACGCGTACGAACTGGCCGGGCATCAATTCGCCTTTGGCGTTACCTACAATGGCGCGCGTCCGCACTGTGCCGGTGCTAGTGTCGATGATACTGTCCGTGAAATCGATCACCCCCTCCTGAGAGTAGGTCTGGCCGCTGCCTATCACGATTTCCGCCCGCAATTTCTTATCCTTGGGCAACGTCATTTTGCCGGAGGTCAGCATCTCCCGCTGCTGCATCGCCTCGGAATCCGGCATCGCGAAATTTACATAGAGCGGGTCGAGCTGCGTGAGGTGCGTTAACAAGCTGGTATCCGCCGTGACCAGGCTGCCTTCGGAGAACACCTCCCTGCTCGTGATGCCGTTTATCGGCGCGGTGACGGTGGTGTAGTCGAGGTTGATGCGCGCAGTCCGCGCATCGGCCTTCGCCTGCTCATAAGTGGATTTAGACATGTCGTAATCGCGGCCGCTGATGGCGTTCTCGGTATGCAGCGATTGCGCGCGCTTGAAATCCTGCTCGGCTTCGCGCAGTGAGGCTTCCGCCTTGGCCAGTTCTGCCTCGAACGGGCGAGGATCGATACGGAACAAGAGCTGCCCCTTTTTGACCATACTGCCTTCGACGTAAGCGCGCTTCATGATGATGCCGCTGACGCGGGAACGGATTTCCACCTCGCGCGACCCTGCGGTGCGCCCGGCATATTCAAAGGTGACGGGGATGTCCTGAGAGGCCGCCTGTTCCACCAGCACTTCCGGCGGGGGAGGGGCTTTGGCCTCTTTCTTGTCGTCCTTACAGGCAACCAGAAGGAATATCACCGCACAGAGCGCCAGTGATCGGCTGACAGGATTACGCGAATTACTCCTCATACGACACTTCCTCCCAAAACATCTCGACAATATACATACATGCATGTATGTTTGTAAACATAAATATCATCTTCACGTAGAGATGAGCACATAAATTTTCGACATGAAAGAGACGAGATGAGCCGTCGGACGAAGGAAGAATCACAGCACACGCGCGAGATGCTGCTCGATGCGGCGGAAAGCCTGTTCTTCGCCAAAGGCGTGACCTGCACCACCCTCGAGGAAATCGCCCGCGAAGCGGGTGTGACGCGCGGCGCGTTCTACTGGCATTTCAAGAATAAATGCGAACTCTTCAACGCTATACACGACCGTGTGAAACTGCCGATGGACGCACTGTTCGATCAGTATATCGCCACCAAAGGCCCGTTGGAGGGCTTGCAGGAAATATGCCTTTACGCCTTGAAACATCTTATCTCGAACGAACGACAACAGCGGGTCTTCACCATCACCTTGTTCAAATGCGAACAGGTGGAGACATTGCGTAATGAGGAAGGCTGGCATCAGAAGAAATTCAAGGAGACCATCAGCCGCTGCGAAAAAGCATTCGCCGCCGCCCAGAAGGAAAAACGATTGGCCGCAGGCATCACCCCGCATCAGGCCGCACTGGCGCTTCACGCGTATATGAACGGCATTTTCGCCGATTATCTGCGTAACCGTTCATCCTACGACCTCAAGAAACACGCTCCGGCGCTGGTTGCCGTGTTTTTCCGCGGCATCCAGTCTTAATGCGCCTTTATCCTCTCTTGAGGTATTGCCCTGCGCCCGCTATCGAATCATGACCCTCTCTCCGGCATGATGCTCTCATAACCCCGCCTGATGGAGAGATATATGAAGCGTAATTACAATGTAAAAAATAAGCACCCGATGCTTTTCCTGCTGCTGGCAACATCTATTGTCGTAGCGCCGCTCGTTGCTTCTGCGACTGGCCCCGGTGTGTCGGACGCTCCCATTAACCCCGCAGTGCGCGCGGACTCGGTACGCCCGACCGATAACGGATTTGCATCTCCCTCTGAAATGCGTACGAGCGACAATTACATCGAGCAGGATCATAACAACCCCATGGAAGATCGCCACAATGACCCCGTCACCTCTGGCTCCTCTGTGGAGCGTTCCTACTCGCCATCGTATAATGTGAATGACCGCATGTAGGCGCGGCGGTTATTTGCATTCGTGCAAAGGCACCTCACGAACCCCGGAGGTGCCTTTGCCACATTTAAACCAAATTCATCTTAGTGATACTTATTGTTGCTGGATATAATCTACGCCGCCTTCATTGCCCCGGCTACCCGGCGGAATCTCGTAAGCCGGCACAACTACGCTATCACTAACTCCCGGTGTGATGTTCTGTTGAGGCGCTTGCAGGCCGGACGCCAGCTCTACCAGCTTGATGAATTCATGACGGTAGCCGAACGCATCCTTACCCTTGCCGGACTTGGCGAGCGTCGCAATATCCGTGTAAGAAAAATCACGTAAGCCAGCTTCCTGCTTCAGCTTCTGGCCGAATGCAGCGACCGAGATGGCAAACCGTGCATCATCGGAGGCTTTTCTCAGCGAGTCCACTTCCAGCGCCCGGTCGATAGCAGTGGTGATGAGGCGGCTTTTGCTTTCCTTCGGCAATTTATAGCGAATCTTCAGGAAGCCATATTCATCGGCATTTCCAGAAGATGCTTTCTCTTCAGCCTTCTTGCCATAGCGCAATGGATCGACAGTACCTTTCGCACCTTTGGGCGTGATCTCGTAGATCGCGGTGACGGCATGGCCTGCTCCAATATCCCCGGCATCGACCTTGTCGTTATTGAAATCCTCGCGCTTCAACATACGCGTCTCATACCCGATCAGCCGATATTCGGAAACCGCCGTAGGATTGAACTCCACCTGCAATTTCACATCTTTCGCGATGGGGAAGAGGGTGGACGTCGCCTCATGCACCAGCACTTTCTGGGCTTCCTGAATGGTGTCGATATAGGCTGCATTACCATTACCGTTCTGCGCCAACTCCTGCATCAGAAGGTCGTTGTAATTCCCCTCACCGAAGCCGATGACGGAGAGGAACACCCCCGTCTCCCGTTTCTGCTCGACGTACTTCTTCAACTCTTCTGGGTCGGTGATGCCGACATTGAAATCTCCATCCGTCGCCAGGATAACGCGGTTGACGCCCTTCTTATCGAAACTCTTCTCCGCCAACGCATACGCTTCCGCGATACCCGCTGCTCCAGCCGTGGAACCGCCCGCCTGCAACCGGTTCAGCACCGCGAAGATTTTCTCTTTGTCGGAGATTTGCGTCGGCTTCAACTCCACCCCGGCCCCACCGGCATAGGTGACGATGCTGACCGTATCGTCTTTATCGAGATGGTTGACGAGCAACTTCAACGAACTGAGCAGCAGCGGCAATTTATCCTGCTCATACATCGACCCCGACGTATCAATCAGGAATACAAGATTACTGCGCGGCGTCTCGCCTTTATCGACATCAAATCCTTTGATACCGATATGCACCAGTTTATTCCCCTTATGCCACGGTGACGGGGCGACGGTGATGCTGGGCTTGAACGGCACGGCCTTGCTCTCCGGCAGTGCGTAATCATAATCGAAATAATTGATCATCTCTTCGATACGAACCATGCTCGCATCAGGCAACTGCCCGTAATTCAACTGGCGACGAACAAAGGCATAGGACGCGGTATCGACATCGATGGAGAAGGTGGAGACCGGCTCCTCACTCACCAGCTTGACGCTGTTGCTTTCGACCTCCTTGAACTGGTCATTGCCTTGCGGCATCGTATAGACATCCGGCGCATAAGGCATTGGAGCGATCATCGCTTGCGGAGCTTCCATCGCTGCCATGCGGTTCATACTCATGTCAGAGGAAGATGACGAAGCAGCTTCTCCAATTGCTGAGGCTACATGATCCGCTCCCGCGTCGTTTGCAGCGTCGGCCACGACAGGAGGTGGCGGTGCAGGGGGAACAGGCTGAATGCTAGAAGGGGCTAAAAAATTACCAATAGGTTCTGAGGGATTTAACGGTGTATCCGGCATGACTGCGGATTCCCGGGCCGTATCATTGAGCGAGGATTTCGGGAATGAGGCGATTTGCTCCCCTCGTTTCGGCTCCGAAACCGATGTCAATTGCAACGTCTCATCCTGCTTCATATCCTGAAATTGATCCCAGCTCAGCACTCCGACGGCGAGTACCATCGCGGCGGCGGTTCCGGCGTAAAGATGACGTGTATTCATAAAAATGCTCCTGTCTATGGTGGTTGTATCCATTAGACGGGAGAGGAATCCTTTTCCTTGGGTGCGCGACGCGCTTTTTTTCTCAAAAACAGCAAGTGACTGTTTAATGGCTTCTTTTTCCGCCTCCTCGCGCGGGGAGGGGATGGGCAGGTCGGATAATAATCTTTTTAAATCGTCGTCTTTCATATCACCCTCTAAAACGCCCACGCCATGAAACACATCATTATTTTGTCCCTGACATTCAGAAGCTTCTTACGCACCTCGGAGAGCCGCCAAGAGATCGTACCCTCGGAACAGCCTAAAATCTTCCCCGCTTCCGCATGGCTTAATCCCTCGCCATAGACTAGCAAGGCCGCCTGTTTCAATTTCTCCGGCAAACGGTGCACAGCTTGAAGCGCCTGCTTTTTCTGCAATATCTCTTCTTGTGACGCATCGTCGGACGCGGCATCGAACCCGTCCGAGAACGCCGTCTCATGCTGCCATTTGCGCTTGTTACGGCGAAACTCATCATGCAGCGTATTGACCGTGATGCGCATGAGCCATGTGCGGAACCCGGCATCCCCCCGGAAGCTGAAAATCGCCTTTCCGAGCCGGGTGAATACTTCCTGTGCCACATCTTCCGCATCCTCCCGCACCCCCGTATAACGATAACACAGACGGTATACGGGAGCATAATGACGCTCGATCAACCGCTGCAACGCAATGGCCTCACCCCCCTGCGCCCGTGCCGCCAATTGTGCGTCTGAATCCTGCGTCATAACCCCTTGCTACACCATTAGACGTAGCATACTCGGAAATCCTTGGAAAATTATTCTGCTGTCGCGAGGGTGGTGATACGCGGCGTGCCTTCCAGCGTCCGCTGCACAGGGCATTTCCCTGCGATCTCGATCAATTTCGTGCGCTGCTCCGCCGTCAACGCATCGCCTGTGATGGTAATGGTTTTGGTGAAAACATCCTGCTTTCCGTCCTTATGATGTGTCAGCGAAACGTCTACGTTCTCCACCGGCCATTGCTTCTGCAACGCATACCACCGCACTGTCATCGCCGTGCATTCTCCCAGCGCAGCAAGCAGATAATCATAGGGCGCAGGCGCTAATCCCGCACCGCCGGAAGCCACAGGCTCATCTCCCTGTAGAGCGAATCCTGATACATCCATATCCACCGCGTAAGGACTTTTACCATTCTCAACAATACGCGCATGCTTCATCTCATCGGACATATTCTTAAACCCTCTCTATATGTTACCCCGTCTTCATGACGGGGTCTGGTCGTGGCCGCATGCCGTCATGAAAACGGCATGACAACATATTATAAAATCGTACCCGGTTTCGGCTCTTCCGGTAATGGAATAAATTCCACCTCATCCCCCGGCACTTTGCCGAACCGCCCTTGCCGCCAATCCTCTTTCGCCTGCACGATACGCTCTTCCGAACTGGAAACGAAATTCCACCAGATGAACCGTTTTTCCGAAAGCGGATCACCGCCCAGCATCATGATATGCGATTGCGTTTCCGCTTCAACGACGATGCGTTCCCCAGCCGCGAACACCGGCATGGTACGCGGTGCAATGCGTTTATCACCGACCCGGACAATACCCGACACAAGGAAGAACGCACGCTCGCGGTATTCATTCGGCAATGCGATATTGCTACCCGCCGGCATCTTCGCTTCCACATAGAAGAGGGGGCTGTAAATCTTCACCGGCGTGTCATGCCCATAAGCTGCACCGGAAATCAATTTACACTGCACATCCTTCACCCCAAACTCCGGCAACGTATCCGCCGGATGATGATGGAATTCGGGCGCGACTTCCTCCACCTCTTTCGGCAGGGCGATCCAGCTTTGCAATCCGTGCATGGGATGCACGCGCGATTTCTCCTCTGCCCCAGTACGTTCCGAATGGGCGATACCCCGCCCCGCTGTCATCCAGTTCACCGCCCCGGGGGTGATGAATTGTTCGGAGCCGAGCGTATCCCTGTGCAATATCTCCCCTTGAAACAGATATGTCACCGTCGCCAACCCAATATGCGGATGCGGGCGCACGTCGATACCTTGACCCGTCTGAAATTCCGCCGGGCCCATCTCATCGAGAAAGATGAACGGCCCCACCATCCGCCGCGCGGCATACGGCAAAAGGCGACGCACATTGAACCCACCGAGATCCTTCTCCCGCGGTTCAATAATCAGGTCGATCACTTCCATGGAACGACCATAACACTATTTCATCTGAAGAAAACCATTTCTGAAAGACAAAGCAGATGGATACGCTATATTACCCCTTTCAAGTCCGATGCCACAGGGCATGAGCAACCATATGACCCAAGGAGGAATATATGAGCAGATTCACCACCAAGGACGGCGTATCCATCTACTATAAGGATTGGGGCAAAGGCCAACCTGTCATCTTCAGCCACGGCTGGCCGCTGAGCGCCGACGCGTGGGAAGATCAGATGATGTTTTTAGCTTCTAAGGGCTATCGCTGCATCGCGCATGACCGTCGCGGTCATGGCCGTTCCGAACAGACGTGGGACGGCAACGAGATGGACACCTACGCCGATGATCTCGCGCAGCTGATTGAGATGCTCGATTTGACGGATGTCATCCTTGTCGGCCACTCCACGGGCGGCGGCGAAGTCACCCGCTATATCGGTCGCCACGGCACGAAGCGCGTTGCCAAAGCGGTTCTCGTCGGCGCGGTTCCCCCATTAATGGTGAAGACGCCCGCCAACCCCAAAGGCCAGCCCATCGAGAATTTCGATGGCTTACGCGCCAGCTTCACCGCCGACCGTTCGCAACTCTTCAAAGACCTCACCCAGCCATTCTATGGCGCGAACCGCAAAGGCGCGAAAATCAGTCAGGGCGTCTGCGATAGCTTCTGGATGATCGGCATGCAAGGCGGCATGAAAGCGGAATTCGACTGCATCAAGGCCTTCTCCGAAACCGACTTCACCGAGGACTTGAAGAAGTTCGACATCCCGACCCTTATCATCCACGGCGATGACGACCAGATCGTTCCCATCGACGCCAGCGCCAGCCGCACTGCAGAATTGGTCAAAGGCTCCATCCTCAAAATATACCCCGGCGGCGATCACGGCCTGCCGACCACGCAGAAAGACAGCATCAATAACGACCTCCTCCAGTTCATCGAAGCCGGAGAATTATCCACACAAGAACGCAAAAGCGCGTAATCCATTCCATGTATCATCAAAGCCGCCTTCTGCGTATGGAAGGCGGCTTTTTTTTATCGCGGGACGGTATAAATAAGAAGGCATCAGCACACCGAATCTAGGTTTTCTGATGGTCTATAAGGAATTTATGCTACGCGCGTGAGATTCGAACCATAATGAATTGTTTAAAATCAATGCATTGAGGTTTTATGAAGTCAAGTTGGTTCTGTGAAAGAATTACCAGAAACGCTTCATAGCAATGGCTTTACCGGAACCGGACTTAAAATATTTTTCGAGCTCTCTTGCAATGGTTTCTGTTTCAACAGCAGTGTAAGATTTTAAGGTGATGGGCAGCTGCGCTTTAGTAGAATTTACTTCACCTTTATCATGAGATTGTTTGCGCCTTTTCAGATCGTTAGTTGACCCAACGTAAATATCACCATTGTTAAGTTCCAAGAAATAAACATACCACATATACCGCTCCGGTCTCCCTACGCCAAGGCTTCGGGAGACACTCCTAGCTCTAATCGACTTCGCGTGTCAGCCCTTAAATGGCCTGCCACCCGAAGCTCGAAGAGCGTAGGGTGGCGGACAGGGAGGGATTCGAACCCTCGATGGAGTTGCCCCCATGCCAGTTTTCGAGACTGGTGCCTTCAACCACTCGGCCACCTGTCCGTTTTCGAAGGCGCTCTTGATAGCAGCGAAAGGGGAGTAGGGCAAGAGGGGTTCAGGGGGTCTTGTGTCGCCTGCGCCGAAATCGCTTCCCCTCGGAGGGCATCCATGCTAAAAGCTACAAACTCTTCAAAGGGTTAGATAGGCTCATAAAACCGTTGACAACAGGCCATTCTCGCATATAGTAGCGCCCTTCTGTAAAACAAGGAGAGGTTGAGCGGTTGCGCCATGCGCAGAGCGAAAGCCACAACATAAGTAGGAAAAAACATGTACGCAATTATTCAGACCGGTGGCAAGCAATATACTGTGCAAAGCGGCGATGTGCTTAAAGTAGAGAAGCTCGACGCCGAAGCAGGTGACCTTATCGTACTGGACAAGGTGCTCGCCGTCCTCGATGGCGACAGCAGCAATATGGACGGCTCCAAGCTTTCCGCAGCGCGCGTTTCCGCGCATGTGCTGGAGCAGGGCCGCGGTGACAAGGTCATCATCTTCAAGAAAACCCGCCGCCATACCTATAAGCGTACCGGTGGTCACCGCCAGCATCTGACGACGCTGCGTATCGACCAGATTTCGCTGGACGGTAAAGTGGAAGCCAAAAAAGGCGCTTCCGAACCGCAACCGAAAAACAAATGGCGCGACGCGCAGGCAGGCACTTCCAAGAAAGCGGGCACGAAAGCCGCCGCCCCGAAGAAGACCGCCACCAAAGCCGCTAGCCCGAAAAAAGCAGCAACCCCCGCCAAGAAGCCCGCAGCCGCGAAAAAACCTGCCGCTTCCAAAGCGAAAAAAGACTAATATAGAATAGAATTCAGGACGGAGAAGTCAGATGGCACATAAGAAAGCAGGTGGTAGTTCACGCAACGGTCGCGATTCAGCGGGCCGCCGCCTTGGCGTTAAGAAATACGGCAATCAGGCTGTCGTTCCTGGGAACATCATCGTCCGTCAGCGCGGCACGCAGTACCATCCCGGTGAGAATGTCGGCATGGGTAAAGACCACACGATCTTCGCAATGGTCGAAGGCGTGGTCGAGTTCCGCAAACGCAAAGACGATCGCCAATACATCTCTGTTCGCCCGGCAATGGCGTAACAGTTAGTATTATAGGATAACGAAAAGGGCGGTTATCCGCCCTTTTTTTATGGGATTTTTCACTGTAGAATGTGAAGCGCACGGACGAGGGTTCAAAAATGCAGTTTCTGGATGAGGCGAAGATATTTATCAAAAGCGGCAATGGCGGCGGCGGGTGCGTCAGCTTCCGGCGGGAGAAGAACATCCCCCTCGGCGGGCCGGACGGTGGCAATGGCGGTCGCGGCGGCAGCATCATCGCGCGCGCGGAGACGGGTCTTAATACGCTGATCGACTACCGTTACCAGCAGCATTTCAAAGCCCGCACAGGTCATCACGGCATGGGCAGCCAGCGCGACGGCGCGGCGTCGGACGACATCATCCTCCGCCTGCCCGTCGGCACGCAGATCTTCGACGAATCCGGCGAAGAATTACTGGCCGATCTAACGCATGACGGTGAGGAGATCGTCCTCGCCAAGGGCGGCAAGGGCGGCATCGGCAACATGTATTTCAAATCCTCCACCAACCGCGCCCCCCGTCAAGCAACCCCCGGCGAAGAAGGCACAGAACGCTGGATATGGCTGAAGCTGAAACTGCTCTGTGACGCAGGGCTCCTCGGCCTTCCCAACGCCGGGAAATCGACCTTCCTCTCCGTCGTCTCCCGCGCCCGCCCCAAGATCGCCGATTATCCCTTCACCACGCTGAAACCCCAGCTCGGCGTCGTCTATGTCGACGACAAGGAATTCGTGATGGCCGATATCCCCGGCCTCATCGAGGGCGCGCATGAAGGCGCTGGTCTCGGTATCCGCTTCCTGAAACACCTGGAGCGCTGCCGCGTGTTGCTGCATCTTATCGACGGCACACAGGAAGATGTCGCCACCGCATATAAAACCGTACGCGGCGAACTCGAAGCCTATAGCGAAGTGCTGGGCGAAAAAACCGAAGTCGTCGCCCTCAATAAATCCGACGCGATGACCGACGAAGAAATCGCCGAGCAACAGAAGAAGCTAAAAAAAGTCCTTCCCAAGGGCACGAAATTGCATGTGATTTCTGCCGCGCAACAAAATGGCGTGAAAGAGATTCTTCGTATCCTGCTCGACACAGTGATGACCGCCCGCCGACTCGAATCCGGCGGTGAACTGGAAGATCGTGACGGCGAAGAGGAATGATATGCTGCAACCCTTCGCACATGCCCGCACTATTGTCCTGAAGATCGGCTCCTCGCTCGTCGCCGATGCGGAAGGCACGGGGCTCCGCACCGCATGGATGGAGAGCGTCGCTGAGGATGTTGCAGCATTATATGCACAAAACAAGCGCATCATCCTCGTCTCCTCAGGCGCAGTGGCGTTGGGTCGCAAGGCGCTTGGCTTCGGTACGCGCGCCTTGAAACTGGAAGAGAAACAGGCGGCTGCCGCCGTCGGCCAGCCCCTGTTGATCGACGCATGGCGGCATGCGTTTGCTGCGCACAAAAAACCTGTTGCCCAATTATTGCTGACCATCGACGATAGCGAACACCGCCGTCGTTATTTGAACGCACGCGCAACACTGGAGACTTTGCTTGCCGGTAACGTCCTACCTATCATCAACGAGAACGACACGGTCGCCACCGCCGAACTCCGTGTCGGCGATAATGACCGCCTCGGCGCCCGCGTTGCGCAGATGGCAGGCGCTGACCTGCTTGTCTTATTATCGGACGTGGACGGCCTATATACTAAAAATCCCGTCGAACATCCCGACGCCGAGCATATCAACGAAGTGAAACTGATCGATGACAGTATCCGCAGCATGGCAGGGGGGGCGCGTACTGTGCTCAGCAATGGCGGCATGGCGACCAAGGTGCAGGCGGCGGAAATCGCGACTTACGCCGGATGTCATACGATGATCGCCAAAGGCACGGAGCATCATCCCATTCGGGCATTGGATGAGGACGCAAAATACACTCTGTTCCACGCGACAACCACACCCCAGAACGCCCGCAAACGCTGGATAGCCGGAAGCCTCGCGCCGCAGGGCGAAGTCACCGTCGATGCCGGGGCCGAGAAAGCATTACTGGCCGGCAATAGTTTGCTCCCCGTCGGTGTGATCCAGCTGAGTGGAAGTTTCGAGCGCGGTGACGCGGTACAGGTGAAAAACACGGACGGTAAACTGCTGGCCACGGGCCTCTCCGCCTGGTCATCCGCCGAAGCGATGGGTATCATCGGTCGCAACACCAAAGACATCGAGACGATTTTAGGCTATAAAGGACGCAGCGAATTGATTCACCGTGACGATCTGGTGATGGCATAACTTCTTATCGTCATTCCAGCGAACGCTGGAATCCAGAGAGGGCTATCGCAGGAATGACAGGTAGGATAATAAAGGCGAAAGAATATGGGCATGACCGCACAGAAAGAAACAAGCTTGCAGGAAACGATGGAGCAGGTAGGCCATGCCGCCCGTGACGCCTATCTGCAACTTAGCAACGCCACATCCGATCAAAAAGTGAAAGCCTTGCAGGAAGCTGCGAAACATTTGCGCGCTAACGCGTCCACCATCCTCACCGCCAATGCCAAGGACATGGAAGCCGCCACCGCAAAAGGCCTGACTTCTGCACTCCTCGACCGCCTAAAACTGGACGAAAAACGCGTTGAAAGCATGGCGCAAGGGTTGGAAGATATCGCACGTTTACCCGACCCCGTGGGCAAGAAAATCGCCGCATGGGATCGTCCTAACGGACTCAACATCTCCCGCGTCACCGTGCCCCTCGGCGTTATCGGCATCATCTACGAATCCCGTCCGAACGTGACGGCGGATGCAGGTGGGCTATGTCTCAAATCCGGCAACGCCGCCATCCTGCGCGGCGGCTCGGAAAGCGTCAACTCCACCCGCGCCATCGCCGCATCGCTCCATGCTGGGTTGAAAGCGGCTGGCCTGACCGAGACCGCCATCCAACTCGTTCCCACCACCGACCGCGAAGCCGTCGGCATTATGCTGAAGATGGTCGGCCTCATCGACGTCATCGTCCCCCGTGGCGGTGTATCTCTCACCAAGCGCGTCGCAGAGGAAAGCCGTATCCCCACCATTTTGCATCTCGACGGCAATTGTCATACCTATCTCCATGCCAGGGCCGATTCCAAGAAAGCCATCGAAGTAACGCTGAACGCCAAGATGCGCCGCACCGGCGTCTGCGGCGCAACGGAATCCATCCTCGTCGATGCATCGGTTGTAAACACCATCTGGCCCGAAGTCGCCAAGGCATTGCTGGAAGCCGGTTGCGAGATTCGTGGGGACGCAGCCACGCGCGCTGCCGACAGCCGCATCATCGCCGCAACAGATGCCGACTGGGGTACGGAATATCTCGACAAGATCGTCTCCGCCAAGGTGGTGAACACGGTCGAAGAAGCCATCACCCATATCAACCGCTATGGCTCGCACCACACCGACGCTGTTATCACCGAGGACGCCTCCGCCGCCGCGACATTCCTAAAAGGCGTCGATAGCGCCATCGTCGTCCACAACGCCTCCACCCAGTTCGCCGACGGCGGTGAATTCGGCATGGGTGCGGAGATCGGCATCTCCACCGGTCGCCTCCACGCCCGTGGCCCCGTCGGCGCAGACCAACTCGTCACCTATAAATATGTGGTTGAAGGTAATGGGCAAACGAGGCCAGTGTGATAAGGCTTTGGAGATATCAAACACGTTTGCCGCAAGGGGGTGTTCTCACTGCGGTATCAGAGCAGAGCTTAAAGGAATATGATTATATTATTGCCCGTCCACGCTGGATGATGCTGATTTCATTCGTTTGTCTATTCTACACAGTGCTTTTTGCATGGCTTGCCCGTAACCAACCCGATATGTATGTGAGTATGGCGGAGTATGGGTTAGCTCTCATGTCTTGCGTCCTGTGCTTTTGGACGGCACTTGATATGGTGCTGCCGACCCGATGGAGATTTAGAGTTGCCATTGGTCACAAGGGCATCCTTATTCGCCCGTACTGGTATGCCTCGCAACTGGTGTTGTTCCCCTGGTCAGAAGTCAGGGACTTTAAAAAAATGGGGTATGGAGAAACGTATATGTATGCAACAGGGAATGCTCAGTTCATCAGTTTCTGCTTTCGACAAGGTATATGGAATATGTGGACGATATATGGAGTTTCTGGAAAGAAATTAACCCGACTGGCTGAACACTATCTGCCGCCGGATGATAGATATTTTGTACGCTCATGAAAATCGGTCTTCTCGGTGGCTCGTTCAACCCGGCGCATGACGGGCATCGGTATGTCTCGTTGGAGGTGATGAAGCGGCTGGGGCTGGATGGTGTCTGGTGGCTGGTCTCTCCCGGCAACCCGCTCAAGGATACAAAAGACAATGCTGATTACGCCACGCGGCTGGAAAAAGCGCGGCATGTGAAATGCCATCCGCGCATCCATGTCAGCGATATCGAACAGCGGTTCGGCACGCGCTACACCATCGACACGCTCCGCCGCCTGAAACAGAAATACCCGGAACATGACTTCGTCTGGATCATGGGCGCGGATAACCTCGCCCAGTTCCATCGCTGGAAACGCTGGCAGGATATCGCCCGCCTGATGCCGCTGATTGTCGTGGACAGGAAACCTTACACGCGGGCTGCATTGGCCTCCCCAGCGGCCAAAAACCTCACCCGCACGCCCGCACCGACCGCAACGAAAACTCGCGCAAACGGCGGGTTTTCCTACCTCTTCATCACCCCACACTCGCTTTCGGCGAGTTTTTTACGAAAAACACTTGGAAAAAAAGCATTTTCTTGGCATAATGAAGGGGTGGAAGAAACGGGCGGACAAGCCTTACAGCCTCCCCCCGATTCCTCCGCGGGTAACCGAGCTTGAGGAGGCTTTTTATACCAACCAGATCCAAACCCGAAGCGGACAGCGCACTTCGCAAACTGATTCTCGCTTCACTCGACGACAGCAAGGCTGAAGAAGTAGCGTTCGTCGATCTTTCCGGAAAAACCAGTTTCGCCGATGCTATGGTGATTGCAAACGGGCGCTCGCAGCGTCACGTCGGCAGCATCGCGGACAACGTGGCGAAGGCACTCCGTGAATACGGGATGCAGCATGTCACAATCGAAGGGAAAGAGACCTGCAACTGGGTGCTGATCGATGGGGGCGACATCATCGTCCACGTCTTCCGTCCTGAATTCCGCGAGATGTATAATCTCGAGAAAATGTGGTCGGTCGCACTCCCGCAGCAGGAAATGGCGCTCTAAGCCACGTGCGCCAACTGCCGCCCCTGAAACTCCAGATCGCGTCTATCGGCAAATGGAAGCGCGGTCCGGAAGAAGCCCTCTTTGACCATTACGCCGCCCGCCTGCAATGGCCCCTCAAGCTGGAAGAACTTCCCGCTTCCACGAACCTCCCACTCGCCCAACAACAACACAAAGAAACCGCATCGCTCGATGCCACCGCCCGCAAATTCGGTGCGGAGAAAACCGTGCTGATGGACGGCACGGGCAAAACGCTTTCCAGCGAAGAACTCGCCGCATGGATGGGCAGTGCTGCCAACGAAGGTGCCCGCCATATCAGTTTCTGGATCGGCGGAGATGGCGGCCTCGAAAAATCGACGCTCAGGCAAGCCTCGCTCGTGCTCTCACTTGGTCGCTGCACATGGCCCCATCTGCTGGTGCGCGCACTTCTCGCCGAACAACTCTTCCGCAGCCAGTGCATCCTCACCGGCCATCCCTATCACCGCGCGGGATAATTTTATCTCCTGAATAGGGAATCCCTTGGCGGCAGCGCAAAAACTTTGCTATGCATGAGCCATGACCACACTCCCGAACACCCCGCTCATCCTCGCCATCCTTGATGGGTGGGGCCATCGTCACGAAACCGATCACAACGCCATCCATGCCGCGAAGACGCCGACATGGGATTATCTGTGGAACGAATGCCCATCGACATTGATCGACGCATCGGAACACGAAGTCGGACTTCCCGACGGGCAGATGGGGAATTCCGAAGTCGGCCACATGAATATCGGCGCAGGCCGCGTCATCCTGCAAGACCTCCCCCGCATCGACAAAGCGGTGGAAGACGGCACCCTGAAAGAACATCCCAAACTGCAGCAATTCATTGCTGACTTACGCTCCTCCGGCGGGGATTGTCATCTCATGGGACTATTCTCCGATGGCGGTGTCCATGCGCACCTGAACCACATCGCCGCCCTGGCCGATATCGTCTCCGCCGAGGGCATCCAAGTCTGGATACATGCCTTCCTCGACGGACGCGACACGCCGCCGCGCAGCGCGGACGCCTACCTTACCGGGTGGCAAAAACGCTTTGCTGGAAACGACAAAGTAACATTTGGCGTCATCATCGGCCGTTATTTCGCGATGGATCGCGACAAGCGGTGGGATCGCGTCGAAAAAGCCTATAACGCAATGGTCGATGCCCAAGGCACGCCATTCACCGATGCCACAACCGTATTGGCCGAACGCTATGCCGCGAACGAGAATGACGAGTTCATCACCCCTTGCGTCCATGAAGAGTATTCCGGGATGCGCGATGGTGACGGGCTGCTGATGGCCAATTTCCGTGCCGACCGCGCCCGTCAATTGCTCACCACGCTGCTCGACCCCAGCTTCAGTGGTTTCCTTCGCAACCGCACCACACAGTTCCGCACCACGCTCGGCATGGTGGAATATTCCGAAGCATTGACATCGTTCATACCCGTCTTATTCCCGCCGGAATCACCGGAGAACACCCTCGCCGAAGTGCTGTCCAATGCCGGGCTGAAACAACTCCATATCGCCGAGACGGAGAAATATGCGCACGTCACCTTCTTCCTGAACGGCGGCAGGGAGGAACCGTTCGCCGGGGAGGATCGTATCCTCATCCCGTCCCCCAACGTCGCGACGTACGATTTGAAACCAGAGATGTCGGCCTACGAAATCACCGATGCCATTGTCACCGCACTGAATGAAAAACGCTACGACGTCATCATCGTCAACTACGCCAACGGCGACATGGTTGGCCATACCGGCGATCTCGATGCCGCCCGCAAAGCCGTCGAAGCGGTGGACGCCTGTCTCGCGAAATTGAAGACCGCACTGGATGCTGCAGGCGGCACGATGCTGGTGACCGCGGACCACGGCAACGCAGAGATGATGTTCGACCCCGCGACCGATCAGGCGCATACCGCCCACACGCTGAACAAGGTTCCGTTTGTGTTATATAAAGCGGGCGCAGTCGCATCCTGCCATATGGAAGAGGGGGGGCGCTTGGCGGATGTCGCGCCGACCGTGCTCGAACTTCTGGGCCTCCCCATCCCCTCCGAGATGACTGGTCGCTGCCTTGCATTACCGGGAAAAGAAAAGAAACGCGATGCGAGTTAGTGCATTCTGGATGATGGCGGTGATGCTGGCGACGAGCCTCCCCGCCGTGTCCCAAACCCCCAGCAAAGCAGAGCTGGAACAGACCAATCGGGCCCTCGCCGAACGTAAAAAACAGAACGCCAAAATCATGGCGAATCTGGATCGTCTCGAAGCGGAGTTGGGCAAGCTCTCCACGCAAGTCACCAGCGTCGCCGGAAATCTCCAAAGTTCCGAACAGGAATATTACGCGCTGGAGCAACATCTCAGCTCACTCGAAAAAGAATATGCAGGCAAAGAACGTATCCTGCAGGCCAAGAGCAAGCAACTCGGCGCGATGCTCTCCACCATGATCCGCCTCTCCCGCGTACCGCAGGAATCAGCCATCCTGATGCCTGCGAAGTTCACCGACCGCATGATGGCATCGCGCGCCATCAGTCTCACCTCGCAATCGCTGAAAGGCGATATGGACGCCCTCACCGTAGACCTCGCCGAGTTAAAAGCGCTGGAGAAAAAACTCTCCACCCAGCGCGAAACGATGCGCAGCGAAAAAGCCAAACTCGAGGAACGCCGCGAAGCACTGCATGAAATCATCGACCGCCGCAAGGAGCTGATGGATTCCCTGCATAGTGAACAATCCGAACAGCAAAAATCCATCGCCTCCCTTGCCCGCAAAGCCAACAACCTGCAAAGCCTGTTGGTGGCTTTGGAAAAGGAACGTCAGAAAACGCTGGAAGCGGAGACCGCGAAAATCGGCCTTCCCGTCTTCAAGCCCAGCGTCCCCGGCAAGCCTGCTTCCACACCGTTGAAGACCGCCTCCCGCGGACTGCCGCCTCTCGAAGTGAAGCTGGATAAAGGCTCCATGCACCTGCCCGTGGCGGGCAGCGTCAGTGGCCGCTACGGCGCGTCCCGTGGCAAGAACGACACGCTGCGCGGGCTGGAAATCAACACCGTTTCCGGTGCGCAAGTCGTGGCCCCGGCGGCGGGAGAAGTGCTTTATACGGGCAAATTCCTGACCTACGGACAGATGGTGATCATCCGCCATAGTCATCAATATCACACACTTTTGGCCGGATTCTCCAAAGTCGATTGCAGCCCCGGTCAGAGGCTATTGGCAGGCGAACCAATTGGTGTTATGGGTACGGAGAAGAAGCAGTTATATGTTGAATTACGCCGTGACGGTAAGCCCATCGACCCCCTGCCGTGGCTTTCCGGTAACAAAACCCAAATGGCAGGGCAGTAGCATTGTAAACAGCATTGTAGCATTATAGGAATTGTATGGCTTTGAAGCGTAATGGTATCTCCCGATTGTTGATGATGAGCGCACTGTCGCTCACCCTGCTTACCCCGAATAGTTGGGCGGCGGATGAGGCGAAGAAGAAGGAGCCGGAAAGCAAGGAGAATACCTACGAACTGCTGAACCTGTTCGGCGATGTGTTCGAGCGCGTCAAAAAAGATTATGTCGAGGAAGTCTCCGACTCGCAACTGATCGAAGCGGCCATCAACGGGATGCTCACCTCGCTCGACCCCCATTCCAGCTACATGAACGATAAAAGCTTCAAGGAGATGCAGGTTCAGACCAAAGGTGAATTCGGCGGCCTCGGCATCGAGGTGACAATGGAGAATAGCGTCGTCAAGGTCATCACCCCGATCGACGATACCCCCGCTTTCAAAGCAGGCATCAAGCCCGGTGATTATATCACCGAAATCAACAAAGAATCCATCATGGGTCTCACCCTTAATGAGGCAGTCGAGAAGATGCGTGGGCCGGTGGGGACGAAAATCGACCTCAGCATCATCCGCGAAGGCGTGACCGAGCCGATTAAAATCACTCTGACGCGCGACCTCATCCGCATCAAATCCATCAAGTTCCGTAAAGAGGGCGATATCGGCTATGTCCGAATCACCTCCTTCTCCGAGCAGACCTATTCCGGCATGGAGAGCGCGATCAGCCAGCTCAAGAAAGAGATTCCGGGTATGAAGGGTCTCGTGCTCGATCTGCGCAACAACCCCGGTGGCCTGCTCGATCAGGCGATTGCGGTGTCCGATGCGTTCCTCGATTACGGCGAGATCGTCTCCACCCGCGAGCGTGACCCCAACAACACCAAGCGCTACGCCGCCACCAAGGGTGACCTCATCAGCGGCCTGCCTATCGTCGTGCTCATCAATAACGGCTCCGCGTCCGCGTCCGAGATCGTCTCCGGCGCATTGAAAGACCATAAACGCGCCGTTATCATGGGGACCAAATCCTTCGGGAAAGGCTCCGTGCAGACCGTCATCCCGCTGCCCGCGCACGGGGCGATGCGCCTGACCACTTCGCGCTACTACACCCCGTCGGGGCATTCTATTCAGGCAAAGGGTATTGAGCCGGACATTATCGTCGAAGCGGCGACTATTCAGCCTATCGAGATGGGTGAGATCCGTACCGAAGCGGATCTCCGACGTGCGCTCGCCAATCTGGATAGCCAGAAAGAGCAGGGCGCGAAGGAAGGGGACAAGAAAACCTTCCCGACACTTGAGAAAAAGCCGACGGAAGGCAAGCTGCAAGTGCCGGGGGCTGAAGATTCCGACAAGGATTACCAGCTCGCCCGCGCACTTGATTTACTGCGTGGCCTGAGTGTGTATAATACCATGAAGAAATAAGGGTATGACGAGATAGTGTAAACCGAACCGAGGGTCGGCGAATGGGCATGGCAGCGCGAATCAGACTACCCCGTCCGGAACGGGAGACGTTACCTTTCCTTGGTCTTTGCCTCGCCACGGTCGCGGTCTACATCGCCTGCGCGATGCTGGTGATCCAACTCCTCGGCCAGCAGGTCGGCCTCAATAAAAAAGCCTTCGAGGTCGGTCAGCATGTCCGCCTGCTGATTGAAAGCGGTCAGATGGAAGGCAACATCGCGATGACGGTTCCGCCGCCCACTGCCCCAGCCCCTGAAACCGCGCCCGCACAACAATTCACTGACGCTCCACCCCCGCCAGCAGGGCAGCTTCCCACCACAGGGGATATTCCTGTCGGGACTGTACCGGAAACGTCTGCCACCATGCCTCTCGCGGTATCACCTCCCGCGCCCGTCGCCCACATCGTTACCGCCCCGCTCAATCCCGCTCCCAATAAGGATTTGGTAGAACCGGGCAAGAAGGACGAAGAAACCGGCAAGATGATTCCGGCCTTGCCCAAAATTTCCGATAAAGGCGTCGAGCCGTGGACGTATTACGGCAAAGCGCTGCCCAAAGGCGCGGAAGGCCCGAAGATTGCACTACTGGTAGCAGGTCTGGGCATCAACGCTGCTTACACCGAGCAAGCCATCGCCTTGCCGGAATATATCTCCCTCAGCTTTTCTCCCTATGCGCCGAACCTTGCTGCGCAGGTCAAACGCGCGCGGGACGCGGGGCATGAAGTCTGGCTGAACCTCCCCATGCAACCGGAAGATTACCCCGCGAGCGACCCCGGCCCGTATGCGTTGCTCACCTCCCTGAAACCGTCAGAACTGAAAGAACGCCTCCATCTCATGATGGGCCTCGCTCCCGGTATCGTCGGCTTCCTGGCTCCGCAGCATGAGATTTTCTCTAACGAGAAACAGATCGCCGACGTGATGAAGGAAATCAAACAGCGCGGCATGGTGCTGGCGCTCCGCAACCGCAACTTCACATCCGAAGAATCGGCAAGCCACATGCTCTACGTCAACCGCGAACTCGATGCGGCGCGGGATGTGAACGCGCCTTTGCCAGAACAATTGCTGACCGAACTGGAAGCGGTAGGGCTGGGCAGTGAAGTGGCACTCGGCGTCGTCGATTACGCCCCGGCAATCCTCTCCGGTTTGCCACAATGGGCGGCGGGCCTGCAAGAAAAAGGGCTGACGCTGGTCGGGGCGTCTGCTATCCGCGAAAAGAAGAAATAACATGAATACTGTGCAACCCGCTGCCCTAGACCCGACAACGCTGCCCTATCGCCCCTGCGTTGGTATCATGCTCCTCAACTCCCATAACGAGGTCTTCGTCGGCCAGCGTATTGATATGCGTACCGAAGCCTGGCAGATGCCGCAGGGCGGTATCGATCCCGGCGAGGAGCCCCTTGCCACCGCCTTCCGTGAGTTAAAAGAAGAGGTGGGGACGGATAAGGCACGACTGCTCGCCGAGAGCAGTGAATGGATGTCCTACGACCTGCCGCCGGATCTGATACCCGTCGTCTGGGGCGGCAAATATCGCGGCCAGCGCCAGAAATGGTTCGCCATGCGTTTCGAAGGTGTGGACACCGACATCGACATCGCCACCGAGCATCAGGAATTCCACACCTGGCGCTGGGTCAAGCCGCATGATCTGCCCGTGCTGATCGTGCCCTTCAAACGCAAGCTCTATGCGCAGGTGCTGGAAGAATTCTCAGGACTTCTTTAAAGAGTATTATACGAGGTCAGTAGACCGAGTCAGCCCTGAGCGGTGAGCGCCAGTGAACACCTATTGCGCAGGCCAGTAGGCCGAGCAGGGGAAATAATAAACCTAACTACTGCTATGCAGCATCGTCCCCGCGCCTTCGCCGGTGAAGATTTCGAGGAGTAGGACGTGCGGCAGACGGCCATCGAGGATGTGGACGGCTTCCGCGCCATGCTCCAGCGCATAGAGGCAGGTTTCCACTTTCGGAATCATCCCGCCCGTCACCGTGCCGTCTTCAATCAGCTCCCGCGCATCGGCGCAGGTGAGTTCGCTGAACAGTTCTTTTTCCTTGCTGAGCACGCCGGGCACATCCGTCAGGAACAGAAGTTTCGATGCCCGCATCGCCCCGGCAATCGCCCCGGCAGCGGTATCGGCGTTGATATTATACGTCTGCCCGTCCGCCCCCAATCCAATCGGCGCAACGACGGGGATGAGGCCGTCCCCGGCGAAATCTTCGAGGATTTTTGGGCGCACGATTTCCGGGTCGCCGACGAAGCCGAGGTCAAGCACCCGCTCGATGTTGGAATCGGGATCTTTCTTGGTACGGGTCAACTTCTTGGCCTGAATGAGATTCCCGTCTTTCCCCGAAATCCCCACGGCCATCCCACCCGCTTCGTTGATGGCGGAGACGATCTGTTTGTTGATAAGCCCGGAGAGCACCATCTCGACGATCTCTACCGTTGCCTCATCCGTGATACGAAGTCCGTCCACGAACGAGCTCTGGATTTTCAACCGCTCCAGCATCGCCCCGATCTGCGGCCCGCCGCCGTGGACGACGATGGGGTTGATGCCGATTTGCTTCATCAGCACGATGTCCTCGGCAAATTTCTTGGCGAGCGTATCGTCACCCATCGCATGTCCGCCGTATTTAATGACGAAGGTTTTGCCCGCGAACTGGCGCATGTAGGGGAGCGCCTCGGAGATCGTCCGGGCGACGCGCAGCCATGCGGCGGGGTTGGTTAGCGGGCGTTTTTTCATGCTCCACCCTTCATAGTCGCGTAAATCCGCTCCTGCAACTCCGATATACCCATGTTCCAGGTAACGCTGGTGGCGAGGATACCCGGCATTGCTGCCGCATGTTTGGCCGCGACCAGCACCGTATCGGCGATTTTCTGCTCCAGCTCGTCCTTCTTGATCTCATCGCACTTGGTGAGGACCAGCTGGTAGCTGACGGCCGCCTCGTCGAACATCTTCATATACTCAAGATCATCTGGGCTGACATTGCGCCGCGCATCGAGCAGGAGGTACACACGCTGCAGATTGACTCTGCCACAGAGATATTTCTTCACCACCGTATTCCAGCTACGGATATCCGCTTTGGACGCCTTGGCGTAGCCATATCCCGGCAAGTCCACCAGCATCAGTGTATCATCTAGCAGGAAGAAATTAATCTGCCGTGTCCGACCGGGGGTGGAGGAGGTGCGGGCGAGGGATTTGCGTCCCGTCAGCGCATTCAGCAAGGTGGATTTCCCCACGTTCGACCGACCGATGATAGCGATCTCCGGCTGTGCGGGAGCAGGCAACGCTTCAAGATTCGGCGCACCCGCTACGAAAACGCATGGCTTGCAGAAGAACAGTTCCGCTTCGCTGCGCTTCACCATGACGGTTACGCCACTGCCGCGTCGACGTTTTTCTTGCGTGTCTTGCCGCTACGATCCAGCTTCTTGGTGATGAACCATTGCTGCAGGATGGAGAAGAAGTTGTTGAACGTCCAGTAAACGACAAGCCCGGCGGGGAAGTTGGCGAAGAGGACGAGGAACACCACCGGCATCCACTGCATCATCATCGCTTGCGCAGGGTCGGTTGGTTTCGGGCTGAGGCGCATCTGGATGATGGTCGTCGCCGTCATGATCAGCGGCCATGCGCCGATATGCAGCATAGAGGGCGGATCCCAGTTGACGAGACCGAACAGGGTGAAGACATTGGTGGGGTCTTTTTCCGAAAGATCGTGGATCCAGCCGAAGAACGGTGCATGGCGCATCTCCAGCGTCACGAACAGCACCTTATACAGCGCGAAGAAGATGGGCAGTTGCACCAGCATCGGCAGGCAGCCGGAAGCGGGGTTGACCTTCTCGCGCTTATAAAGCTGCATGATCTCCTGGTTCATCTTCAGCTTGTCGTCGGAATAGCGTTCCTTTAGCTCGGTCATCTTGGGCATCAGATTCTTCATCTGCGCCATCGACTTGTAGGATTTATTGGCAAGCGGGAAAAGCGCGATGCGGATACAGAGCGTCAGCAGGATGATCGCCACCCCGAAATTGCCGACCAGCCCGTGGAAGAAATGCAGCAGGTGGAACAGCGGCTTGGTGAGGAAATAGAGCGACCCGAAATCGACCGCGCGGTCAAACAGCGGGATACCGTATTCTTCGGAATATTTATCGAGCAGGGAGACTTCTTTCGCTCCCGCGAAGAAGCGTGAATCCGTCGAGGCTTCCGCACCCGAGGCGATGGTTTGCATCGGCCCCAGCACGTCTACCTGAAAACGGTCTTGGTTTTCGTGTGTGTAATGCTGGAAATGCGCCCGGTGCGTCGTGCCTTTAGGTGGGATGATGGCGGTCAGCCAATATTTATCGGAAATCCCCGTCCAGCCGGTCTGGAATTCATACGACGCCTCTTTTTCCTCGACGAGGTTCTCGTAGGAATTCTCCTGCAGCTTGTCCCCGAATACGCCAATCGCCCCTTCATGCAGGATGAGTTGGGTGTTCTCGGGCATTTTATACGAACGATTGAGGAGTCCGAAATTAGCGACTTGAATGGCATTAGCAGAGTTGTTGACGATTTTCTGCGTGATGTGGAACAGATATTCATCATCTACCGTGAGTGTGATCTCGAAGCGTACCGCTTCCGCGTTTTCCCACCACAGGGTAAGCGGCTTGCCGGCGCCGAGTTCATTACCCGATGTCTGCCACAACGTATTTTCGTCCGGCAGGGTCACGCTCGTATCGCTGCTCACCCACCCGAAGCTGCCGAAATAAAGCATCTGGCTTTCTTTAGGCGACAGTAGCATGACGTTCGCGCTATCCTTTTCCGACGTCTCCTTATACTGCGTCAGGGTAAGGTCATCAAACCGCGCGCCACGCAGGGCGATGGAGCCAGAAACGCGTGCGGTCTTGATAGGGATACGCGGTGCGGCTTCCAGCGCTTCGTTACGCGGCAGGAACTTCTCGGCGGCAATAACGGGCGACATACCCTTGATCGGGGCGGTGCCCTCTTTCTGTTGTTGCAACAGCACCTGCTGCTCCTGCGCCTGTTTCGCGCGCGGCATCTCGTAGAAATAATACCATCCCCCCATCACGATGATGGATAGGAGGAGGGCGACGAACAAATTATTCTGTGGTTCTGGGGCAGCCATGTGTGTGCTTTCTTTTTTCGGGCACGGGATCAAATCCCGAGCCGCCTAAGGGGTGGCAACGTAATATCCTTTTGATGGCGTGTAAACCGCCTTTTGCGAGGCCGTGGGTGGTGATGGCCTCATGTGCGTATTCCGAGCAGGTAGGTAGGAACCGACAGCAGGACGGCTTCATGGGCGAAAGCGCCTTCTGGTAGAATCGCACGAGTCCGAGGATGAGCCGTTTCATACCCGTGGTTCCTGCGGTTGCCGTAATTTACGTAGCGCATAGGTCATATCCTTGACCAATACCTCATAAGGGCATTCGGCGGCAGGCGCTCGCCCGATCAGTACGTAATCATGCCCCGCCTCCGCATGCTGTTGATAATGCTGGCGAAATGCTTCACGCAGACGACGCTTAATACGGTTACGGATAACCGCATTACCCTGCTTTTTAGTGACGGTAATGCCGATACCCGTAGAGCCTTCCATCCCGTGCGGACACGGCAATTGCTGAATGACGACCGAACGCGACACGGCTTTACGGCCCTGTGCGGCGATACTGGTGAACTCGTGACGGTGAGTAAGCCGGTGTAACAAATCGTTTAAAATTAGGCGCTTAAGCGCTTCCGACCCTTGGCGCGGCGGGAGGCGAGAACTTTACGACCACCGACCGTAGCGAGGCGGGCACGGAAACCGTGGCGGCGCTTACGAACGAGTTTGCTCGGCTGATAGGTACGTTTCATCGAAATTCTCCTTATATTCCCAAAAGAGGGGTTTAATTAGCGGCTCGCTGAACAAAAGTCAACGAAAAGCAACAAATTCAGCAATATCGCATTTTTTTCGTTATTTTTCTCGGCATTAACCCTTTTTTTTGCTGCCACAGGGTAGACTTTATCCTTCTACTGACAAGGAATTATGTTCAGCTATCTAAGATATTTCGCGATTGTGAGCTTATTGGTCGTAGCTGTTGTAGCCTACGTCGTAGGGATTTATTTCAAATCCGTCGCATCGCAGGACTTGAAGGACCTCGTCAGCCAGAACAATGTTGCCCTCTCCCAAGGCTACGTCAACTCTATCTGGAAGAAGAACCGGAGCGTCCTTGTCGCCCTTTCCAAATATCAGGTGAGCGACTGGAAAAAATTCCGCGAATTCTTCAATTTCCGCTCCGAATCGCTTGATTATTTCATCGAAATGTCGGTGATCGTCAACCTCTATAGTCCCAAAGGGGAGCTGATCTTCTCCAACGACCCCGCCAAGGAAGCCGTGACATTTGCCACGTTGGAGCAGGAGGCATTCGCCGAAGCCGCCGCAGGGAACCATAAAAGCCGTATCGTCGAGAACGCCCGTTTCTACAGCCGCGGTAAATATCAGGAAGGCACGCTCGTCCAGACCTTCATGCCCATCGTCTCCGATTACTACGTGGATGTGCTGGCCGCCAATAAGCAACGCTACGTCGAAGCGGTGATCGAAGTCTCGTTCGATATCACCAGCGAGTGGAATAAACTCGCCAACTTCCAAGTGATCTCCACCGGCGGTATCATCCTAATCTTCGTCGTGCTGATTTTCGTCCTCTTCCTCTCATCGCGAAAAGCCGAAGGCATCATCGCCAAGCAACATGAAGTGAATCTGGAGCTGACCGCCGCCGCCGCCGCCGCCGAGGCCGAAAGCCGGGACAAATCCCAATTCCTCGCCAATATCAGCCATGAGTTGCGAACGCCCCTGAACGCCATCATCGGCTTCTCTGAAATCATCAAGGACGAAGTCAACAACAAGTTCTCCAAGCAGCATGAAGAATATATCAACGACATCTACCAGTCGGGCATACACTTGCTGAGCCTTATCAACGACATCCTTGATATCTCCAAGGCCGAAGCCGGGAAACTCGAAGTGCAGATCACCGAGATCGACGCGATCAAGATGATCAAGAACTCCATGCGCCTCGTCATCCCCCGCGCCGAGGAAGCGCAAGTGACCTTGGTGGAAGACCTCCCCAACGCCCACTTCACCATGCAGACGGACGCCAAGAAACTGAAACAGGTGATGCTGAACATCCTCTCCAACGCGGTGAAATTCACCCCCGCCGGGGGCGATGTACGCGTCCTGCTGCGGCATAACGTGACCGACGACACGGTGACCATTCAGGTGAAAGACAGCGGCATCGGCATCTCGCCGAAGGACATCAGCCGCGTCATGCAACCCTTCGGTCAAGTCGATAGCACCTTGGCGCGGAAATACGAGGGCACGGGCCTCGGCCTGCC
Organism: Rickettsiales bacterium; assembly: GCA_041749475.1. Classification (GTDB taxonomy): domain Bacteria; phylum Pseudomonadota; class Alphaproteobacteria; order Rickettsiales; family UBA998; genus JBGTBD01. The sequence continues at coordinate 77,799 of JBGTBD010000019.1, forward strand.
ACTCTCCAAGAAATTTGTGGAAATATTGGGCGGGAACTTTAATATCAACAGCGAAGTCAATATCGGAACCACGATCATCATCACCATGCCGCGCATGTATCGGCGTGACGGTGGTAGTTCCGTATAAACCCTGAGTCACAAATGTCCCAGCATACCGCTATCATACGCCTGACCATTCCCGCGCTCATGCAGAAAAAGGGCAAGGAACCAATCGTCGTTCTAACCGCCTACACTGCGCGCATGGCGGAGTTGCTCGACCCGCATGTCGATATGCTGTTGGTCGGCGATTCATTGGGCATGGTGCTTTACGGTCTGCCATCTACCCAACAGGTGACGATGGAGTTGATGATTCCCCACGCCCGCGCCGTCGTCAACCATTCACAGAAAAGCACGGTGCTGGTTGATATGCCCTTCGGCTCCTATCAGGAATCACGCGAACAGGCGTTTCGCAACGCTGCGCGCATGATGCAGGAAACAGGCTGCCATGCCGTCAAACTCGAAGGCGGTCGCGAGATGGCGGATACCATCCAGTATTTGAGCGAACGCGGCATTCCCGTGATGGCGCATATCGGCCTCAAACCGCAATATCTCCATGTGCATGGCGGCTATCGCTATCAGGGACGTAATGACGAGGAAAAGAAAACGATTCAGGACGATGCGCTGGCCCTGCAGGCAGCAGGCGCGTTCGCCGTGTTGATGGAATGCGTGGAGCAGGATGTCGCCCGTAATGTTTCCGCATCGCTCACCGTGCCAACCATCGGCATCGGCTCCGGTGCAGGATGTGACGGGCAGGTGGTGGTGACGGAAGACATGCTCGGCATGTTCGATACCACCGCGCGCTTCATCAAGACGCAAGCAACCCTCGCACAGGATATTTCCCAAGCGGTACAGCGCTATGCGGACAATGTGCGCACAGGCGCATTTCCCGACGCGAAGCATGCTTATACCAATAAGACATAAAGGCCATCACGCGCGTTGAATGGGATTTTCTGCACGATAATGCGATGGAGAACTTCCTGTCATATCGCGGAATACGCGGTTGAAGGAAGCGATGCTATTAAACCCCACTTCAAAGGCGATGGTGGTAATGGCGGTATCCTCATTACGCAACCGTAATTTGGCTTCCTCCACGCGATACTCATTGAGATACTCACTGAAGTTCTTCTTGAAATGGCTATTGATGATACGCGACAGCACATGCTCCGGCATTGCCAGCTTTGCCGCCAGAACTTCGCGGTTGATACCCATCTCGCGATAGAGTTTCTGTTCCTTCATCGCCACTTCCAGCCGCTCCGCCATCGGCTTGAGATCGATTGGTTTACGCCCGGCGGGGATGAACGTGGGAAGCCGTTCTTCCGCGATATCGAGCGTCCTCCCGAACACTTTGAACAGTGAGGTCAGCACGAGGAAGATGAAGGTGATGCGGATGATGGTGGCAATCATCACGGCATTCTGTTCCCTCACCATGTCGGCGAGGGCGGCAAGGTCTACCACCATCAATTGAAGTGACAGCATGATAAGCGCCATGATCAGCCAGAACTTGCTGCTGCGGTCTTCCGCCTGGTGCAACTTATCGCTGCCATGACCCGCATAATGCGCGAGTAGCAACAGGAAGATCATCGCCGCACTGAAGATGCTGTAAAGGCGCTTCAGTGAATCGGTCGCGAAACAATATTCGTTGAGGATGCAGAACTCGTCAATCCTGAGCGAGCTATAGATGAACGGGCCGCCCCCGAAAATGGGCAAGGCAAGGATGAACCAATACCCTACAGAAGGCGGCCTGCCGTGGATGAATTGCAGAATCATGAGGAAGCAGAACGCCGGAATCAAGGATTCCCCGAACATGACAAGCCCATATACGGTATTGTGGGAGTCAATCTGAAACAAAGACAGCAAGGGCAGGGCAAAACTACAACTGAGCGCCAGGAAATAGCATATGGGGACGAACGTCCTGAGCCACTGCCGCGATGTCACCATCAGGAAAAAGATGATAAAGATACACGGGCCCAGCGCAACCAATTGTAATGCTTGAAGAAAGGTAATGAGGTGATTGGCCATGCCCACGGATTCCCAGAGCAATATTATAGCAAAGGCGGGTTACTTATTCCTTACCCTCGGGTTTTTTCTTCTGTTCCAATCGCTTATTGACCTCTTTATCCACCTGATCCAGCTTGTGAAGCCTTTCTTCGATGAAATAGCGCATGAAGGTCAATTCGCTGGGGGGGATCTCGTCGGCATGTTTGACGACCGTTTCCATGATTTTCAACGCATCATCGAATTCGCCGCGCTTTTCATGGATGAAGGCGGGCATTTGCCGGCCCCACATGGGGATGGTCTTGGCCTCCGCGAGCGGTAGCGAGACCTTGAGCGCGAGATCGGGGTCTTTCAGCAAATGCTGGGCGATGTAGGTCGCCTGCACCAGCCACCACCATTTTTTCTCGACCTGCGGTGAGGCATGTTCATAGAGATAATCCACCATATAGCGCGCATCTTCCACATGCTGCGTCTTGGCGAAATAGTATGCGGCAAGAGTGGGAATCACGTTGGATTGGTTATCCAGCACATCGAGATTCGAACACCACAGATAGACGCGCGCCATGTCATATTTAAACAGCGGTGTGCTGCGCCCATACGTATCCCCCATATTGCCGAGGGTAAAGGCCATATACCGGAACAGGAATTCCGGGTCACCGAACGCCAGCGACTTCAGCGTCTCCGTCCCCGGCGGGACGGGGACGATCTCCAGCTTCGGCAGGATATTCTTCGACATGCTCCAAAACCCTGCCTGTAACAGGAAGCACCCGATCAACAGAAGGACGAAGCGGTCGCGAAGTGTGCGCATATCAGAACTGCTTTTTCCTGAAGTCCACAATCGCGGCGAGCAGGAGAAGCGGTGTGTAAACCAGCGCCTGCGTTCCGAACAGCATCAGGGAGTGCGACAGGTTATCCACCGCATAAACCAGCCACGACGTCTCGGCGAAGAAATCCAGCCGGGGAACGAATAGCGAGATGCCTTTGACCGACCACTTCGCTGCAAGGTTACTATAGTGATCGGTAAACAGCAGACGGGACTGGATGGTGATCAGGAAGTAGCCCATCATCCGGGCCAGCGCATAGAACCCGAGGCAGACCATGACGTTGGCGACGGCGCTGCGGATGAGCAATGACGTGAATAATGCAATAGCGATGATGAGCCAGCTCTCCAGCATCAGGCTAAGAGCCCACAGTCCGAACCCGGGAGTAAGTGCCTGACTGCCGGTGAGGTACACGATGAGCGCGCTGCACAGCGTCAGGCAGGTAGCCACGACGGCAAACCCTGTCCAGTACGCGAGCACCAGAGTGGCCCGGGAAATGGGGCGCGAGAGGATGACGTCAATCTCCCGCGAGTCGAACGCACTGCGTACATGGAACGCGACGAAGACGATCATGCCGATGATCAGGATGATGCGTGCGACACCGGCGGTGAAGACCACGCGCATCTGCTCGATCTCTACGAGCGATGTATTGGCGAGCGCGGATGCCAGCCCCGCCGCGATGAGCAGTCCGAGAATAAGGACGAGGAACAGTCGGTCGCGTAAGGCGGTTAGCAGGACATAACGGATGATGGTACGCATGGTGTTCTCTACTAGAATTTCAGGGGACGGGAATCACGCGTGAAGTTGCGATAGAGCGCACGATCGGCGTCGTCGTAACTCCCGCGCGTATTGACGATAGTTGCGCGGATGAAGATGACAAGCTCCTTGGTGGCGGATACTTTATCCTGCGCTTTGAACGCGTTCCCAAGCCACGGCACACCGCTGAGGAAAGGCAGGCCTGAATCATTGTTGGTTTCGTCCTGTTGCATCAATCCGCCGATGACCATCGTGCCGCCGCTTTCGACCTTCAGCATGGAATCCAGTTCGCGCACCTGAATCACGGGTACGGTATTAACGAACTCCGGTGCATTGTCATCCAATTGTCGAATTTGAGCGTTCAACAGCGCCGACCCCGGATCATTCACCACATCTACCTGCTTTGTCAGGGTGGGACGCACGTTCAATGTGACCGTTCCGCCCTTGGTGTCAATCGAAGGGATGATGGACATGATGATACCAAGCGGGATGGTCTGGCGGGTCGTGGAGATGTTGGTGGAGGAGGGTGAGGTCAATTGACCGGTCGTATCGGTTTGCGCGTCTTCCCGTTCAATTTGGACGTCGAAGAACGTCCTGTTCTGGGCAAAGGTCAATACAGCCTGTTGGTTATTGATGGCATGAAGCCGGGGACTTGAAAGGGTGCGCGTCGTCCCGAATTTTTCCAATAGTCTTACGAAGTAATCCAACCGCACGTCCCCCGCCGTTCGACCAAGTTCGATGACGGTGCTTTGATTGCTGGCAATGGCGGTCAATTGCTGGGTTGAATTGATGCCTACAGCGCCCTGGAACAGACTCCAGTCGATGCCGCTCTGGAAGGATTTATCGAGCGTGACTTCGACAATTTTTGCTTCGATCAGCACTTGTGCGGATGCTGCGGCGCTTAATTGATTGATGAAACGCTTGATCATCTCGTGCTGGCGCTCACTACAGGCAACGGAAAGAAGTCCTGCCTGACGATTGATGACCATGAACGTGCCTTGCGGCAGTGCTTCTGCTCCTGCCGCTCCCGCTGCCCCTGCTGCCGCAGGCGCTGCCGGTACTGCCGGAGCTGCGACACCGGTGACAGGATCGATTGTTTGTTGACCGGACATGCGTTGCGGCGGTTGATAGGAAAGGATGGCTCGGATGCTACCTTCTAGCGATGTCCAGAAGTCCCCTTCGGCAGTCGCAGTGATGGAAGAAGACGATCCGGTGGAGAATCCACCCCCACCGCCGCCGCCCCCACCGCCGCCGCCTTCACCGCCGCCCCCGCCGC
>JBGTBD010000020.1:0-13632 GCA_041749475.1 Rickettsiales bacterium
GCGCGGCTCGAAGATATTGAGCGGCAATTTACATTGCGGCAGCAAAATCGCCCCCGTCAGCGGGAAAATCGGCAGGATCTCAGGGAGTTCCTTGGTGGTACGGGGGACGTCGTAGAACATGGAGTCTGCCTTACAGGGGGAATGGACGATGCCGGAATATAATGCGTCACCCTGCGTAACACAATCGGGATTTACCACTGTCACCTCACATGGGATATGAAAATTCTGTGACGCCTAGGTCTGGCGTGACACCGCCTCTTCAGGGGCGGCCTCCTTCTCTTCGGCCAGCTTTTCCGTCCAGCGTTCAGGAGCGGATTTTTCTATTCCTAACCAGCGACCGATGACGCTGGTCGTCGGCGCGAACAGTTTGTCGTTGGTGAACTGATCCCACCGATGCGCCGCATCAGGAACCACCGCCCGCCCCGCGACAAGTAGCCCTGCACTGATACCCGCGCCGATAGCTTTTCCGGTCGCCATATGCCACAGCGGCGCCGTGTTGCCCACCATGCGCTGCGTCGCGAGATTGATGGCAATGGAGGACGCCGTCCATGACAATGCCTGCGGCAGGTGGCGCAGCTCATACTGGTAGGTCGCCTCCAGATGCGCTTTATATTCGGGGGATGCTTTATCGATGTGCTGCTCCGCCGCCCATGCGTTGGTGGCGCGCACTGCCCCCGCATGGAATAGCGGGCCCAGAAGCGGCGTGGTGACATGCTCGATCCCGGTCATGATGCCGGGAGCGAAGCGCAGTATCCCAACCGTCGCCAGCACCGCGCCGAGGTCACCCGCCGTTTCTCCCACCACCCATTCTTTCAGGTGGCTGCTATGGTCATGCCCGCACCCGATGGAGATGCGCTTGCCCAGATATTTTTGCGTTGCATTGCCGATGAACGGATCGACGACATCCGTCGCCGTACATGCCACCGCATGATTGATGGTATAGGCGACGTCTTCCGTTCTTTGCTTCTCGTCCGCCCTGTCCGCATCCTTGCGCCAACCCCGTGTCAGTGCCGTCATCCCCAGCGCGAATATGCCGACAATACCTGCCATGGTGGCGCTGACATGATACCAACTCTTTACGAAAGGTGATGGCCGATAATGATGATGATCGCATGCCTCACCCGGTGGATGCGAGTGCCCTTCGTGCTTATCATGGTGTGTGCATGCCTCATCTGGCGGATGCGAGTGGCCTTCATGTCCCTGCCCGCTATGCTCAGAGCCATGAACATGAGGATGCCCAGAATGGGAACCATGACATCCTTCATCGTGCTCATGGTCGCCGTGAGCATGAGGCGGCTTTCCATCATGCAGGTGGGGGGAATCACCCTTACCGTCGTCATCATGCCCCGTCATCGCATTCCTTTTGTTATAATATAACATAGGGCTAATAAGAATTCGGTTGCGTGTAAAGCACTTTGTTATACTGTAACAAAACCTTCATGGAGAAAGTATGTCACGTCCCTCTTCCCATGCCACCCATCCGCGCGATCTCGTGCTTGGCGCATTGCGCCGCACCCGCCAGCCGATGACGGCCTATACCCTGTTGGAAAAACTGGAGAAACACGGCATCAAAGGCCCTCCTGTTGTCTATCGCGCCCTCAAGGACTTGATGGATAAAGGCCTGGTCCACAAGATTCAGGCCTCCAGTCGCTACATCGCCTGTAACTGCGATGACTCCCACAATCACGCCCTCTCCGTCCTCGCCATCTGCGATGGATGTCAGGATGTAGAAGAACTGCACGACCATGCCGTCATCCACCATTTCGAGAAACTTCGAGGAATGAATATCCATCTGAGCCCAAGTGCGGTCATCGAACTCCCTGTTATCTGTGAAAGCTGCGCTTCATGATGCAGGTACAGGAACTGGTATACCGCATAAAGGAAACAACGATTCTGAATGAGATGACTTTTACCGTCACGCCGCGGAAACATACGCTTCTGCTCGGCGATTCCGGCAGCGGAAAAACTACGCTGCTGCATATTCTGGCGGGACTGCTGACGCCCTCTGCCGGTACGGTAACCGTCGATGGCACACCCCTTTCGATCCTTTCCTCCGCAGCGAGAGACCGATGGCGGGCGGCGCATGTTGGCATGATATTTCAGACATTCCATCTCATCGACTCCTTGTCGATACTGGATAATCTGTTGTTGGCCCAGCGCTTGGCTCAGCTTCCCGTGGAGACGGAACGGGGGATACACTTGCTCGCGCAACTCGGCCTCGCGGATAAAGCGCGGTGCTATCCCCACCAGCTCAGCGTGGGACAGGCGCAGCGCGTCGCCATCGCCCGCGCGGTGATGAACCGCCCGGCATGGATACTGGCGGACGAGCCGACCTCCGCTCTCGACACCACCCATGCCACCGATACCATCACCCTGCTGGAAGAACAGGCCGCCGCCTGCGGCGCGACGCTCCTCATCGCCACCCACGACAACCGCATCCGCGAACGCTATACGCACTGCATCCACCTCGATAAAGGACGTATCGTATGAATCTGTTTTCCTTGAGTCTTGCTTCCATACGCACGCGGTGGCTAACCAGCGTGTTGCTCGTAATTTTATTGGCCCTCGGCGTTACCACCATCTCGCTGCTCGTGCATTTCAGCCATCACGTCGAACAGCGCATCGGCAAGGATGCTTCCGGGGTCGATCTCGTCGTCGGCGCGAAGGGCAGCCCTCTGCAACTGATCCTCTCAACTTTATATCATATGGATATGCCGACCGGGAACATGCCGCTGAGGGAGGCTGAGAAGATCGAACGCGACCCGCGCGTTAAACAGGCGATACCGCTGGCATTAGGCGACAACTATCGTAATTACCGCATCGTCGGCACACGCCCTGCCTACATCGCGCATTATAACGCCACCTTTGCGGAAGGTCGCGTATTCACCCGCCCGCTGGAGGCTGTCATCGGTGCGGAGGTCGCACTGAAAGAGGGGCTGAAAGCTGGTGATGAGTTTGCCGGCAGCCACGGTCTCGTCGCCTCGCCGGATGTGCATACTGAGTTTCACTATACAGTGGTGGGGGTATTAAACCCCACCGGCAGCGTCATAGATCGGGTGATTCTGACGCCGATCGAAAGCGTCTGGGAAATCCACGACCACGGTTATCACCCCACGAAAAAACAACGCGCCCCTGCATCCTCCCATCACGAGGAGATAGAATCCGCACAGACCCATGCGCGTCAGGAGATCACCGCCCTGCTCGTCACCTACCGCACCCGCATCGCCGCGATGACGATGCCGCGCCAGATCAACAGCGCCACGCCGATGCAGGCTGCCAGCCCTGCACTGGAGATGGCGCGCCTCACCAACCTGATCGGGGTCGGGGTGGATACGCTGCGCTTCTTTGCCTATATCCTGATCGGCAGCGCGGTCATCGGTATGCTGGTCGCGATTTCGCAGTCGATGAAAGACCGGGTGTATGACTTCTCCATCATGCGCGTGCTCGGCGCCAGCCGCTTGACCCTGATGGCACTCGTCCTGCTGGAAACAGGTACACTGCTCTTCATCGGTCTCGCCTTTGGGCTTGCCATCAGTCACGGGATGATGGCCGCGCTCCCATCTTTTATGGCAGAGCTGGAGGGGCTGGGAATGTCAGCGCAGCGCCTCTTGACGGACGAGGTGATCAGTATCGCCGCTATCTTCATCGCCGGGCTGTTCACTGCCCTCATCCCTGCAGTGTCGGTCTATAGAATAGACGTCAGCCGTACATTAGCCCATGGGTAGACTCCTTACCCTGATATTCATCGCCGTCCTGCCCTTACAGGCGGGGGCGTTCTCCGTACAGAAAGGGCCGCTCCCGCTCGGCACATCCAAACACGGGTCACTGACGTGGGAGCTATTCAACACCACCCGGGAGAATGAAGTAGAAAAGAAGTTTGATGACGGCTCCTACACCTTCGTGGTGACGCCGGAATTCACTAAGGAACTGAGAGCCCATGACGGCAAGCAGGTAAAAATTTACGGCTATATGTTTCCGCTGGAGCAGGGTAATCGGCATTCGAATTTTCTCTTCGGCCCCTACCCGCCTTCCTGCCCATTTCATTATCATACGACACCGACGATGGTGGTAGAGGTGAAAACCCAAAAACCCCTCATGTTCTATTGGCAACCCATCGTCCTCCAAGGCACCCTCCGCCTCACCAACCAAGACCCCAACGGAGTCTATTACTACCTCGAAGATGCGGCGCTATTCACGGGCAACTAATCGGTTTTGTCGGAATTGAAGTGCCCTAGTCGTGAGGGGAAATGGTGGAGGGGGTTGGAATGTAATTAAGAGAAAGAATTCAGCTGTAATATAATGCTATTTTTGACTTGTTACACAGCGTAACGTAGCAGGTTCGTGTATAAGCTAGACCGTCTCGCTCGCTCCTTGAAGCATCTGTTGGAAATCATAGGGCATCTGCATGAGCGTGGCATCGGGTTTAGGAGTGTGCAGGAGAGCATCGACACCACTACGCCGGGGGGCAAGCTCATTTTCCACATTTTCGGTTCTTTAGCGGAGTTTGAAAGGGAACTCATTAGGGAGAGAACGAATGCTGGGTTAGCAGCGGCGAGAGCCAGAGGAAAATTCGGTGGCCGACCATTAAAGCTAACTAATAAGCAGATTGAGTTGGCTAGAACCCTGCACAGCGACCCTGCACATTCCATAAAGGATATCTGCCAGACGCTGGGGATATCCAGAACCACCCTCTACCGTTGCGTAAAGATATAATGGTACCGTGGTACCATTCCTTACAGCACAAAATCCCCAGCCACTAAATTAATCGCTGCATTACTGATAAGCATGTCATGGTCTGCTGCACCATCGCCGTTGGCATCAAATTCCAATAGAGTCTTGTTATTCACCGTATCGAGGGAGTATTTCATCTGGGCGAGGCCGGAGGCAGTAAAGCTGGCGGTTCCGATGAAGGAGATGCTTAGCCCTTGGACGTTGATGACATCCTGACCATGTACGAAGTCTTGGATGACATCCCGGTTGTTTGCACCTAAGCCCAAATCTCCAAAGCTGTTGAACAGGAATATGTCATTGTTCCCTCCACCACTCAGAAGGTCATTCCCTGACCCGCCTGTTAGAGTGTCGTTGTTTGCACCGCCATTGAGCGTATCGTCACCCGCATCGCCGTAGAGTTGGTCATGATTATACCCGCCGTCTATGGAATCATTACCATCTCCACCGCGAACCGTGTCCAGTCCGTCCGAACTGCTTGCGTCGCCACCGAGGAGGGTATCATCCAATGCACTGCCCGTAATCGAGTCGCTTCCACCGCCACCGAGAACGTAGCGATAGTCATCAGACTCTATCGCAATACTGTCGTTCCCCAGCCCACCGTCAAAGGTATCAACTCCAGCGCCACCGATAAGGGTATCATTATCGTTACCACCGAGCAGAAGGTCGTTACCGTCCCCGCCATTGAGCAAGTCATTGTTCAGGCCACCGTCAAGCGTATCATCACCTTCGTCGCCATACAGGGAGTCGTGATTATAGCCCCCGGCGAGGGAATCATTGCCCAACCCACCTCGCAAGGTATCCAAGCCATCGGAACTGCTGGAATCGCCGCCTATCAGCGTATCATCCATTGACGAGCAAATGATGGAATCGGAGCCACCACCACCTATGACATAGCGATAATCGTCTACCTCGATAGTGATGACATCGTTTCCGAGGCCACCGTCGAAGGTATCAACACCAGCACCCCCGATGAGGGTGTCATTATCATTACCACCTAAGAGAAGGTCGTTCCCATCACCGCCGTTGAGCAAGTCGTTGTTCAGACCGCCATCAAGAGTGTCGTTACCTTCATCACCATAGAGTGAGTCGTGATTGTACCCTCCGGCCAAGGAATCATTACCGTCACCACCCCGGAGCGTATCAAGGCCGTCTGAGCTGGATGAGTCCCCACCGACCAGCGTATCGTCCAACGTTGTCCCGATAATCGAGTCAGAGCCACCTCCACCCAGAACATAACGGTAATCATCCGCTTCGATGGCAATGGTATCATTGCCCAATCCACCGTCGAACGTATCCACTCCCGCGCCGCCAATCAGCGAGTCGTTTCCATCGCCACCCAGCAACAGGTCGTTACCTTCTCCGCCGTTGAGCGTATCGTTGTTGAGGCCGCCATCTAGCGTATCATCACCTTCATCACCGAAGAGTTGGTCATGGTTGTAGCACCAGCCAGCGAATCATTCCCTAATCCACCTCGCAGCGTATCCAACCCATCAGCACTCGAAGAATCTCCGCCAATCAGTGTGTCATCCAATGCGCTGCCCGTAATGGAGTCACTACCGCCTCCGCCTTGCACTACCCTGTAGTCATCGGATTCTATTGCAATCACATCATTGCCGAGACCGCCATCGAACGTATCGACCCCTGCACCGCCTATCAGCGTGTCATTGCCGCCAAGGAGTAGGTCATCACCATCTCCGCCATCGAGAAGGTCGTTGTTCAGACCACCGTCGAGCGTGTCGTTGCCACCGTCTCCGTATAAGGAGTCATGATTGTAGCCACCTGCGAGGGAGTCATTGCCGCCGCCGCGCAATGTGTCCAGCCCGTCAGAACTACTGGAATCACCGCCGATGAGTGTATCATCCAGCGAGCTTCCTATAATGGAGTCAGAACCCCCACCGCCAACGACGTAACGGTAATCATCGGATTCTATGGCGATAACATCATTCCCGCGGCCACCATCGAAGGTATCCACCCCGGTTCCACCGATGAGCGTATCATTATCATTACCGCCGAGGAGGAGGTCATTACCGTCTCCGCCATTGAGCAGGTCGTTATTCAATCCGCCATCCAGCGTATCGTCGCCGTTATCACCGTAGAGGGAATCATGGTTATACCCACCCGAAAGCGAGTCATTGCCGTCTCCGCCTAGAAGCGTATCGAGACCATCTGAACTGGAGGAATCACCGCCAACGAGCGTATCATTGCCTGTATCCCCTACCAGCGAGTCAGACCCTGCGCCACCGAGCAGGGAATCATCCCCCGCCAGCCCGTAAAGTGTGTCGTTGCCACCTGCACCATCCAGCGTATCATTACTGCTTTCACCCGTAAGCGTATCGGCTTGTGCGCCACCGACGAGGCTGACGCCTGTGCTGGCTAACGAAAACCCGAAGGATTCTGTAGAGGTCACGCCTTCGAGCGTTACGCTGTCTTCGGTATCTTCACCCTTTGTGATGATGAACTTGCTGGCTTGCTTACGTATTGTGAAGTTTTCTTCATTCACTGACAGGTTCCAATCATCCGTCGCAGCGGAATACTCCGCAACTCCAGAAAGAGTGATGCCATCCATCACGATAGCATCCGTAGCTGTACCTGTGGCTGTCGATACGTTGATAGTATCTGCCGCATGGCCTTGGTAGAATACATACGTATTGCCGCGTGTTTCCGCGTTTACGAGGTCATTGCCGAAGCCTGTGTCAATTGTCGCGGCTGATCCCTTCAGGCCCATCACATCATTACCGGACTTCATCTGGTAGAGATTGCCTAGTATACCCGTACCCGTATCGAACGCATCATCCTCTTCGGTCAGGCCGACCAGACCACCGAAGTTCTCAATGCCCCGCGCAAGAAAATCAATGCCCGTCGCATCGCCGGAGAAGAAGGCCGAATCATATCCTGCACCTCCGGTGAAATACCCCAGCGTGATGTCGTCTTGGTCAAGCACCAGAATATCATTGCCACCACTGCCGCTCAAAGTATCAGCACCGCCGCCTCCATCCAGAAAATCGTCGCCCTGTCCACTGTTTACATAATCCCCATCATCGCCAAGAGAGATGAACTGATTACGCCAACCAAACACATTTACGGATTGTATGCCGCTACCTCCATTAATCGTGCCACTGCCGTACACGACGATGGAAGCCTCACCTCCGACGGAAATCTTATGATTTGGCGCATAGGAAATAACCCCGTTAAACCCACTGCCCCCATTAAATGTAAACGGCTTCCCATCCGCTGAATATGAATTGACGGAGTTATTGCCATTGCCAACACTCACATTCACGGCTGCGCCAGTAAAGTAATTGTTACCGCCACCTGCGGTGATGTTGTAGGCCACATTACTATTTACTGTGTTATTTCCTCCGCCCAGATTGACCGTATAAAATTCCCCCGTCTGAATGAGTATATTGTTATTGCCGGAACCCGCGCTAATTGTATTAGAATCGCTTGTACTGCCCGGAAAGCCGTAAGGATTAGCAATACTGAGTGAATTGTTTCCATCCCCCAGATTAATCGTGAGGCCACCTGCAAAGGGGGTCTCTACATAGTCATCCCCGTCGCCAGCATTCACAACTGCATTTATTGCACCGATTCGGATAGTGTCATTACCTGAACCACCAAATGCTGACGCACCTGCAATAGAACTAAGATTAATGGTGTCACTTCCGCTCCCACCTAATGCGTAATACGCATTTGTGATGTAATCCATGCCAGAGCCGCCAATGATATAATTCTGCCCCTCGCCACCATCCAGAAAATCGTTTCCGCCACCGCCAACCAAAACATCATTGAGGGATAATCCCCTTAGTGAATCATCACCGCCTGTACCCGTGAGAACATCAGCACTAGGAATTCCATCATCGGAAAAGTCTTCTAAAGTGTCGTAGCCATCACCTGATTTGGATTCGCCGGGAGATAGTGGCGGACCATCATCACTTAAATCATCATCCCCCGAATTTCCTATTATCTCATCGCTTCCTTCACCTCCAGCTGACGGATTGAATAATATGTCCAAAGGAACCCAATCTTCACCAGTATTTGTGCCCGGATTAGCAAAACCATTATTTTGTTCGTCAGCTCCCCAGCTTTTGACGTCTTCGATTTGCTCGTCTGAAATAGTTCTTTCACCATTAGTAATGGCACTAAGTTTAGCCTGAAGTGCTCTTAAATTAGCAATTGCTACAGACCCGCTATTGTGATGATTGGAACCTGTAAAAGGCAGACCGTAATACTCATCATTCTGTTGATTGACATGGTCCTTAACTGCACGGAGAGCAGCCACTCCCGCATCAATTTCTTCTTTTGTTCCTTCAAACAATATTTTGCTTTCATCTTGTGGATAATTATACCCTTTCCCAGGTTTAAATTCCTCAGATTTTATATAATATCCGCTAGAAAAGAACGTGGATAAAAACTCTACTGAACTATCTACTCTTTTCCCCTTTGAATTAAAAGGAAAGCCATGAAATTGACCTTGGTTGTTTCCGGCCTCATCCTGAATTTCAATGTATAGGTGGCCATAATTACCCACATTGGAATGAGGTTATGGAGCAGGCCATGAGCTTCTATACTACCGTGCCGCTGAAAGAATGAGAACGCAAGGGCTGGTTACTGGTAACATCATGCTATGGGTAGAAACCAGCCGCTTCGCCGGGCCTCCCTATACGCCTTCCGTAGTCGTAGACCTTTCCCACCAGACATCATCTAAGCCACCCTTACCGCGACCCGCTAGATGTTCCGTAATGGATACCGATACCGCAAAGGGGGTGTTATCGTCCCTAGTAATTTCCTGTATGCGCGTCTGTTTGCCTAAAACCTCTGTTAGAAAATGGAATTTCTCCTTATAGGCTCTTAGTGAGTGAATGGTTACCGCTTCGCGTTTCGGGTCGGCCAAAAAGCGTTCAATAAGCTGTTCAAGGGTTAGCCCTACATTGCGTACCACGTCACTTTCGATATGTTTGGCAGCTTTGTCGAAAAAATGCATTGAAGCTTTTATCAGCTCGTTCCTTATCCACGATACGGGCCTTGGCACGGTCTGCACTCTCCAGCATGGCTTCCTGCACTAGGTTAAGGAAATGAGAGAATTGTGTACTTGTTTTATTGAACCGTACTTTGGCTTCGTTCAGTATTCGGTTAGCAATCTGTAATGCCGCATTGAATCTTTCATTGGTTGGTTTGTACCAGAATATGACTTCGTCAATGAGCGTTTCTTCTATCTCTTTCTGCCCATCGGGGGGTAAGCCAGAGTAGTGAAGCTGTGCCACTTCCTCCTTCGCTGCTTGGTCTTTTTTCGCAAACCAAACGAGAACCATTCGCTCAATCTCAAACGTGTCGAAATCCTCCAGTTTGATGAACACTTCGGGAGACTCATTATTGATTTTGGCCATTGCTCTGGCCCGCTCAATTTCCTGGTCAGCTTTCAAGGCCTCTATATTGGCTAAGGTGCAAGCTTTTTTGTAATCGGACGTACTAAGGGATTTTTTGATTTCTCGCTTACCAAGGTAGGAAGCAACATCATCGGGAAGGCGTTTCCTAAAATAATAGGTACCGTTTCGCTTCACCACAAAGGTCTGTTTAGGCACTTTTTCCATACTCCATGTGTACCAGACTTGTGTACCAAGAGCAAAAATTAACGCTTCTACGTCAAAGGCTTAATTATATAACAACAGCTTAAAGAGAGATGGTGGAGGGGGTTGGATTTGAACCAACGTAGGGCGAACCCGACAGATTTACAGTCTGTTGCCATTGACCGCTCGGCCACCCCTCCATCCGGGTGCGGCACCGGGAAACCCCATTAACAGTGCCGCGAGCAGGCCTGAGAGCTAACCGATGCCCCCGGAACTGTCAATAAAAAAGGATTTTTGGCACTATTCGTGAGGGAAAGGCCAATCCGTGCTTGTGTCAGGGGATCGGTGTTTCCTATAGTGCCCGGAACCAAGGAGTATCCCCAGTGAAACATTCCGCCTCTTCCGCCAAACCTTATTGGATCTACGGCGTCCACGCCACCGTTGCCGCGCTGAATAACCCCGAGCGCGTCTGCAAACGGGTGGTGATGACCCAGAACGCGATGGAAGAGCATGGCGCACCCCCCGCGCCGCTGAAAGCGGAGATCATGGCCCATAAAGATATCGAACAGCTAGTGGGCCGCGACGCCGTCCATCAAGGCGTCGCCATACTGGTCGAGCCACTGGAAGGCCTCGCGCTGGATGAAATCTTGGAGACCGAAAAACCCATCCTCCTGCTCGATCAGGTGACCGACCCGCACAATGTCGGCGCCATCCTGCGCTCGGCTGCCGCGTTCGACGTCGCCGCCGTCGTCTGCCCCAAGGACAGCTCCGCCACTGAAGGCGGCGTCATGGCCAAAGCTGCGTGCGGTGCGCTAGATATGGTTCCCTTTATCCACGTAACAAACCTCTCCCGCGCCATCGAGGAAATACAGAAAGCGGGATACTGGGTCGCCGGACTGGATGGTAGCGCAGATAAAAACATCCGCGATGCCAAACTGGGAAAACGCACCGCCCTCGTCCTCGGCGCCGAAGGCAAAGGCCTCCGCCGACTGACGGCAGAGAATTGCGACCTGCTGGTGAAACTCCCGATGCATGAACGCATGGAATCGCTGAACGTCTCAAACGCGGCGGCGATTGCGCTCTATGAATTATTCCTGATTAGCTAACCGCTTTCATCCGCGCATCATGCGCATCGGCAACCACTAGCGTGGTGAGATTTACGCATGGCTTTTCCGAACTTAATTGCGCATAGAGCGGGATGTTATGCAGTTGGGCGAGTACATCCGCTTGCGCCGTCGCCTCTTCCACTGTAGCGAGCGTGAGCTTCTCTTCCGTGCGGGGAAGAGCGAGTTTCTCACCCACTTGCAGATGCGGATCATGGCCTATGACCTTCACGCCCTTGGCCAATAATTTCGATGCCACCATCAAGGCGGGGCTTTCGCGCAGATCGTCTACATGTTCTTTAAATGCACATCCGAGGATGGCCACCGTCTTCGGGTTATGGGCCATGATGCGCGCAACGCCTTGGTCGATGTGTTCTTCGTTGCTGGGCAGTATACCGGCGATCAGCGGCATGCTGACACCGCTCTTCTTCGCCAGTGCGAGGATACCGCGTGTATCCTTCGGCAGACACGAGCCACCGAATGCGAAACCGGGGCGGAGATAGTAGGGAGAAATATTCAATTGGTCATCGCTGAGGAAGATATGCGTCGTCTCCTCCGGGTTGCCGCCGAAGCCTTGGCATAGGCGACCAATCTCATTGGCGAACGTCACCTTGAGTGCGTGCCACGTATTATCGACATATTTCGCGAACTCGGCTGACTCGACGGATACTTTCACACGCTTGCCCGAGACATCCTTATAAAGACGCTCGATGGCATCCGCCGTCGCAGGCGTATCCGCGCCGATGACGACGCGGCCCGTATGGAAGAAATCTTTGATCGCACGGCCTTCACGCAGGAACTCAGGGTTGGAGCCGATGAAGAATTCTTCGCCCGCTGCTTTACCTGAATGCTCGGCGATGAGTGTGGCGATACGCGTCCGCATCGTCCCCGGCGGTACGGTTGAGCGCACAACGATAATGGGTTGGTGCGAAACATCCTTGATGGATTCACCGATAGTTTTTGCCACGGCATCAAGTTGCGACAAATCGGGAATACCCGTCTCTTCCGGCGTCGGCGTACCGACCGCGATCATGATAATCTGCGACGCGGCGATGGCGTCTTTTGCATCCGCAGTAACACGGAACGTCTTCATCGCGATGGTCTCTTTCACCAACTCATCGACCCCCGGCTCCGCGAACGGTGCGCGGCCTTCCGTGAAAATGCGCACCCGTTCCGGGTTCACATCGACACCAATGACCTGGAATCCTTGCTTGGCGAAGCATAAACCGGAAACAGTGCCCACCGGGCCCATTCCCAACATACAGACATCGTATTTCACGCTCATGATAGTCCCTTTTATCATTCTTCCGCCGTGCATAGACCAATAAGGAACCGCGTGACAAGAAAAAATCGTTATGAATTATACAGCCTAAGATAGTGCGCCTCAGGCGAACCGCATTCCGCTGATCCAGCAGACCAATACCACCATCAGGCATAAATAGAATATGGTGAGATAGCGCGCCATCCATAATCGGAAGGGATAGGCGGCCAAGGGCCTCACTTTCAGTACCCCATGCCGGTTCGCCCAAGCTTGCTGTGGCAGGCGAAACAGCATGTATATCTTTACGAAAGACGTTGCCACCTGATTAAAATAAAGCAAAACCGGGAACGCGATATGGAATGTTCCTCCGAAACTGCATAGCGCGATGCTGACGATGGCCCGCGTACACAGCACCCACGCGAAGAACGCCCACAGGAACCCGCTATATTCACTGATGCTGAGCAACACCGCCATCGTGATGCCCGAAGGCACGGTCCATATCGCCAACCGCTGATCCACCAGACACCACCATATATAAAGCGGCATCGCGCGCGGCCCCAGATCCAGCGCCCGCATCCCGATACGCAGCATGTTGCCCGACCAGCGCAGCATGTTATCCTGCACCCGCCGCCACGGATCACCGTCGATACGCTCCAGCGTCAGCACCATCGCATCGGGGATATAGAGCATCTTCCCGCCTTGCTTCAGCAGGCAATACCATGTGCTTTTATCGTCCCCCGAAAGGAAGCGGAACCGCCCCCATAGCCAGTGATTCAAATAATCCTCTTCCACCGTCTCGATAAAATCATTGCGCAGTACGGCACTGGCGCGAAACGCCGAGAACCGACCCGTCAGCGTGATGACGCGGTGCGACAGCGAATGTGACTGCATCCATAACCGCCGCTGCGCAAACCGCAGATTGTACCATTCCCGCACCCACAATGGCCCATCGACGTATGGTTCCTCATTGGTC
>JBGTBD010000021.1:0-37583 GCA_041749475.1 Rickettsiales bacterium
CTACTCAATAATTTTCGCGACGACGCCAGCGCCGACGGTGCGACCACCTTCGCGGATAGCGAAGCGGAGGCCTTCATCCATGGCGATAGGCGCGATCAGTTTCACGGTCAGGGAGATGTTATCCCCCGGCATGACCATCTCGGTACCCGTCGGCAGTTCCACCGAACCCGTCACATCCGTCGTGCGGAAGTAGAACTGGGGACGATAGTTGCTGAAGAACGGCGTATGGCGGCCACCTTCGTCCTTGGTGAGGATGTACGCCTCAGCCGTGAACTTGGTGTGCGGCGTGATGGAACCCGGCTTCGCCAGTACCTGACCACGCTCAACATCCTCACGCTTCGTACCACGCAGCAGGATACCGACGTTATCGCCAGCCTCCCCGCGATCCAACAGTTTGCGGAACATCTCGACACCGGTGCAGATCGTCTTCTGCGTCGCTTTGATCCCGATGATCTCGAGTTCGTCGCCGACATTGACGACGCCACGCTCGACACGACCCGTCACCACCGTACCACGGCCGGAGATCGAGAACACATCCTCGATCGGCATCAGGAACGGCTTGTCGATCGCCCGCTCAGGCTGCGGGATATAGGCATCCACCGCCTGCATCAGCGCGTTGATCGCATCCTTGCCCAGCGTCGGGTTGGAGCCGTCGAGCGCAGCCAAAGCCGAGCCTTTGATGATCGGAATATCGTCACCCGGGAAATCGTACTTGGAGAGAAGTTCGCGGACTTCCAGCTCAACGAGGTCGAGCAGTTCCGGATCATCCACCATGTCACATTTGTTGAGGAACACGACAATCGCAGGCACACCGACCTGGCGGGCGAGCAGGATGTGCTCACGCGTCTGCGGCATCGGGCCGTCAGCAGCCGACACAACGAGGATCGCGCCATCCATCTGCGCCGCACCCGTGATCATGTTCTTCACATAATCGGCGTGGCCGGGGCAATCGACGTGGGCGTAGTGGCGTTTCTCGGTCTCGTACTCGACGTGTGCGGTCGAGATGGTGATACCGCGCGCTTTTTCTTCCGGAGCGGCGTCGATCGAATCATACGCCTTATATTCCGCGCGGCCCAGCTCAGCCAGCACCTTCGTGATAGCTGCCGTCAACGACGTCTTGCCATGGTCAACGTGACCAATCGTCCCAATGTTACAATGCGGCTTATTCCGCTCAAATTTCGCTTTAGACATGAGGTTTCTCCTGATTCCTGTTCGTTATGCCACTTTGGCTTTGATTTCGTCGGCCACGTTGCTCGGAACATCGGCATAATGGTCGAAATGCATGGTGTATTGCGCCCGGCCCTGAGACATCGAACGCAGGGTATTTACGTACCCGAACATATTGGCGAGCGGTACCATCGCGTTGACAACGCGGGCATTACCGCGGCTATCCATGCTGGTGACCTGACCGCGACGGGAAGACAAGTCTCCGATCACGTCGCCCATGTAATCCTCAGGCGTGACGACTTCGACGCGCATGACGGGCTCAAGCAGTTTCGGGCCGGCTTTCGCGATCCCTTCACGGAATGCGGCGCGGGCCGCGATCTCGAACGCCAGCACGCTGGAATCGACATCATGGTACGCACCGTCGATGAGGCGGGCTTTGAAGTCGATGCAAGGGAAGCCAGCGAGTACGCCAGTATCCTGCGCCGATTTCATGCCTTTTTCCACGCCGGGAACGAATTCACGCGGTACGGAACCGCCGACGACCTTGCTCTCGAACTCATAGCCATTGCCGGGATTCGGTTCCAACTCGATGATGACGCGCGCGAATTGACCGGAACCACCGGACTGTTTCTTGTGCGTGTAATCGATGGTGTAGGGCTTGGAGATCGTCTCGCGGTACGCAACCTGCGGCGCGCCGACATTGGCTTCCACTTTGAATTCACGGCGCATACGGTCGACGATGATCTCAAGGTGCAACTCGCCCATGCCCTTCAGGATGGTCTGGCCGGTCTCTTGATCGGTATGAACGCGCAGCGAAGGATCCTCAGCGACGAGGCGGGACAAGGCCACGCCCATTTTCTCCTGGTCACCCTTAGTTTTCGGCTCGACCGCCACGGAGATAACGGGCTCCGGGAAAATCATGCGTTCGAGGATGATCGGCTTATCTTGGTCGCACAGCGTATCCCCGGTGGTGGTGTCTTTCAGACCCGCCAGCGCAACGATATCCCCTGCGTATGCTTCTTTCACGTCTTCCCGGCTGTTTGCGTGCATCAGCAGCATACGGCCGATACGTTCTTTCTTGCCCTTGATCGTGTTGATGAGGGTGACGCCGCTTTCCATCTTCCCTGAATAGATGCGGGTGAAGGTCAGCGAGCCGACGAACGGATCGTTCATGATTTTGAATGCGAGCGCGGAAAGTGGTGCAGCATCTTCGGTCGCACGCGTCTCAGGCGCATCCGTATCCGGGTGCACACCTTCTACTGGAGGAATGTCCAGCGGGCTTGGGAGGTAGTCGACAACAGCGTCGAGCAACGGCTGAACACCTTTGTTTTTAAATGCGGAACCATTGATGACGGGCACGAACTTGAAGGAAACCGTTCCTTTGCGGATACATTTCTTCAGCTCTTCTTCGCTGATGGTCTCACCCGCGAGGTATTTTTCCATGACTTCGTCATCGGCTTCCACAGCGGTTTCCATCAGTGTTTCGCGATAGGAAGCCGCTTTTTCCTTATACTCTTCCGGGATCTCGGTATATTCGAATTGTGCGCCCAGCGACTCGTCTTTCCAGACGACGGCTTTCATCTTCACGAGGTCGATAATGCCTTTATAGGTCTCTTCCCCACCCAGCGGTAAGGAAAGCACCAGCGGCTTGGTACCGAGGCGGTCGACCATCATATCGACGCAGCGATAGAAGTCAGCGCCGGTACGATCCATCTTGTTGACGAAACAGATACGCGGCACATGGTACTTATCAGCCTGGCGCCATACGGTCTCGGACTGCGGCTCAACGCCGGCAACGGAATCGAATACGGCGACCGCGCCATCGAGAACGCGTAAGCTACGCTCGACTTCGATCGTGAAATCCACGTGGCCGGGGGTATCGATGATGTTGATGCGGTGATCGCGCCAGTGGCAGGTCGTCGCAGCGGAGGTAATCGTGATCCCGCGCTCCTGCTCCTGTTCCATCCAGTCCATCGTCGCCGCACCTTCATGCACTTCGCCGATTTTATGGGATTTACCGGTGTAATACAGCACGCGCTCGGTGGTCGTGGTTTTCCCGGCATCGATGTGGGCCATGATCCCGATATTGCG
This sequence comes from Rickettsiales bacterium, assembly GCA_041749475.1. Classification (GTDB taxonomy): domain Bacteria; phylum Pseudomonadota; class Alphaproteobacteria; order Rickettsiales; family UBA998; genus JBGTBD01. The sequence continues at coordinate 3,259 of JBGTBD010000021.1, forward strand.
GTACATATTCAAATTGGTCTGACGGGCCATTGTAAGCGATTCCTAAGTTTCTTGTTTCACAGTTGCTGAGTTGGAAATGCCAAAGGGCGCCAGCAACCAGCACCCTTCGACGGTAACGATTTAAGCCTACCAGCGGAAATGGCTGAAGGCGCGGTTGGCTTCCGCCATACGGTGCGTGTCTTCGCGTTTCTTGATCGCCGTGCCGCGGTTATTCAGCGCGTCGAGGATCTCGCCGGCCATTTTCTCCTTCGCGGTTTTCTCAGCTTTACGTTGACGCATCGCGCCGACGATCCAGGTGATGGCGAGGGAGAGACGACGCTCGTGACGTACTTCCATCGGCACCTGATAGGTCGCACCACCCACGCGGCGCGAGCGCACCTCGATGGACGGCATGACGTTTTCCAGCGCTTGCTGGAACACTTCGATAGGATCCTTACCGGTCTTGCTCTGGATGATTTCCAGCGCGCCGTACACGATACGCTCAGCGGCGGATTTCTTGCCCTGGATCATGATACCGTTCATGAACTTGGTAAGCGTGGTGCTACCGTATTTCGGATCCGGGAAAACTTCGCGGCGTTCGGCTCTTCTTCTGCGTGACATGGTTCTCTATCTCCTTCAACTGTCATTCCCGCGAAAGCGGGAATCTAATGCTTTCTTTACTCTGGATCCCAGCTTTCGCGGGGATAACTAAACTCTAAGCGGCACAGCCGCTAAGCCTTTCGTTATTTCGGACGTTTCGCGCCGTAATGCGAACGACGTTGTTTACGGTCTTTGACGCCTTGGGTATCAAGCGTACCGCGGATGATGTGGTAACGTACCCCTGGCAAATCCTTCACACGGCCCCCGCGGATCATGACCACGGAGTGCTCCTGAAGATTGTGGCCTTCGCCGGGAATATAGCTCGTCACTTCGAACTTGTTGGTGAGACGGACACGGGCGACTTTACGCAGCGCCGAGTTCGGTTTCTTCGGGGTGGTCGTGTAAACACGGGTGCAAACGCCACGTTTCTGCGGGTTTGCTTCCATTGCCGGAACCTTGTTACGGCGGCCTACAGGTTTGCGCGGCTTGCGCACCAACTGGTTAATCGTCGGCATCGAGCATTTCCTTATTCTTGGTTATTCGCGAAAATCTCAGGAAACAAGCCACGTTGAGCCCATTCCCGCCCTCGCGAGAGGCCAGCAATCTACTGATGCGCCCCCTACTCGTCAAGTCGAATTTTCAATTTATTGTTGCAACGCTCCCAGCCGCTCCCCGCAAGGGGTTTGTAACGATGCAGAACTATCGTTTCTAGGGGGTCTTTTAAGACACACTACTATATATGGTAGAGTGTATTATTACACAATCGTCCAAATAATTTCGGTATGATGCTCTTTTTGCTTGAAAATCCAGCCGTTCCATGAAAAATTCGCTGTGTTTCATGGCGTGCCATGGACTTTATGTATATAATAGCTTGTTTTATAACCGAATACGAGATGCAGCGACCCTGATGCATGCAGTGAACAAATCCCTCCACCCCCGAGTCAACGGCATCAGTGTCAAGCGCGCCAATCGCCTCCGCGTCTCCTGGTTCATCCTCGGCGCATGCGTAGGTATTCTGGGCAGTGTAGCCCTTTCTTCGCTGGCCAATATCGTACAGGATCAGTTCCTGACGGCGGACTCCAAAACAGACAAACCGCTGAAATCTCCGAAGTCATCCGGCAAGGCACAGGGCATCGTCCTCAAAGAGAAACCGCCCGTCTGGCCGCGTCAGGTGGATATTAAAGTCGCCTCTGGCGACAACCTGCTCGGCCTACTGATGAGCCAGGGCATTGGACGTGACGATGCTTACAGTATTATTTCCTCGCTGAAGCCCTCCTTCAACCCACGCGATCTCCGCATCGGCCTGCCCGTCACCATGACCATTAACAAGCAGGCGCACATCGCAAGCTCCGACCCCTATCTGCAGAACCTCAATATCAAACTGTCGAATATCGAGCAGGTCTCTCTGAACCGGATGCCCAACGGTTCCTATCAGGCGCTGAACATGAAAAAACCGACCACCCTGAAGCTGGATTGGGGTAAGGATAAGATCAAAGGAAGTCTTTATTATACGGCGAAACAAAAAGGCCTGCCTGATGCAGCCATCCTCGAACTCATCCGCGCCTATAGTTACGACATCGATTTCCAGCGCGACATCAAACAGGGTGACAGCTTTGAAGTGCTATACGAGAAGAAAGTCACCGACGACGGCATCCTTGTCAGTACCGGCAACATCCTCTTCGCCAACCTCATCACGGGCGGCAAACAACATAAGATCTATCGGTTCGTCGATAGTTTAGGCATGGCGCATTTCTACAATGAGAACGGGGAAAACATTGTAAAACAATTACTTAGAACGCCCATGGATGGCGCTCGCATCTCCTCAGGCTACGGCTTCCGCCGTCACCCCGTGCTAGGCTATTCCCGCATGCATAAGGGAATCGATTTCGCGGCGGGTACGGGTACGCCCATCTTCGCCGCGGGTGACGGGGTGGTTTCTTGGTCTGGCCGCCGTGGGGATTACGGCAATTACGTGATGATCAAACACAACCCGACCTACTCCACCGCCTACGGCCATGCCAGCCGTATTGCTCCCGGCATCCGCAACGGCGCGCGTGTCCGTCAGGGCCAGATCATCGCGTATGTAGGCGCGACCGGAATGGCAACGGGACCGCACCTACACTATGAGATCATCAAAAATGGCGCTCAAATCAACCCCGCAGGCGTCAAATTCGCCGGCGGCACAAAACTGACAGGCAAGGAATTGCTGCGCTTCGCCGAGACCAAGCGCACCTACCAGTCCAAGATCGCCAGCCTCCAGCCCAACAAACCGACCCAGGTCGCTGCACGCTAACTTTACGCGTATCATTACGGCGGGGTTATAGCATCCACACCTTATCATCATGCCAGCCAGCGCAGGCTGGCATCCAACGGCATCGCGTCTGCGATACAATATACTAGTTAAGCATATATGTTGGGTCGAAGGCTGTTGGAATGGATGCCAGCCTCCACTGGTATGACAAACTAAAAAAATATCAACCTAGTTTATTACGCCGCTTTCTTTTTCCCGCTGCTAATCAGCAACCCATCCGCGTCGGCGGAGACTTCCACCGTCTGCCCATCGGCGATTGACCCATCGAGCAGCGACGTCGCCAGCTTATTCTCCAGCGAGCGTTGGATAACGCGTTTGAGCGGCCTCGCGCCATATACCGGGTCATATCCCGCTTCCGCGAGCCAATCGAGCGACTTTTGGTCGAGTTTGAGGGTGATATGACGATCCCCGAGCCGTTTGATGAGCTTGGATAGCTGTATTTCGACGATTTTGTGCATCAAATCGCGTCCCAGACGGCTGAACAGGATGATTTCATCGAGACGATTGAGGAATTCCGGCCGGAACGATTTCCTGACCTCATCCATCACCCGCCCGCGCACATGCTCCATGCTCTCCCCGTCCTCCAGCGCCGCGATATGCTGCGATCCGAGGTTGGAAGTGAGGATAATGATCGTATTGCGGAAATCGACCGTGCGGCCTTGCCCGTCGGTTAGACGCCCCTCGTCCAACACCTGCAACAGGATATTGAACACATCCGGATGGGCCTTCTCGACCTCGTCGAACAGGATGACCTGATACGGGCGGCGGCGCACCGCTTCTGTGATGACCCCGCCTTCCTCATACCCCACATACCCCGGAGGCGCACCAATGAGGCGTGCAACGGCATGCTTCTCCATGAATTCCGACATATCGATGCGGATCATTGCCTGCTCATCGTCAAAAATGAACCGCGCCAGCGCCTTGGTCAGCTCCGTTTTGCCCACACCCGTCGGCCCGAGGAACAGGAAAGAGCCGATAGGCCGCGACGGGTCACCAAGACCCGCCCGTGCACGGCGAACCGCATTGGCCACCGCCACCAACGCCTCTTCCTGCCCAACCACATATTTGCGTAATTCTTCTTCCGTGCGCAGCAATTTGTCCCGCTCGCCTTCCAGCATTTTCTCCATCGGGATGCCCGTCCACCGCGCGACGATAGAGGCAATATCCTCATCCGTCACCGCTTCCTGCATCAGGGCCGATTTCGGACGGGTTTGATCCTCGATGCGGTGAAGTTTCTTCTCCAGTTCAGGGATGATGCCATAGGCCAGCTCCCCCGCCCGTGCCAGGTCACCCTTGCGCTGCGCCTGTTCCAACTCGCCCTTGGCGGCGTCGAGCTGTTCTTTCAATGTCCGGTCTTCCTGCAACCGCGATTTCTCGGACTGCCAGCGCGCCGTAAATTCAGTGGATTCTTTCTCCAGCGCCTTCAACTCCTGCTCCAGCTTCTTCAACCGATCACGCGATGCCGTATCCGTTTCTTTCTTCAGTGCCTCGCGCTCGATCTTGAGCTGGATAATCTTGCGATCCAACTCGTCCAGCTCTTCCGGTTTACTATCCACTTCCATGCGAAGGCGCGACGCCGCCTCGTCCATCAAGTCACTCGCCTTCTCCGGCAAAAAGCGATCCGTGATATACCGGTTGGACAATGTCGCCGCGGCGACGATAGCGCCGTCGGTGATACGAATCCCGTGATGCACCTCGTATTTTTCTTTGAGTCCGCGCAGGATGGAAATCGTATCCTCCACCGTCGGCTCGGACACAAATACCGACTGGAACCGCCGTGCCAATGCTGCGTCCTTCTCGATATGCTTGCGGTATTCATCCAGCGTCGTCGCCCCGACGCAATGCAGCTCACCGCGTGCCAGAGCCGGTTTTAACAGGTTGGACGCATCCATCGCCCCATCCCCTGCGCCCGCGCCCACCAGCGTATGCAGCTCGTCGATGAAGAGAATGACATCTCCCTCATGCGCATGGATTTCCGTAATGACCGCTTTCAAGCGCTCCTCGAATTCCCCCCGGAATTTCGCACCCGCGATGAGTGCTCCGAGGTCGAGCGACAGCAGTCGTTTATCCTTCAATGTCTCCGGCACATCACCTGCCACAATACGCTGCGCCAGCCCTTCGATGATGGCGGTCTTCCCGACACCCGGTTCGCCGATAAGCACCGGGTTATTCTTCGTCCGGCGCGAGAGCACCTGCATCGTCCGGCGGATTTCTTCATCCCGCCCGATGACGGGGTCGAGCTTGTTCTGCCGCGCCAGTTCGGTGAAATCCTTGGTATATTTTTCGAGCGCCTGATACTGCTCCTCCGCATTCGCCGAATGGGCTTTTCGCCCTTTTCGGAGGTCATCAATGGCCTTGCGTAGCGACTGCGCGGTGACGCCCGCCGCCTTCATGGATTTGGCGGCACTTGTCTCCTCCGCCAGCGCCATCGCCAGCAGGAACATCTCGACTGTAACGAATTTATCGCCTTCCTTTTGGGCCAGTTCTTCCGCTTTGCCGATGAGCCGAGCTGTGCTGGTCTCCAGATAGAGCGCGCCCGTCCCGTCACTGGTCTCTACCTTCGGCTGCTTGGCCAGCGCCTCTTCCACCAGACTTTTAAGCTGGGCGATATTTCCCCCCGCTGCCGTAAGCAACTGCTGCGGTTGCGGGTCGGTCGAGGACAGCGCGGCCGCCAGCAAATGCTCGGGCATCATGCGCTGGTGGGAGCGCTTGAGCATATCCCCTTGCGCGCTTTGCAATAAGTGCTTGGCCTGTTCGGTGTAGCGTTCGATCTGCATGTCGTCTTTTTCCTTTTTCTTCCGCCATAAATGTTGGCATAGTCATCATATGGGAAGTAGAATCCATTTCGACAAGATTATACGCGCATCCACGCTGATTATCCTACTAACTGTGCTGATTCTACCGGCTCATGCCCCCGCCGCCACGGTGGTCACGCCACCCCCATCCCCCTCTATCCCATTGAAAGATGAGGTGTCTTACAAGATTTATTGGAACGGCATCCGCTCCGGGAAATTATGGCTTTATTGGGAGGAAAGCGACACCGCCTACCGCGCGCAGATGCAGATGAAGACCTCCGGCCTTGTGCGCATCTTCACCAAGCAACTACGCAAGGCTACCGTCGAGGGCACGAAATCCTGTAGTGCGGCGGTCTGTACCTACACCCCCGTCCGAGCGCATTGGGACGTGAAATATAAACATAAATCCCGCAGTGTTGACATCGCCTACGACGCGAAAGGCAATGTCATCCACGCCACCGTCACCCCGCCCGATAACCGCGCCAGCCGCCCGGATGTGCCGCAAGAAAGCAAGAATCAGAGCGTGGACGCCCTGACTGCTACCCAACATCTGTTCTTCGGCGTAATGTCGGGGATGGAGGATATCGCCTTCAAGGTCTATGACGGTCGGCGCTTCACCGAATACCGCTTCGAGCTGCACGATAAGGAAAAAAGCCTCTACAGCGCCAGCCGCAAACCATTAGGCGGCTACAGTGATAAAGAACAAAAAGAATTTGAAAAAGGTGATCCGCCCATCTTGATGCAAATCATCCCAGCGCACCGCTTCCCCATCGCCGCCACGGCCAAGACCAGCTTGGGTCAGGTGCGCGTCATCCCCGCCGACTAACGACTAATAAGGATTGGTGTCGTCTTCGTCTTCCAACGGCTCCGGCGCAGGCGCAGGCTTGGAACGCGTGCGCGGCATGGAACGGGGGGCAGGCAATACCTGATCAAGCGGCAGGCTGGCGCTCTCATCATCCATACTATCCTCCTGCGGCGCGTCATCCTGATGGGATTGATGCGGTTGTTGCGGCTGGCTCTGATGCTGGTGAGAAGTGTGGTTGCCACCCTCCTGCTGCTGACTCTGGTTCTGGTGCTGGTGATGCTGCGCGGGAGCAGGGTTGGAAAGATTGATGATGCGCAGGTAATGATCTGCATGCTGGAAGTAATATTCCGCCAATACCCGGTCACCCGACTGCGCCGCTTCCCGGCCCATATTGACGTACTTCTCGCGCTGGGTCATCGCCATCTTGCGCTGACGCGGGGAAACATGATCGGAATCTTCGTTCTCCATGCCACTATTATAGTTGCGATGATTTCCACCGCCGCCGCCGCCGTTATTATTATTGCGCCCATAGCGATTATTCTGATGACGGCGCTGATTGTTCATCATATTGCGTTTGGGTCTCATACCTTCTCTGCCTTGTTCCATTACACTGCCTGACTTGTTGATGTGATGACGACGATGCGCGGAACTCCGGCAAGGTCGGCTCGGGTTTCTTTCCAGGTGAATCCTGCTTCTTCGGCCAGTGCGCGCACCTCCGCGTCCTGTCCAATTCCCACTTCGAATGCGGCGACACCGCCTGCCGCCAGCCATATGTGCAACCGCGCGAAAATCGCCCGGTATGCATCCAGCCCGTCCGCACCGCCATCAAGCGCCGCGCGTGGGTCATACCCCGCCACTTCTGGCATCAGATTCTGGATGGCCGCGGTGGGAATATAGGGTGGATTACTGATGATGATGTCGAATTTCTCGCCAGCAAAATCCTGCCAGTCGGACACCATGAATTCCGCGCGCTCCTGAAGCTCCAGACGCCGCGCATTGAGAGTGGCGATTTCGACCGCCGGTAACGATTGATCGATGCCCACACCACTCGCCTGCTCATATTCCGCAAGCAGCGATAACAACAGACATCCCGTGCCCGTACCCAAATCGAGTAATTTCAGGGGTGCGTGGCGACCCGGAACTGCGTCCAGCACGGCCTCCAACAGCGTCTCGCTATCAGGACGCGGATCAAGGGTAGCGGTAGTAATCAAAAACTCATGTTTCCAGAACGCACGGCGACCCATGATGCGGCTGACCGGCTCATGGTCAATACGACGGTCGAGATAGCGGAAATACCGCGCCGTATACTCGTCCTCTACGACATTCTCCAACGCCAGCAAAAATGCTTCCGGGCTGAGCGACAGCGCATGCTGCAACAGCAACCGCGCATCCGGCAACGAGCTTTCCACATCCGCTGCCTTAAGCAACGCCACCCCTTCTGCCCATAAGATGCGAAGGGTAGGAAGACTCTCTTCCGGTATAGTCTGGATTCTGAGCGCCTGTTGTGACATTTAGCTTTCCATCGCCGAGAGTTTCATGACCTGATCCTGCGCGATCAGTGCTTCGACGACTTCCTTCAGACCATAGCCAGCGAGGATGTCCTCAATCTTGTGCAGGGTCAGGTTGATGCGGTGATCCGTCACCCGGCTCTGCGGGAAGTTATAGGTACGGATACGCTCCGAACGATCCCCGGAACCGACCTGCGTCTTACGATCCGCCGCACGCGCATTCGCCTGTTTCTCCCGCTCCGCCTCATAGATGCGCGCGCGCAGGATTTTAAGTGCTTTCGCCTTGTTCTTATGCTGCGATTTCTCGTCCTGTTGCTGCACGGTGATGCCGGTCGGGATATGCACAATACGCACTGCCGAATCGGTCGTGTTGACCGACTGTCCGCCGGGGCCGGAGGCGCGGAATACGTCAATCCGCAAATCCTTCTCTTCGATATGGATGTCGATGTCTTCCGCCTCGGGTAGCACTGCAACGGTCGCCGCAGACGTATGAATCCGTCCACTGGTTTCAGTAAGCGGCACACGCTGTACGCGGTGCACGCCCGACTCGAATTTCATCTTCCCGTAAACGTTCTTACCCGAGATGGAAGCCGTCCCCTCTTTGATTCCACCAAGCCCGTTCTCGGACATCGACATGACCTCGAAACCCCAGCCCATATGCTCGGCGTAGCGCTGATACATACGGAAGAGATCGAGCCCGAACAGAGCCGCCTCATCCCCACCTGTGCCAGCGCGAATTTCGATGATGACATTCTTGCTGTCATCTTCATCCTTCGGCAGCAGCGCCATCTGCAAATCTTTTTCCATCTGCGGGATAAGCTTGCCGAGGGCGTATTTCTCTTCTGTCGCCAACGCCTTCATCTCCGCATCGGAAGACGGGTCATTGATCATTGCGTCGATCTCTTTCAACTCAGCCCGCGCCTGTTTCAGCGTCAGGATAGTCTCGACCAGCGGGTTCAGTTCGGAAAGCTCGCGCGTCAATTTTCCGAACTCGCCGCCCGCCAGATCGCCGGGGCGCATGACGAGGTCGTTCAGTTCGCGGTGGCGCTGGAGGATTTTTTCCAGTTTCTCTTGTGGAATCATAGTTTCAATCTGATGCTGGTTTAATAACGCTGCAGGAATGCTTCCTGACTGACGGTTTCCTGTTCCCCTGTGCCGAGATGCTTCACGGTCACGGTACTGTTTTTCATTTCTTCATCGCCAATCAGAATGGCAAGCGATGCCTGAATCTGATCCGCTTTCTTCAGTGCTTTCCCAACACCGTTCTTCTCCACAATCTCGACCATTACGCCCTTATGCCGCAACTGGTGGCTGATGCGTAACGCCGCGCCTCTTTCACTTGGGCCGACGGGTATCACCGCCAGCGGACGCGTCGGGGAGGATAACAACCCTTCAGCACCCTGCACCATCAGGGAAAGACGCTCCACCCCCGCCGCCCAGCCTACTCCTGGAATTTCTGGCCCACCCATCTGGTGAACCAGACCGTCGTAACGGCCGCCGGCGAGAATGGTATTATGGGCTCCTAAAGCACGGGTGGTCACTTCAAAGACCGTATGCGTATAATAATCAAGCCCCCGTACGAGCCTTGGACTTAGCTTATACATAATTCCCATACCCGCAAGCATTTCCTGCACCTGAGCAAACCAATCCTTGGCCAACGATGTGTAGGAATCGGCAAAATCCGGCGCATTGGCGACGATGCCCCGATCCTGTTCCTGCTTAGAATCCAATACCCTAAGGGGGTTTTTCTCTATCCTGACCTGGCTTTCGGGTGACAAATCAGCCTGATGCGCCCGGAGATACTCCACCAGCGTCGCCCGGTAATTATTGCGACTCGCCTCATCTCCCAGCGAATTGATCTCTAAAGTGGCGAGTTCGGTAAGCCCCAAACGGGTGATGACATCCCACCCGCAGGCGATCGCTTCCACATCCTGCAACGGCGAATCCGTACCGAAACACTCAACACCGATCTGGTGGAACTGACGGAGACGGCCCTTTTGCGGACGTTCATAGCGAAACGCCGGTCCGGCATAGAACACCTTCCACGGCAAACTCTGCGTCAATTTATTGGAGATGAACGCCCGCGCCAGCGACGCGGTCAGTTCAGGCCGGAGCGTCAGCGATTCCCCACCCCGGTCGGTGAATGTATAAGTTTCCTTGGAAACCACATCAGAGGTTTCTCCCAACGTGCGGTGATATACTTCCGAAAATTCGAATATCGGGGTCGAGGCTTCTGCGAATCCATACGTGCCCGTCACCTCTCGCGCCCGGTCACACACATGCCGGAACACGCGCATCTCCTCGCCGTAAATATCATGCGTCCCGCGAACTGGTTGGATGAGTTGGCTCATAATATCCTAAGAGTTATGCCACAGCCTGTTTCTTCTGGTAGGTGCGATCAACATATTTCAGCACCATCTCGTGAAACTCTTCGGCGATATAATCGCCCCGTAGCGTGGCGGTTTTTATACCATCTTCAAACACCGGTGCAACAGGAGATTCACCCGTGCCGGGCAATGAAATTCCGATATTCGCATGGCGCGATTCGCCGGGGCCGTTGACGATACAGCCCATCACAGCCACGTTCATTGCCTCCACACCCACATACTGATGTTTCCACACCGGCATCTGGTCGCGCAGGAATGTCTGTATCTTTTCGGCTAATTCCTGAAAGTAAGTACTCGTCGTCCGCCCACATCCGGGGCAGGACGTCACCATCGGTGTAAACGACCGAAGTCCAATGGTCTGCAATATCTCCTGCGCCACGCGCACCTCTTCGGTACGCGCCTCACCCGGTCGCGGTGTCAGTGAAATGCGGATCGTATCGCCGATGCCTTCCTGCAGCAACACGGACAATGCTGCAGTCGATGCCACGATTCCTTTCGACCCCATCCCCGCTTCTGTAAGCCCGAGATGCAGCGGGTAATTGCATCGCGCCGCCAGCGACCTATACACGGAAATCAGATCCTGCACTTTGCTGACCTTGCAGGATAGAATAATACGATTACGTGCCATGCCGATTTTCTCGGCCTGCGCCGCACTTTCCAACGCGGATACCACCATCGCCTCACGCATGACTTCTTCCGCCGTCTGCGGCGTCGCGGATGCAGCATTTTTATCCATGAGACGATCCAGCACGGAAGGGTCAAGACTCCCGCCATTCACGCCGATACGCACGGGTTTGTCATATTTCAGCGCCATCTCTATGATGTCCGAAAACTGCTTGTCATGTTTCTCACCAAATCCCACATTGCCGGGATTGATGCGGTACTTGGCAAGCGCCTCCGCCATCGCCGGATAAGTTGCGAGTAGGCGGTGGCCATTATAATGAAAATCACCGACCAGCGGTACGGTGCACCCCAGAATATCAAGCCCCTCTCGGATCGCCGCGACGCATTTCGCAGCCGCATCGTTATTGACCGTGATGCGCACGACTTCAGAACCCGCTTCCGCCAGTTCTTTCACCTGCGCAATCGTGCCCGCAATATCCGCCGTATCGGTATTGGTCATCGACTGTACCATGACGGGAGCTGACGAGCCGACCGCTACGGAGTCAATCATCACCGTCTCGGTCTGGCGGCGCGGCAACATCAGCGCGCTTCCGCCCGGCTCGGCAGGTCGAGAACGCTGTTCACCGGAGGAGTGGTAGGCAGCGCCTGTTCCGCATGGACATAGCACGGCGGATAGGACGCCGCTTCGGCGGCAAAACATTGCGGCACACGGTGAAACGCTTCCACTCCGCTCGATTCCTGCAACAATGCGCGTGGCACGGAACGCACCGCCGTCACCGTCGTCCGCGTTTCACGCTCTTTGCTCGCCAACTGCCAGATGAGGAACAGCGCGGCGAGAATGGCGAGCGACAGCATCATCGCCTGCTGCAACCGCTTGGGCTCTTGGGCGGGGCTATATCCTGCCGGATGGTCTTTCACCGCTGTCACGGGCCGCACCAGCGTCAGCATCGTATCCATATTGATGCGCAGATATTCGGCGTACATACGCAGATAGCCCTTGGCGTAGACCATGCCGGGGATTTTTTCGAGCTGACCGGCTTCGATGGATGTGAGGTAGGACGTTTTGATTTTCAGATCACGTGCCGCCTGTTCCAGCGTGATGCCGTATGTTTCCCGCGTATCATGCAGGAGCTGGCCTATGCCGGCATAATCGGGGCGCTTGGCCGACTCTTTCTCCGAAAGAGCCGCGCGCATATCTCGAAACGGGTGATGCATCACTCTATCTATTCCACCATGACGCCATGGTCTTGTGCGAACGCCTGCAGATATTGCCGGAATGGCTTGTCCTGCGTAGCGCAGACCTCATCGATATACGAGGAAACGAGGCCTAAATCAAGGCTGCGAATCATCGCCTTGACCGGACCGATGGCCGCCGGCGGGATGGAAATGGTTCTCACCCCCGCCGCGAAGAGCGCGATGGCCTCCAGAGGCCGGGACGCCATATCCCCGCAGAAGCCCACCTCCACCCCCGCCGCATGGCATTGGCTGGTGATCGATTTGAGCATCCGCAGAACGGAGGGTCGCATCGGATCGTATTTCTGCGCCACCTGCTCATTACTGCGATCAGCCGCGAACAGGAACTGGAACAGGTCGTTGCTGCCGATGGAGATGAAATGCACCCGGCGCACCAGCTCGGGCAATTCGAAAATCAATGAGGGCACTTCCAGCATCGCCCCGCACTTGATGGCGGCGGGCGGCGTCAGGTTCTGCGATTCGAGGATGCTCATCTCCCCGTCAAGCAAGGCGACAGCCGCGTCATATTCCTGCACGGTGGCGATCATCGGGAACATCACATAGAGCGTTTTGCCCGCAGCCGCTTCCAATAGCGCACGCAATTGACGACGCAACAATAGCGGCCTGTCCAGCCCGATACGCGTCGCCCGCCACCCCATTGCCGGGTTCTCCTCATGCGGCATTTTCAGGTAGGGGACCTGTTTATCGCCGCCGATGTCAAAGGTACGAAAAATAACCGGCTTGCCATCCGCCTTATCCAGAATCTCCGAATAGATTTTGCGTTGCGACTCCACATCCGGGAAAGAGGAGGACATCAAATAGGGAAGCTCCGTGCGATATAGACCGATGCCGTCAATATCCGGCGCGGTCGCTTCGCGCGCATCGAAGTGGAAGCCGATATTGAGATTAACCGAGATGCGTGTGCCGTCGATCGTAATAGGCAACTGCTCGCGTTGTTCGGCGAATTCGGAATTCTGCCGGTCACGCAGTGCAAGGTGGCGGTTGATTTCTTTTTCCAACTCTTCACTGGGGCGTATGAATACATCACCGTGATCGCCATCGACTACTACTATATCGCCCGCAATGATCATCTCCGTCGCGCCTTGGATATTGGCGACGACCGGAATATCCATCATCCGCGAGATGATGGTGATGTGCGACGCGGAAGAGCCCTGCTCCAGCACCAGCCCTTTTATTTTCCCATGCGCATATTCCAGCAACTCCGCCGGGCCCATCGATTTAGCGACTAGGATAAACTCCTCCGGTAAATCGCCATGCGCCGCCGTGTAGCTGATACCTGTCAGGTGATAGAGCAGCCGCGTGGAAAGGTCTTCGAGGTCCTCGATGCGCTGGCGGATATAGGGGTTCTTCACCTGCATCAGCCGCACATGCAATTCCTCCAAAACTTTTTTCACTGCCGCTTCCGCAGTGAGGCCGGTATGAATGGCTTGCGCGATATTGTTCAGCCACCCACGGTCATAGGCGAACATACGGTAAGTTTCGAGAATCTCAGTATGCTCGTTGCCTTCCATGTCGGACGTGGTCTCAATCAATTTATCCACGCTTTGGCGCAACGCGTCCACCGCACCGTTGAGGCGCTCTTCCTCCAGCGCCGTATCCTCCGCGACGAGTTGCGTGATCTCGATACGCGGACGGTGCAGCACTGCGGGCGCTTTCGCCAGACCCGCACATAATTTCTGCCCTAAAATGGGTTTGGAATAGGACGCGATTTCTTTGTTCTGCGTCAACGCCTGTGGGTCGACCATGTTCTGGCCCACCGTCATCTCTGCCAACACCATTGCCAGCGTCTGCAATACCTCCACCTGCTCTTCCGTGTAGGCATAGGCTTCCTTGCTTTGCACGACGAGTACGCCGATGACATGATGACTGGCAAGTATGGGAACCCCGACGAAGGAATGAAAATTCTCCTCACCCGTTTCCGGCTTATAGACGAATTTCGGATGCTGCCGCGCGTCGGCCAAATTGACCACATTCTCCGTCGCCGCAATCTCGCCGACCAGCCCTTGCCCGACACTGAGGCGGGTGACGTGTACGGACTCCTTCTTCAACCCTGCACTCGCATAGAGTTCAAGGATATGGCCGGGGTTCATCAGGTAGATGGAGCACACTTCCGCGTGCATTCCGTCTGCAATCACGCACACCAGCGCATCGAGCTTTTCCTGTGCGCTCAGCGTACCACTCATGATGTCACGAATCGAGCGCAGCAATGCGAGCGCCGATAATGCATCTTTCCTGACGTGCTTGAATTCTGGCATGGAACCTCTTGTCAAAGCATTATGACAAGAAAAACAAGGCTATGCAGCTAAAAAAGTTTGTGCTTGTGCGATAAGGGAATGGAGGATGTCGGCAACCGGCTCGATTTTTTCCACCATGCCGACGCTCTGCCCCGCCATCACGGAGCCGGATTCCACATCCCCGTCCTTGACTGCGCGACGCAGCGCTCCGGCCCAGTAATGCTCGATCTTGAGCTGTGCTTCTTTCTTGTCCAGCGCGCCTGAACGATGCTCGGAAATCACCTGGATCTGGAAGCGCATGAAGTCCTCCGTCGCCTTGTTGGCGATGGCGCGTACGGGGATCACGGAGAAGTCCGGATCGACCTGTACCGAAATGATCGCATCCCGCGCCGAACTTTTAATAAAAATTTGCTTAAATTGCGGATGCGCGATGGATTCTTCCGCACACACGAAACGCGTTCCTAATTGCACGCCCGAAGCACCCATTTCGAGATAGCCAACGATGGCTTCGCCACGCCCGATACCGCCTGCTACAAATACCGGCACGTCACGGATTTCGGGAAGGATTTCTTGCGCGAGAACAGAGGTGGAAACTGGACCCACATGCCCACCAGCTTCATGGCCTTCGATGATGATGGCGCCAGCGCCGAGCTTCACCAATTTCTTCGCAATTGTCGCCGTCGGCGCAAAACATAATACCTTGCCACCATACGCTCGCACCGCTTCGATGTGGGAGCCTTTCGGGATACCACCTGCGAACACCACATGCGTCACATGTTGCGCCGCACAAACCGCGATCAACTCATCCAGTTTCGGATGCATCAGGATGAGATTCACCCCGAACGGTTTATCCGTCATGAGCTTGGTCGCTTTGATTTCCTCTTCCAGCATCTCCGGGGGCATTGCGCCACAGGCAAGGACACCGAATCCGCCAGCATTGGAAAGCGCGGAAACGAGATTGCGTTCCGACACCCACGTCATCGCCCCGCCGAGGATGGCATAGTTGCAGCCTAAGAAATCACAGCCACGCTTCCACAGGGTATCAAGCGTCTGGGCGGCCATATCAGCCCACTTCCACGACGGCGTCGAGACCGTAAGCGGTATGCAGCGCACGCAGCGCAAGTTCGATATACGCTTCTTCAATCAGCACGCTGATTTTAATTTCCGAAGTCGAGATGACAATGATGTTGATGCCCTTCTCGGCCAGCGTATTGAACATCTCCTGCGCCACCCCCGCGTGTGAGCGCATACCCACGCCGACGACGGAAAGCTTGGCGACGTTCTTATCGCTATGCAGCGACTTATACCCGATATTCTCCCGCGCCGTTTCGAGCACACGCAGCGTATTATCGAAATCCGACTTGGTGACGGTGAAGGTGACGTCCGTCTCCTTGCCGTCCGGCGTCACGTTCTGGACGATCATATCGACGTTGATATTCGCCTCCGCCAGCGGGCCGAAAATAGCAGCCGAGACGCCCGGTTTGTCGCTCACCTTGGAAAGCGTGATGCGCGCCTCGTTACGGCTATAGGCGATGCCGGTAATCCGTTGATGTTCCACGATGTCCTCCTCCCTGACCAGCAGGGTTCCGGGTTTGTCTTCAAAACTGGTGAGTACCTGAAGCGGCACTTGGTGATTCATCGCCAGCTCTACCGAGCGCGAATGCAATACTTTTGCGCCGAGGGATGCCAGTTCCAGCATCTCTTCATAGGCGATTTTATCGAGTTTTTTAGCCGTGCGCACGATGCGCGGGTCAGCCGTATAGACTCCGTCCACATCCGTATAAATGTCGCACCGATCTGCTTTGAATGCAGCCGCCAACGCCACGGCAGAAGTATCCGACCCCCCACGTCCGAGCGTCGTTACTCGCCCGTCAGGTGTCACACCTTGGAAGCCGGTGACCACCGCAACGCGGCCTGCATCGAGACTTTTGCGGATATTATCGACCGTAATGGATTCAACGCGTGCCTTGCCGTGGGCGTTGTCAGTAATAACGGGAACCTGCCAGCCCGACCATGACCGCGCCAGCACTCCGATAGAGCGCAGGCGCAGCGCCAGCAACCCGGCAGAGACCTGCTCCCCAGAGGAAACCACCATATCATGATCCGCATACGCTTCGACGTTATCGAGCGTGGATACTTGAGAAACATAATTCACCAACTGGTCGGTAATCCCCGCCATAGCCGAGACGACGACGATGACCTGATTCCCCAGCTTCACTTCTTTTTCGACGCGTGTAGCCACGTTGCAGATACGCTCGATATCCGCGACAGATGTCCCGCCAAATTTCTGTACAATCAATGCCATAGAGCACTTTAAGAGCCTGTGAGTGGACATCACTCATACGGAAAGCCGCCCGGATGTGCAACGGATTTTTAGTGGATGGCAGCGCCAGAGAGTGATTTCCGCATCAAAATCGCGTCCACCGGCGAGAGGTCCCGGGCGTAATAGCCTTTGCGACGGCCATATTCCATATATCCCTGTTTGCTGTAGAGCACATACGCCCCCAGATTATCCGCTGCCACCTCGAGGAAAAGGATGGTAGCCGCAGCGCCTTTCGCCTCTTGCTCCATATGTTTCAGCAATTCCGTTGCCAACCCGTGCCCACGATGCGCTTCGTCTACCGCCAACGTCAATATCTCGAACTCATCGGTGAGTGCGCGGTATAGAATGAACGCGACGACCTCTCCAGTAATCGAAAACATTCCTTCCCCGCGCACGGTGGTATCCTCTAATGACTGCGTAAAACTTGTCGCCGACCAGCCGGGGGGAAGACAGGCAGAATGCAGCGCCGCAAGCGCGGGTGCATCCGCCACGGTCAGTGGCCGGGTATTACGCGTCGGCAGCAGCGGGACGACGGACGACATATTGCAGATGCGGTACGGTAGGATAGACCGGGACTTCACGCGCATCGACCAACTCCAGTTCCACGCGCTGCAATTCGCTGCGGATATAGGCGTCCGAATGCCCAAACCGACCGCGCCCCGGCAACACGCCGAACCCGTCCCCGCGATACGGCTCAACCTGGAATACCATCATTCCGCCGGGGGCAAGGATATGGCTCACCCCGTCAAACACGAGGGAGAGATCGCCGATATAGCCAAATACATGCACCGCCAACACCACCTCGAACGTCTCCGCGACATGGTCTTTGAGATAGCGATGAATATCCTCGTTAAACGTCTGTGTGTAGAGCATCTTACCATCTTTACGGAGCCGCGCATTGGCCTGCTCCAGCATCGGGCGGCTGATATCGACGCCGACCATGGTCTGCACCATATCCTCGCCCTCAAGCCCGGAAAGCCCCGTCCCGCATCCCAGATCGAGCACGGAATAATTGGTGCGGAAGGTCTCCAGATGTTGCCGCAGTCCGCCCCATGCCAACACCGGGCCGCGATAGCCCAGTTCCAGTTGCTGCGTGTCATACACGGGCGCGAGCGTATTGAAATAATCCATCAGCAGATCGACCGGGGTATGCTTCGGCTCGCGGCCTTTGGGTAAAAGCGTGGGATCGATATTGGCGAGGGCAAACAGGCTCTCTTCATGGTCAGGTTTCAAGGCCAGTGATTTGCGCAACGCATCGAGGGCCTTCGGCGCATTGCCCTTCATCGAATAACAGACTCCGAGCAGGAACCATGACGGTTGATGATCCGGAGCCAGCCACAACACCATGCGGAAGCGGAAGATGGCGTCCATCAGCTTGTTCTCGCGCATCATCTCCCGGCCTAATTTGAAATTAGTGTCGGGCAGGTATTTGATCTTGTCCATCCACTCATCGAATATCTCCTGCGGCAGGTGCAGGAATTCTTCCAACCGCTCGCGCGGGGTGCTGGCCGTCTTTTTTGGGGGAGTGGCTGGCATGGGAGGGGAACGCTCCGGGGTCTTTGACTTTTCTTTTAACTCGAACCACAGTATAACACAGCGAAACCTCATGCGGGAACGAAAAATCATGACCGAACCGGCCCTTACCCCTTCCTCTCCCAGCACCGTGGACGCCGCTGAAATCCGCAAGTTTTCTGAGATAGCAGCCGAATGGTGGGATGAAAAAGGCAAGTTCCGTCCCCTTCACCAGCTGAATCCGGCCCGTATCGGCTATATCCGCGATCAGGCGACAGCTCATTTTGGCCTAGCATCAGAATCCGAAAAACCATTGAAAGACAAAAAATTACTGGATATTGGCTGTGGTGGCGGATTGCTATCTGAACCCATGTGCCGCTTGGGCGCACATGTGACCGGAGCAGATGCCGCCGCCCGCAATATCGAAGTCGCCAAACTCCATGCTGCCCAAATGGGCCTGACCATCGACTACCGCGCCACCACCGCCGAAGCCTTAGTAGACCGCGGTGAAACATTCGATATCGTGCTAGCGCTGGAAATCGTCGAGCACGTCTCCGACGTCAGCGCCTTCCTCGCCGCCCTCACACACCTCGTAGTACCCGGCGGAATGCTGGTAATGAGCACCTTGAACCGTACCGTGAAATCCCTCCTGATGGCAAAAATCGGCGCGGAATATATTTTGCGCTGGCTTCCCGTTGGCACGCATGATTGGGATCGCTTCCTGAAGCCTTCGGAATTGACCCTGCCACTGGAGCACCACGGCTTCATGTTGCGCAACATGTCCGGCATCATTTTCTCCCCATTCAAGCAGGAATGGCGTATCGATCCCAAAGATATCGACGTCAATTACATCGCGACGTTTGTGCGCAGCAATTAACTCGCATTTTGTCATGCTGACCGTGTTTCAGTATCCAGATAGACCCTGAAACACGTTGAGGGTGACAACAAAAATCACAAACAAAAAAACTAGATACTATAATCCGGAGGCGGCAGGTAGTCACGGTCGTGACTGAGTGTGGGCAAGGCTCTCCGCGTATCCGACACCAGCGTCATATCGAGCGTCGCCATCACGAATTCCGGGTTTTCTTCACTCGCCTCAGCGAGGATTTTGCCCCACGGATCGATGATGATGGAATGCCCATAGGTTCGACGCCCACCGGGATGGTTTCCGCATTGTCCCGGTGCGATGATATATGCCCCGGTTTCGATAGCTCGCGCGCGCAGCAGAATATGCCAATGTGCCTCCCCCGTCACGTATGTGAACGCCGCAGGTACGGCGATCATTCCCGCACCCGTCTTCGCCAGCACGCGGAATAAATGCGGGAATCGCACATCATAACAGATCGCCAGCCCCAGCCTGCCCCAGCGCGTATCCGCCACTGTAACTTGGTCGCCCGGTTTAATGCGATCCGACTCACGATACGCCCGGTCATTACTCAACTCTGCATCGAACAAATGAATCTTGTCATACGTCGTGACAATACGCCCCGTATCATCGATGAGCACGGAACGGTTATACCATTTCTTGCGCTCGCCCTCCGGCTGCGCTCCTACGGGCGCAAAAATCGAACCGATCAATATCCAGCTTGAATGTTTTTTCGCCTGTACCTGACAGGCTTGCACACCGGGATGCTCTGCCGTCTCGTACAGCTGGGGCTCCTCCGCGTCGGATTGGCGCATCAGGAACGCATTTTCCGGCAACGCCATGAAATCCGCACCCGCCTCACCCGCCGCATCCGTCAGGCGAATCATCTGCGCGATATTCGCCTGCAGGTCGTTCGTCGCATTCATCTGAATGCAGGCAGCGTTGCAAATGAGGGGGGAATCATGCATGGGGCTATTCTGGGAAACGGCGGGCGACTGTCAACACATGAATACTCGCTGCCCCCGCTTTTTTGAGCGCTCTAGCGCAAGCATTGATGGTCGCCCCCGTAGTGAATACGTCATCCACCAGCAACACATGCCGTCCTTTGATGGTATCTGCATACCGCGGCGCGACCCCAAATGCACGTGCCACATTGACCAGACGCTCCTTACGTGACAGCCCCGTCTGCGGCGCTGTATGGCGCTGACGACGCAACCCGTCGATCATCAGTGGGATAGCACAGCGTTTGGACACCTCCCGCGCAAGGTACAGCGATTGGTTATACCGTCGCTGCAGCAATCGTTTCCGATGAAGCGGCACGGGCATCACGATCTCACGCCCTTTTGTCACCGCAGTACCATACCCGTGCAGCAATCGCCCGAGTAATGGCACAAGGTCAGTCCGGTCATTGAATTTCAGCCGCGTCACCAGATGGCGTGACTGATCGTCATAGGCGAAGACCGACCATGCCTTATCATATAAGGGTTGTTCATCAAGGCAGGAGGCGCATAGTGCACCCTCTCCCATCGCATACGGAAACGGTTGCCCACAACAATCACACGCCGGGTGGCTGATGAAATGCAGGTTGGAAAAACATGCTGCGCACAATGCATGTGCTTCCGGCGCGGCCTCATGGCATAGCGGGCATACAGGTGGGAACAACAGATTCAGCCCTTCACGCCGCAGCTTCCGCCAAAAATATTTGCGGGTCGCGGCGAACTGGCTTAGGCTCTGCCGCAAAGAAAGTTCTCCTCTGATGTCTGCCCCTGTCATATTCGACCGCCAATTGCTGAAAACCCGGCGCACCCGCGCCCTGCACCACTTTTCTAACGCGGATTTCATGAAAAGGGAAGCCTGCACCATGCTGACCGAACGCCTCGCCGACATCCGCCGTGATTTTTCCGTGATGGTCGAACTCGGCGCCCACAACGGGGTGATGCGGGAATTCTATACCGGCAACACTCTCATCCAAACCGAACATTCTTACGGCTGGGCAGAAGACCTGAAACGCCCCGCCATCGTCTGTGACGAGGAATTTTTACCCTTCGCCGAAAGCAGCCTCGACGCCGTCATCAGCACCCTGTCACTCCATACCATCAATGACCTCCCCGGAACGCTGATCCAAATTCAACGCGCTTTGAAACCGGATGGCCTCTTCCTCGCCATCCTGCCGGGCGCGAATACCTTGAAAGAATTGCGCGACTCCCTCTCCCAAGCCGAGATGGAACGCGAAGGCGGCATCAGCCCCCGCATCGCACCCTTCCTCGAAGTCAGGGATGCGGGAAACCTCCTCCAACGGGCCGGATTCGCGTTGCCGATGGCCGATACGGACACATTATCGCTCAGCTACGCCCACCCTTACGCGCTCCTCCAAGACCTCCGCCAGATGGGCGAGACCAGCATTCTGGCCGAGCGGCGGAAAACGCCGTTACGCCGAACCACCCTCGCCCGGGCCTTTGAACTCTATCAGGAACGCCATACTGACGCCGAAGGCCGCGTCACCGCTACGGTCGAACTGGTGACGCTGACAGGCTGGAAACCCCACACCACCCAATCCCAGCCCGCCAAACGCGGGAGCGGCACAATGAAGCTGGGAGAATTTCTTAATTCTTAGAAATTACAATGGGTTAACTATAGGCAGTCGCCGCAAAATTCACAGGACTGTCACACACCCCTGAAGTAAATATGGTAGGATGAAGAGTGAATAAGTCAGAGTAATATGCAACCAGACCTGCAAAACACCGTTCAACAGACGCAGCAAGCGGCGACCCCTTCGTCCGCAACCCCCTTCAACGTGCAGATGTTCCGCGACAATCACCGTATCCATGTCGAGCATGGCTCGCTGATTTTTCCCAAGGAACAGATACTCCCTATTCACCCCGCAGAACTGGCCCCCGCCAATGAACGCGAACTGAAATTAAAAATCCGCAAGGTCTACAGTCTTGACGAACCGTCTTTCTTCAACGACCCCAAAATCGCTTCCTTGAGCGCCATGCTTTCCGGATTCGTCCCCGTCTCGGCCGCCGCGAAGCAGGCCCGCATCGAAAAAGAAATCAAGAACCTGACCGAAGAACTCGCCACCGGCAAAGACCCCAAGGTCGCGCAAGCCGAGCAGCGCGAACAAGCTCCCTTCGCTTCCGTGATGAAGGAATTCCTCAAAACCAATCCCGATATTCCGCTGGAGAAGATCGAATTCTCCAAGAACGCCGTCGGCATGACCCTCGTTGTACAGGAAGCCCTGCGCCAACGCGGGTATAACGGGGCGAGCGGTGGCATCACCACCTTCCTCAATAACGTGCACAGCCCCGACGGGCTGGCATCCGAGCTATCGAAATATCTGAAGGTCGATACGCAGCAATTCATCCAGACGGCGCATCAAGGTGGGGTGAATGCCGTGGGTAAATTGTTGGGATTGGATGACGACTATCTGAAAGAAGTCGGCCAGCTATGCGACTACCTCCCGGAAAAGAAATTCTCCGCTAACCTTATCAACAACTGGATGGTGGGTCGCCGTATGCCCGGCTTCACCCATGCGGGCGTGATGGAAAAAGCCGACATCGGCGCATGGGCGCGCGTTTCCGCGAAGGTCGCATCGGCACGTCAGGCCGTGGGCTATAATTACACCGTACCGGAACCCATCCAGCAGACCGAACAGATGGTGACGAGTGCCCTCGCATACCTGCCGCCCGAGCTTTCTGAAACGCTATATCGTCTAGGCACGGAAGTCGTCTACAGCCCCGCCACTACGCTGGGGCCGATGCTGGAAGAAAAAGGTGCGCCTTACGGATTCCACCGCCGCATCCACGCGAAGCCGGATGACATTGAAGGCGTCTATCAGCTATTCCTCTCAGGTAAGGGTGATGCCGAAGCCTTCGTTCGCCTCGTCGCGCATGAATCGCACCATCTCGTCTTCCCTGGCGGCATGAGTCAGGAACAGATCACCAAAGTCGATCAACTCGCCAACCATGATTTGATGCGCCTGAAAGCACTCGATGAATCAATGGAAAAATGGTTCAAGGGGAACGATGAACAAAAACAAGAAGTGCTGGCCACACTCGACCTTCCCGAATTCGCCGTCAACGGCAAACGCTTCTCCGAGATGATGCAGGGCAAGGATATGCTGACCTTCTACACGCAGGTAAAACATGCCGCGGACCGTCTGCAGATCACCAGCGACTTCTATTACAACAGCGGCTACAGCGTTCCCGAGACGCGCTTCCTCGAAGTCAATTCCCGCTACGCCGAGCTGCGCTATGTGCGCCTGCGTGAACAGCCGGACATGCTGCAATTTATCGTCCCCGGCCTCACCGAATCCTACGACACGGTCTACCTGCCGCACGTCCAGCAACAATTGCAGGATCTCCGCCAGCGCGACGCATTGAAGGATCAGGCGATGGGCCGCATGACCGCTACGGCCCTTCCACCGAGCGTCAATCCCCCAGCTCCCGTCAGCACCCTCCCCGTCACCGAGCCCTTCGTCCAGCCCGTCCGCAAAGCGGCAACGCCAAGCAACGACATCATGGGCGGCAGCGCAGAGCTGCTCTCCAAGCTCTATCAGGGCCGTGACAGCGCCGTCGAAAGCGGCATGCAGCACTAATTTTCTGCCTCTATATTTCTGTCATTCCCGCGAAGGCGGGAATCCATGTAGCCGCTTGCGCACGATGAGAGATGGATTCCCGTTTCCACGGGAATGACACAGAAAAATGACGGGAGTTTTTATCTTACAAAAGATCACGCAACTTGGCGACCAGCGGCACGTCCGCAGGTGGCATAGGGTAGTCATGCATGTCGCGCGGCTTCACCCATTTCATCGCCTGCCCTTCATGCGATGCGGGAATGCCGTGCCATTTGCGGCAGACATAGAGCAGCATCAGCAACATATCACTCTGCGCGATGATTGTGTTTTCGGCGAGCGGATCACACCCGCCGCAGCCTTCGGTATAGATATCCGGCTGACGACTATCCGGATTGAGTGGATAGGTGACGAAAGCCGCAGGCGCGATGCACCCGGTGGACGTGGTGATGCCCAGCTCCTCTTTCAACTCGCGCACCAGCGCCATTTCGGGGGACTCATGCGCGGATACCTTGCCGCCAGGGAATTCCCATAATCCCGGCATCGGTTTATGCGCCGGACGTTGGGTAAGCAACACCCGCCCATCCCCATCCACCAGCGCTGCCGCGACGACGAATAACATTACGAGCGGTAATCCGCGTTGATACGGATATATTGTTCGGTGAGATCGCACGTCCAGATACGCGCCTTGCCGATACCCACCCCGACATCGACCGAGATACGCACGTCACGGGTCTTCAGGTGCGCGCGGGCTTTCGCCTCGTCATACTGCACGGCGACTTCGCCGTTCTCCGCTGCACGCTGGTCACCGAGCGTCACGGTCAGCCGGTCCCTATCCGCCCATTCACCGGATTTACCCACCGCCATCACGACACGCCCCCAATTGGGGTCTTCCCCTGCCACCATGGTTTTGATGAGCGGAGAATTGCCGATGGCAAGCCCGATACGCCGCGCCGCTTCATCATCTTCCGCGCCGGAGACTTCGATGGTGATGAGCTTGCTCGCCCCTTCGCCATCGCACACGACTTGAATCGCCAATTCCTGCATCAGGTCGGTCAGCTTCGATTTGAAATCCCCGAGCAGCGAATGATCGCCCGCATCTTCCGGCTGCGGATTATTTGCCGCACCCGTGGCGAACAACAGCAGCGTATCACTGGTCGAGGTATCGCTATCCACGGTGATAGAATTAAATGTCCGATGTGTCGCGCGTTGCAATAATGTCTTGAGGATGGACGCATCCAGCTTCGCGTCCGTGAACAGGAAGCACAGCATCGTCGCCATATCCGGCGCGATCATGCCGGAGCCTTTGGCGATACCGTTCAACGTCACTTCCACACCGCCGATGGTCGCTTTGCGCGTTGCGAGTTTGGGGAAGGTATCGGTCGTGCGAATCGCTTCTGCCGCCATGTTCCATGCGTCCGACTGAAGCGCCGTATTCAATGCCGGCAATGCAGCGGTCAATTTATCGACAGGGAGTTTCTCACCGATGACGCCTGTGGAAGCGATGAACACTTCCTCTTCCGCGCAGCCCGTCAGCGCGGAAACCGCGCCTGCGGTCGCCGCCACCGCGTCATGCCCGGCTTTCCCGGTGAACGCATTCGCATTCCCGGAATTGACTACCAGCGCCCGCGCCGCACCTGCACCGCCATTTTGTCGACACCATTCCACAGGGGCGGATGCCGTCAGCGAGCGGGTGAACACACCCGCCATCTGCGTACCCTCATGCATCACCGCAAGCAACACGTCCGTCTTCCCCTGATAACGAATACCCGCCTGTCCGGCAGCGAGGCTCACACCGCGAATCGGCGGCAGAGTAGCATAGGTCTTGGGGGCGAGCGGCGAAGCGGGAAGGTCTTTACCTGCCACGGGATTACTCAGCCGACTTGGTGTTATCTGGCGCTTTGGTCAGCTCTTTCTTCTTCCCGTCCGGCCCGAAATATTCGATGCTCGCGCTATCCATCAACCCTGCGATGTACTCTTTCAGCGCTTCCTGTTTCAACCCTTCGGCGATCTTGTCATGCGCTTGGGAGTAGGTCGGCAGCGTCACTGCACGGCGGTCTTCGATCTTGATGATGTGCCAGCCGAAATCGGTCTTCACTGGCTTCGACACTTCACCTTTTTTCAACTTAAAGGCCGCGTGGGAGAATTCAGGAACCATCTGGTCTTCCGTGAAGAACCCGAGATCACCGCCCGATACCGCCGTCGCTTTATCATTGGACATGGACTTGGCGAGGTCTTCAAAATCCTCATCATCGCTTAGCTTCTCTTCGATTTCCTCCGCCTTGTCCTCCGTATCGACGAGGATGTGACGGGCGCGGACTTCTTCCTTGCCGGACATTTCCTTCACCATCTGGTCATAGGCTTTACGGATTTTATCTTCCGTCACCGCATCGGCGGCTTTTTTCTCTAAGTAGGCTTGCGTCACCAGCTTCTCTTTCAGCTTGGTAAGCTGCTGCTGGATTTCTGGGCTATTCTCGATACCGGAGGCTTGCGCCTGCTTATGCAGGATATGCTCACTAATGACGCCACGTAGCACATTCT
Source organism: Rickettsiales bacterium (assembly GCA_041749475.1). Classification (GTDB taxonomy): domain Bacteria; phylum Pseudomonadota; class Alphaproteobacteria; order Rickettsiales; family UBA998; genus JBGTBD01. The sequence continues at coordinate 29,570 of JBGTBD010000021.1, forward strand.
CGCGCACGTTCTCCTCGAAACGGTCAAAATTCGGGGCGCTGCCTTCCGGGAAAAGCGCCGTCCACACCGTAATCACTTCCGATTTCTTGATGGACTCGCCGTTCACTTTCAGGATGACGTAATCCTTGGTGCTCTCCGCCGCAGGCTTTTCTGCGGATTTTTCAACAGGCTTGGCCGGGGCGGCAGTCTCTGCCTTCTCTTGTGCGTGGCCTACGGATTGAAAAGAAAGACCGGCGAGTAGCGCCAGCAGGCAGGTGGTCGATGCAAGTTTCATGATGTGTGTTCCCAATTGAAATACCAATGGATTTTGCTTATGGCATAGACCTCCCTCTTTGGCAAGGGATTCCATTGACAGTGCGGCTTACCGCCCTTATGTGTTGCAGCGTAAAGGAATTCGTTATGTTTGGCACACTCGCGCGCAAGATTTTTGGCACTACGAACGACCGGATGATCCGGCATTATCAAGGCAAGGTTAATGCGATTAATGCGCTGGAGGCCACCTACCGCGCCCTTTCGGACGACGCACTGAAAGCCAAAACGCAAGAATTCAAGATGCGCCTCGATAACGGCGCACCACTTGACCAGCTTCTCCCCGACGCGTTCGCCACCGTGCGCGAAGCCGCCCAGCGCGTCCTCGGCATGCGCCATTTCGACGTGCAGCTGATCGGCGGCATGGTACTGCATGAAGGCCGCATCTCCGAGATGAAAACGGGGGAGGGGAAAACCCTCGTCGCCACCTTGCCCGCGTACCTCAACGCACTGACGGGCAAAGGCGTCCACATCGTCACCGTCAACGACTATCTCGCCAAACGTGACGCCGAGTGGATGGGGAAACTCTTTCGCTTCCTCGGCCTCACCGTCGGTGTCATCGTCCATGATCTGAACGACTGGGATCGCAAACAGGCCTATGATTGTGACATCACCTACGGCACGAACAACGAGCTCGGCTTCGATTACCTGCGCGACAATATGAAATACAGCCGCGAGCAGATGGTGCAGCGTCCCTTCCATTACGCGATCATCGACGAGGTCGATTCCATCCTGATCGACGAAGCGCGTACCCCGCTCATCATCTCCGGCCCCACGGAAGACAACTCCGCCCTCTATATCGAGGCGGATAAGATCATGAAACACGTGAAGCCCGAACACTACGAGCATGATGAAAAGTCAAAATCCGTCACGCTCAATGAAGAAGGCACGGAATATATCGAAGGCGTTCTCGCCGAGAAGGGCCTGCTTGAAGCAGGCTCCAGCTTGTACGACATCGCCAATATCAGCCTCGTCCACCACGTCACCCAGTCGCTGCGCGCCCATGTGATGTTCCATAAGGACGTCGATTACATCATCAAGGATAAACGCGTGATGATCATCGACGAGTTTACGGGCCGTATCATGGATGGTCGCCGCTATTCCGAAGGGCTGCATCAGGCATTGGAAGCCAAGGAAGGCGTCCCCATCCAGAACGAGAACCAGACCCTCGCCTCCATCACCTTCCAGAATTATTTCCGCCTCTACCCGAAACTATCGGGCATGACCGGAACCGCGATGACCGAAGAAGGCGAATTCAGCGATATTTATGGACTGGAAGTGGCGGAAATCCCCACCAACGTCCCCGTTGCCCGCCTTGATAGCGATGACGAGATCTACCGCACCGCACGCGAGAAATACGAAGCGATCATCACGTTGCTGCGCGATTGTTACGAGCGCAAGCAGCCCGTCCTCGTCGGCACGGTCTCCATCGAGAAGTCGGAACTGCTCTCCGAGATGCTCAAGAAGGCGAAAATCCCGCACAACGTCCTCAATGCACGACACCACGAGAAAGAAGCGCATATTGTAGCCCAAGCCGGTCGCCCGGGTGCTATCACCATCGCCACTAACATGGCCGGTCGCGGAACGGACATCAAACTCGGCGGCAATATCGAGATGCGCATCGAAGAAGAAGCATCGAAAATCGAGGACGAGAAAAAGCGCGCAGCACTCATTGAGAAAATCGCCGCCGAGATTGAAACCGCGAGACAGGAAGTCCTCGCCGCCGGAGGACTCTTCGTCCTCGGGACGGAGCGCCATGAATCCCGCCGTATCGATAACCAGTTGCGTGGTCGTTCCGGCCGTCAGGGTGATCCCGGCGGCTCTAAGTTCTACCTCTCGCTGGAAGACGATTTGATGCGCATCTTCGGCTCCGAGCGTATTGACAATATGTTGCAGAAGTTAGGTCTCAAAGAAGGCGAAGCCATCATCCACCCATGGATGAATAAAGCCATCGAACGCGCCCAGACCAAGGTCGAAGCCCGCAACTACGAGATCCGCAAGAACCTGCTGAAGTTCGACAACGTGATGAACGACCAGCGCAAGGTCATCTATGAACAGCGTATCGAACTGATGGAAGCAGAAGACGTTTCCGACACGATTGCCGAAATGCGCGAGGACACCAACCGTACTCTCATCGACGCCTGCATCCCCGAAAAAGCCTTCGCCGAGCAGTGGGATACCGAACATCTGGCGAACGAACTTTTCCGCATCTACGGCATCCACTTCCCCGTCGCGGATTGGGCCAAAGAAGAAGGCATCGCGCAGGACGAGATCTACGCCCGCGTGGACGAAGCGACCAAGCAACAGATCACCGACAAGGAAATCGAATACACCGCGAACATCCTCCGCTCGGTCGAGAAACGCCTGTTGCTGCAAACGCTCGACCAGCTCTGGAAAGACCACCTGCTGACGCTCGACCATCTACGCGGCGGTATCAATTTACGTGCCTACGGTCAGAAAGATCCGCTGAACGAATATAAGCAGGAAGCCTTCTCCTTATTCGAGCATATGCTGATGCAACTGCGCGAGAAAGTCACCGAGCGTATGGCGCATTTGAAAATCCGCGTTGAACTCCCGCCGGAATCGCTGGACGAAATCCAGCCGCAGCAACGCATGCAGGAATCCCGTCACGATCCTCTACTGGGTGGTGACGAATTGCCGATGCTGGCCAACCAACCCCTCCACACCCGCAAACGTAGCGCGGACGTGGATCCGGCAGATGCCTCTACATGGGGAAAAGTCGGTCGCAATGATGATTGTCCGTGCGGTTCCGGCAAAAAATTCAAACACTGTCACGGGCAGATTACATAACAGCTGGATTAGGGACGGGTGGAAATTCCCTGCTCCGGTACGGCCCCTTGCAAAGAATCGTGATAAAACCGTATGGTTTCCACCACGCGGGTAGGCAAGGGATGCGCTGGCGAATGTATTGTTTCGCTTTTACACGTAAGCTCGACAAATGCATTTGATGCGGAATCGGCGATCTGGTCTGCTGTCGCCCGTGCCTTATCCTGAGGAAGATACGTTGACAACGTATCGATCACGTCCTGATGATATCCAAGGATCATCTCGTACCCTTCAGCCTTAGCGATATCTTTGCTGGCGCTGTGCGGCGTCATCAGACCGGGCACAAACTCCCGCCACGTCGTTTTGCCATATTCTTGGTGCGCAAAATCAGCCATGCCGACCATCAACTTATCCTGCACTTCATAGCGTTGAAAGTATCCCTCATACATTCTCGCTAAATCAGCCGTAAATGCAGGCATCCTGTCTTCAGGCACGTCTTTCTCCATGCGCCGCGTGATATCCGCAATGCAAAGGTCTCTATTAGGCTTGATAAGAATTTCAAGTGCGCTCATAACATGATTATACGGGAGATTGCCTCCCACAAAAGTTAAATTGTGTTAATCTTTTGTGTCAGTAATATATCAATAAATTACAAGCACTTCACTTTGTGTGGCTTAACACAACCCGATAGCTATGCTTCTCCCGCACCACACTGAGCGAGATTTCGCCCGCCAGAAGCCGCTCCGCCTGCTTGCCAAACAACTCTCCGCGCCAGCCCTCGAACGCAGGCATAGCGCGTTCTCCTTGCACGATATCGGTCAAATCATCCGTCGAAGCGATAAGCGACGCCGCGATCTGCTGTTCCTGAGCGATAGTGCGCAGCAATACTTTCAACAGGTCACGCGCCGGTTCCATGCTTTGATGCAGCGGTTTCACCGCCGCAAGGGTGGGGCATTCCTCGATGGGCAATTCCGACGCTTCTGAGATCAACTGATGGATGATTTCCGCGTCGATGGAAATCCGCTTCTTCGCCTCTTTCAATCGTGAAGCGACACTGGCGGCAGACTTAGGATGATAAAGCGCGAGTTCCTGCACCGTATCGTCCGTCAGCACCCAGCCGCGCGGCAGATTCTTGGCCTTGGCGGTTTCTTCGCGCCATGCGGCGAGTGCGCGCATCCGGGCGAGGTAATGCGGTTTATTGTCGCGGCGGCGGATTTTCAGCCATGCACTCTCACTATCCGCCTGATACCGTGCGGGTGATTCCTGCGCGATCATCTCTTCTTCCACCCACTCTACGCGGCCCCGCTGGTCGAGCTTGTCATGGAGAATTTCATATATCTCGCGCAGGTAAATGACGTCACCCAGCGCATATTCCAATTGCGCGGCGCTTAACGGGCGTTGCGACCAATCGGTGTATTGCTGCGCCTTGTTCAACTCACGCTTAGTCAGCTGGCGCACTAACCCTTCATACCCGATCTGCTCCCCATACCCCGTCAACATCGCCGCCACTTGCGTATCGAAGAACGGCGCAGGGACTTTTCCCGTAATCTGTAGTAGTATCTCGATATCTTGCTTCCCGGCATGAAAGACCTTGAGCACGTCAGGATCGTTCAGCAATTCCCACAGCGGCGTAAGATCTATGCCTTCCGCCAACACATCCACCGCCGCCGCATGTTTCTGCCCGGCGATCTGGATAAGGCAAAGCTCCGCGTAATAGGTCCGCTCCCGCAAAAACTCCGTATCGACCGCCAGATATTCCTCATGCTTCAGCGCCGCGCAGAAGCGTTGCAGATGCGCTGAATCAGTGATGAGAACGGGAGATTGCACGGTCATATGGGCTGTATTACATGACTTATCCCGTCAGTAAAAGCTGGAAATCAACGTTTCACCCGAGATAACGGATTTTCTTATATTTCGAGGTTTCTCCGCTAACGACCTGCAACGCCGACACCGGCACACCCCATTCCTTACTGAGGAACTTAAGCAACGCTTTATTGGCCTTTCCATCTTCCGGCGCTGCGGTCACCCGCACTTTCAGCCACGCCTGCCCAGCCGCATCCTCGACCCACCCGTCGATTATATTGGCGGGGGATTTCGGCACGGCCCAGACAGGGACATCGCCCTTATCATTACAAGGAACAGGCATCTTCGCTATTCCGGCAGGACGATATTACGCCGGAAAATCATGCCGTCCAATGCCCTGTCACGCGCTTGTTTTTTCGTGGTATATCCCGCCGAATCCCCATGCCTGTAATCATACGGCTCCGCCTCCCACCCATCCTTGCATGCCGCAAGGCACAGCAGGGCGGAGAGAACCAGCAACGGGGCAATAACTTGTCTTGGCTTTTTCATCCTAATCCTCTATATCACAGCCTCTTACGTGATTCATCACCTTATGTTGAAGGGTCACGCGCCATGGGGCGCGACGCGCAGTCGCGCTTGCCAATATTCATTCTATTCGTCATAGAACGTATATTGGAAAGTAACAAAAAAGGATAAAAAAGATGCACGCCTACCGTACCCATACCTGCAATGAATTGCGCGACACCCATGTGGGTCAGGAAGTCAAACTCTCCGGCTGGGTACACAGGAAACGCGATCACGGGCAGCTGCTGTTCGTCGATTTACGCGATCATTACGGGATCACGCAATGCGTGCTCGAAGAAGGCCACGCCGCCTTCGCCCGCCTGACGTCGCTGAAACTGGAAAGTGTCATCACTGTTGTCGGCAAAGTCGTCGCCCGCGAAGGTGATACCGTGAATAAAGAATTGCCGACGGGCCATGTCGAAGTCGTCCTCTCGGATGCTATCGTCGAATCCGAAGCGGAACAAGTACCGGTGCAGGTCAACGCCGACCGCGAGATGCCGGAAGAACTTCGCCTGCGCTATCGCTTCCTCGATTTGCGCCGTGAGAAATTGCACAATAATATCCTCCTGCGTTCCAAGATCATCGCCGCTCTCCGCCGCAAGATGACCGAGCGCGGTTTCAACGAATTCCAGACCCCGATTCTCACCTCCTCCTCTCCGGAAGGCGCGCGCGATTTCCTCGTGCCGTCGCGGATGCATCCCGGCAAATTCTACGCCCTGCCGCAAGCGCCGCAGCAATTCAAACAGTTGCTGATGGTGGCAGGATTTGACCGCTATTTCCAGATAGCCCCCTGCTTCCGCGACGAGGATGCTCGCGCTGACCGTAGCCCAGGCGAATTCTATCAACTCGATATCGAGATGAGCTTCGTGACCCAGGACGACGTATTCGGCGCGATCGAACCCGTGCTTTACGAGATATTCACCGAATTCTCGGACAAGCATGTCACCAAAGCCCCCTTCCCGCATATCACCTATGCCGACGCGATGCTAAAATACGGCTGCGATAAACCCGACCTCCGCAACCCGCTCATCATCACGGACGCCACAGAAATATGGCGTGGCTCCGGCTTCGGTATCTTTAATAAAGTCATCGAAGGCGGCGGCATCGTCCGCGCTGTTCCCGCACCGAACACCGCGTCCCAACCGCGTAGCTTCTATGACAAAATGATCGGCTTCGCACAGGAATGTGGCGCGAAAGGTCTGGCCTACATCACCTTCGACGAAGTAGATGAACCTAAAGGCCCTATCGCCAAATTCCTGTCGCCAGAAAAACTGGCCGAACTGAAATCAACCGCCGGGCTGAAAGCGGGCGATTCCGTCTTCTTCGCCTCCGGCACGGAAGAGGAAGCCGCCGACATCGCCGGCAAGGTGCGCACCGAACTGGGCAAGCAACTCGACCTCATCGAAAAAGGCGCGTACCGCTTCTGCTGGGTCGTCGATTTCCCCTACTTCGAATGGAACAAGGACGACAAGAAAATCGACTTCTCGCACAACCCGTTCTCTATGCCGCAAGGCGGGATGGAGGCGTTGGAAGCGGCGGGCGACGACAAGGAAAAACTACTCAAGATCAAAGCGTTTCAGTACGACATCGTCTGCAACGGCATCGAGCTTTCCTCCGGCGCGATCCGGAATCACCGCCCCGATCTGATGTACAAAGCATTCAATATTGCAGGCTACAGCAATGACGTGGTGGACGAGAAATTCGGCGGCATGATCCGCGCCTTCAAATTTGGCGCTCCGCCGCATGGCGGCCTCGCGCCGGGCGTTGACCGCATGGTGATGCTGCTGGCGGACGAGCCCAACATCCGCGAAATTATCGCCTTCCCGCTGAACCAGCAGGCGCAGGATCTGTTGATGAGCGCCCCATCCCGCGTGGAGGACAAGCAACTGCGCGAACTCAACATCCAGCTCTCCCCCAAAGCGACCAAAACGCTGCAGGAAGAAAAAGATAGCGGCCCGATGAAAGAAGCGAGCTAATGGCGATGGGCATGGACATGGCGATGACGTTCCCCAACATCATCGGGCTGGTTGGCGTCATCCTGATCCTCATCGCCTATTTTTTAATCCAGACCGGACGCCTCACCAGCGATCATCTCGCCTTCCCGATGCTGAACCTGATCGGCGCATCCCTGCATCTTTACTCTCTGCTGTATGCCTGGAATATCGCCTCCTTCTTCATCGAGATTTTCTGGGTGGGCATCAGCATCTACGGTGTATGGCGGATCATGAAGACACGCCGCAACCCCCATACCGGATAAGCTGCCGCGCTACATGAGCGTCCATTATGCCCGCGCATTCGCGGCGCTGGCGGTCGCGGCCTACCATCTGGGGCAATATTACCCTGACATCCTCCCCGGCATGTCCCGCCCCTTTGATCGGTTCGGCTGGGCGGGAGTTGATCTGTTCTTCGTCATCAGCGGGTTTGTGATGAGCGTTACCTTTCAGTTGCGGGGAAGCTGGGGCGATTCCAGGCGCGCAACCTCCTACATAGCCCGCCGCATCATCCGCATCTATCCCAACTACTGGGTATGCTGCCTCATCTTCCTGCTGTT
>JBGTBD010000022.1:0-18831 GCA_041749475.1 Rickettsiales bacterium
GAAAACAGAAACCAGTACAGTTTGAATTTTCAAGAATTTGGGCAAAAAATAATTTTCCTAAAAAAGCTGGTGTGTATCTGATTTGGGAAGATAATAATATTATCTACGCCGGGGAGACCGACAACCTGCAACGTAGAATGCGAAACATCAAAAGCACCAGAAATCACACGTTTCGCAGAACATATGGTGAAATACATTTTCATACACACTCAGATTATAATAAGGCGTCTTCAAAATTACGTTATTCCGACTCAATTGAAATGCTTTTAAATGAGCGGATAAGTAAGAAGTTGAGTGTTTCGTATCTTGTGATTCCATTTGGACGGAAAGAAATCGAAGTGCGATTTCATGGAAAATATAACAAGCGTGTAAAAACTAGTTAAAGCTGACTTTCGGCGCCTGCTCCAGCGTCGCGCGCTGTTCTGCACCCACGTCGAAGAAGGGTTCCTTCCGGAAGCCGAACGACTTGGCGATAAGGACGCCGGGGAATTGTTCGGTCGCCGTGTTGTATTCGTTCGTCGCGTTGTTGAAGTAGCGGCGGCTGGCTGCGACCTTATTCTCGATGTCGGAAAGTTCGGCCTGCAATTGCTGGAAATTGGCGTTGGCCTTCAGGTCGGGGTAATTCTCGGCGACGGCGAAGAGGTTGCCAATGCTGGCGGTCAAGGCCTGTTCGCTGGCGATGCGGTCATTGGTGCTGGTGGCGTTCAGCGTGCGGCTGCGGGCGTTGGTGACTTCTTCCAGCAGCGTCTTCTCATGCGTCGCGTAGGCTTTCACCGTTTCGACGAGGTTGGGGATCAAGTCGGCGCGCTGCTTCAATTGCACGTCGATATCGGCGAAGGCGTTCTCGCGATTCTGACGCAGAGCCACGAGGCGGTTATAGAGTATCATCGCGATGATGGCGACGACGACAATAATAATCAGAATGATTTCCATGGCAATGCTCCTAGGCGATGACGGGTGCGGTGGCGAACAACCAGCGCAAGGTATAGGCGAGGAAATTCAGAATCAGGATAAGCACGATGGGAGAAATATCCATGCCCCCCAGATCCGGCAAACGGCGGCGTATGGGGGCTAGCATCGGCTCGAACAATTTATGCAGCGCCTCGTAGATTTTCCCGACGATGGGATGCCAGCGATTGACCACGTTGAAATTGATCAGCAAACCGAGAATGATATAAACCATCAGCGCAAGATTGATGAGGCTAATGACCTGCGAGACGATATAGACGATTGGGTTGACCATGTGTTTTCCTTCGTGTGGAAGGGATTGTCGCCAAAAACGACTGCTCCGTCAACGCGCTTGTTGCCCCGTATCGCGTTTTTCCCGGATGGCCTCGGCACGTTCGGCAAAAGGAATGACCGCCTGTTGGGAACGCACATCACGTAGCAGGTGGTGCATGTAATCGTGCAATGTACAGGGTATACCATCTTCCGCGAATTCCGCTGATTCAGCCGTTTGCCGTATCCTACGATTCAGCGCCGTTTCGTCGATGACGATGCCACCATAGGGATATAGCGTGGCGGGAATGCCTTCCGTGTTCAGCCGTTGCACCATGGCTTCAGGTGCTTCTTGGGATAATCTGCTGCGAACATAAGCCGCGTTAGTATGAAAGCTGCGCGGGGCATTGACGGCATCACCATCGTCATGCCATAGCCACTCCCCCTTAGGAAAAAGCTGTTCCAGCATTTCTGTGCCCGTCATCTCATGATACCGTACGCGATTCGGGTTCACCGTCCATGCTCCGGTGGCTGGTTACATGTGTCGAGATAGGATAATATATTCGTACGGAGATTGGTTATGCCCGGCTGTTGCGGACGCATCGCGCTTTTAACCATCTCCTTCAGGTCTATCCATAACGCGTCCGGCTCCCGGCTGGAGCGTATGCCACAGCGGCGCAGGCCTTGCGCGAAATCATTCACTTGGATGGTAGTGAATGCACTTAGCGGGATGCCCACCATGCCGGTTTTTTTTGTTCAGTAGTGGTATACAGAGGGCCCTGATCACTCCAACCCAACGCTTCATCAACGATGAAGTCGGATAACGGTTCGCTTTGCCGGGGTGTCAATGGTTTCTGAGCGTAGAAGATGTCTTGGTCCACGAATAACCGCTCCAGCTTTTCCATACAGTGGCGGCCCTGTGTCCTGCCCTCAGCAATCCGCGTGAAGATTGATGCTTCCACTGCAGGCGGCAAGGGTGCGTCCGGTTCGAACACCGTCATATTATTCTCGGCATCCATGTCTCCGGCCCGGATGCGACCGAAAGGGAATAAGCCACCTATTATACCCTTCTGGGGGTCGAGTCCTGCTTCCTCGAACGCCCGGGCAGGAATCAGTAGAGCGCCTTCTGGAACGCCGGGGGGCGGCATTGTGCCGAATTCCCTATCTATCATCGCAAAGGCGTCTTCCTCGCCCTTCACCCTAGGCGCAGGGGGAGCTATGCCGAGCGCATCAGCTAATCGGTTCAGGAATGGGGTGTCCTTGGTCATTGGATCACTGTAGCAGTTCATTATGACAATTATGTAAAATCGGGTTGAAAAGTCTTGCGAAACAGCTTTATTATGCTAATGAGAATCATTCTTAATATAATATCCCATAAGGAACTTCATGCCACCCTCCCAGAATCCCGGCCTCCGCATCACCTCTCCGCTGTTGCAAACCGCATCCGCCAAGGCGGCGTTGGCGGATATATATGAGCGCGTCATCGGCTATACAGAAACGCGGGACTACGAAGAGGCGGTGCATCGCTTGCAAGCGGATACGTCCCCGCCGGGGATAGCACTGCGGGAGGTGATGCAGGATACGGAAGACGCAGCGGCGCTGGAACTGGATTTCAAAAGCGACGGCCCCCACGCCGCAGCATTGAAAGAGAAAAGCTGGGAGCTGGCGTTGGCCCGCACGGTTCCGGAATTACGCACGCATGAAGCGTGGCGTTCACGGGTTCAGCCCATTCGGGCCTCTAATGACAATATGAGCGTTCAGCGGTAATCTTGCATTCCCCGTCATTGCGAGGGCAGCGAAGCAATCTAACTACCATCACATGCTGAACTAATCTGGATTGCCGCGTCGGCTTCGCCTCCTCGCAATGACGAGGTGGTTAGGCTAAATCACCCTATTTAAAGACAACCGTTTTATTGCCGTTCAATAGAACCCGGCGTTCGATGTGGTATTTCACGGCGCGGGCGAGGACGCGGCATTCGATGTCGCGGCCTGTCGCCGTCAGGTCGTCGGGGCTGTTGGTATGATCCACATGCGCCACTTCCTGTTCGATGATCGGGCCTTCGTCGAGATCGGCGGTCACATAATGCGCCGTCGCGCCGATGATCTTCACCCCGCGCGCATGCGCCTGATGATACGGCTTCGCGCCCTTGAAGCTGGGGAGGAAGGAATGGTGGATGTTGATAGCACGGCCTTTCAGCTTTTCCGAAAGGTCGCTAGAAAGTATCTGCATATAGCGGGCGAGGACGACGAGATCGACATCATAGCGCTCTATCACCTCCCATGTCCGTGCTTCCTGTTCCTCCTTGCCGCCCTTGTCCAGCGGGAAGAAGAAATACGGGATGTCGTGCCACGCCACCAGACGCTGCATATCCGGGTGGTTGGAGATGACAGCGGGGATTTCCACAGGCAGCGTGCCGGATTGATGGCGGTGGAGCAGGTCGTTCAGGCAATGGCCCATCTTGGAGACCATGATGAGCACACGCGGTTTGCGCGAACGGTCGTAGATTTCCCAGTTCATGCTGAAGGGCGTGCCGACTTCTGTCGCGAAGCGGGATTTCAACTCTTCGTACTCCGGCGTCTTCGGCCCGGCGGCGAGGTGCATCCGCATGAAGAATATAGTGGTCGTCGGGTCACCAAACTGGGTGGATTCGATGATGAACCCGTCCTGCGCGGCGATGAAGCCCGACACTGCGGCCACGATGCCGCGCACGTCGCTACAGGAGAGGGTCAGGATATAATCGCGGGGCTGGGTCATGAAATCCGGTCTTTATTATTGTAATACGCGTGGTGTTGTATCAGTTTCGAAGGAATCCGCAAGACGTGGGCTTGCCGTGCCGCCGATGAAGGAGAGATCGTCCGGGATGAAGCAGGATACGATCGTCCCCTGCCCCGGCTGGGAGTCAATGCTGACCGCGCCGCCATGCAGGTCGATGAAGCTTTTGACCATCGAGAGGCCGAGCCCCGTGCCGGAGCGGCCTGAGCCCGCCTTGCCGCGATAGAATTTGTTGAAGACAAGATCGAGCTCGTCCGGGTTGATGCCGAAACCGGAATCCTTGACCCAGAGCCGTACCCCGTCGGGCAGTTTTTCCGCACCCAGTTCAATCGTGCCGTCCTGCCGCGAATATTTCACCGCGTTGGAGAGAAGATGGAAGATGACCTGACGCAGGCGCGTTTCGTCGCCCTTCATCTTGCCGATGGATTTCTTGCAGGCGATAGTGGCGTGGACGTTCAGATGTTTGGTGCGTTCCTGAATCAGCAGCATGGTGGAGGAGAGCATCTGGTAGATGTTGAACTCGTGGATCTCCAGCGTCATGTACCCCGCCTCGATACTGGCAAGATCAAGAATATTGTCGATCAGTTCCATCAGCTGTCGGGAGGAGTCGTGGATGTTCTCCACATATTCCCGCTGGCGTTCGTTGAGATCACCGAAGTAATTCTGGCGCAGCATCTCGGAGAAGCCGGTGATGGAAGTGAGCGGTGAGCGTAACTCGTAGGATACGTTGGCGAGGAACTCGGATTTCAGGCGGTCGGCGGCGGTCAGTGCGTCGTTCAACTCGCGCAGCGAACGCTCGACCAGTGTGGAATCGGTAACGTCGGTATAGGTCAGCAGCGACCCTCCGTCCGGCAGCGGAACCATCGTCCAGTCCAGCACTTTCTCATCCACGCGCTCGATGCGCGATGCTTGCAGGTTCCGTGCATGCAGGCGGCTGATATATTCTTTCTTGAAGCGATCCCAATCGTTGGTGATGATGAGGTCTTTTATTTTTTCCAGCACGTCGCTGACATGCATGCGGTCGACGATGTCGGTATCCGACAGGTTCCAGATTTTGAGGAAGACCGGGTTCTTCAGGCGGACGCGCCCGTCCTCGCCGAAGACGACGACGCCTTCGTGCAGGTTATCGATAGTCTCGCGCTGCACGGCGATCAGTGTGTTATAACTGCGCTCCAGCGCCAATCGGTCGGTGACGTCTTCATAGTTGAGCAGGACGCCGCCCAGATGATGCGGGATGGCGACGCTCCTGATAGTGCGGCCATCAGGCAGGAAATGCAGGTCTTCGCGCGGTTCCAGCAGGTCGCTGAACAGGCGCATGCGCTGCTCCTTATAGGCGCGGAAATTGATCTCCTCCGGCAGGCGGCGTTTCTCGCGCAGGAATTCGAGCACTTCGGAGAATTTGGGGCTGGTGTCCAACCAGTTCTCGTCATACCCCCACATGCGGAGATAGGCCTGGTTGTAGAATTTGATGCGCGTATCCGGACCATAGACCGCCATTGCGGAGCTTGCGCTTTCGAGCAATTCTTCCTGTGCCGTCATGTAATCCTGCACGTCATGCTCGGCTTTTTCCAGATCGGAAATATCGACCGCGGAACCGACGATGAATTCCATCTCCGGTATCGGCACTTCACGCACGCGGTAGAGCCTGCGTGCGCCCGCCATGATGAGGTGGATACGCGCGACCTGCTCTTCCTGCTTCTCCCATGCCTTTTCCGCCAGTTGCAGGCATTGTTTACTGAGCTCCGGAATACCGTCGATCGATTCCATATCCACATCTTCGATACCGCGCGTGTAAGCAAGATTGCAGTAGATGATCCTCAAATTCTTATCACGAATCCAGAAGGGGCAGTTGACGGTATTGAGCAGCGTGGAGGCACGGCGCAGCTCCTCCTTCATCACTTTGCTTTCCGACTCAAGCTTGAGGAACCGTTGCTGGTTGCCGGTGCATTCTTTCAATAGCAGCGTGGTGACGCCGCTACTCTTATTTGTAATGACGGGGACGCATTCGACGAATGTGCCGCTTAGCATTTCCACCACCCATGAGTCGCGCTGGCCGGTGCGGGTGAAATGCTCAATGGATTTATTGAACAATACTTGACTATCGGACGTACAGCAGCGGATGAAGTCAGAGAGCGTTTTCACCGGACCACCCGCGCAGAGCACCGTGGCCACATTGGGTGATCCGGTCAGGTAGCCGTCGCGGTCGATATGGATGAGGGCTAGGCCGCCATCCTCCAGCGCCATCACCGTGTCACGGCGCACATCGGCCGTCCAGTAATAGGCGCGGGCGGCCAGCCAGAAGAGGACTCCCCCACCGAGAAAGATAGTGATCAGGTTGAGAGTTTCCACCAATGACCCTTCAGCGATTAATAGCGATATGCGTCACTCTTGAACGGCCCTTGCGCTTCGACGCCGATGTAGCTCGCCTGATCCTTCGACAGCGTCGTCAACTTCACGCCGAGTTTGTCGAGGTGGAGGCGGGCGACTTTCTCGTCGAGATGGCGGGGCAGGACGTACACCTTGTTCTCGTACTTCGCATGGTTCGCCCAAAGCTCAATCTGCGCCAATACCTGATTGGTGAAGGAGGCGCTCATCACGAAGCTTGGGTGGCCCGTCGCGCAACCCAAATTCACCAAGCGGCCTTCGGCCAGCAGAATGATGCGTTTACCGTCCGGGAATTCGATCTCATCCACCTGCGGTTTAATGTTGTTCCATTTCATGTTCTTGAGCGAGGCGACCTCGATTTCGTTATCGAAATGGCCGATATTGCAGACGATGGCGCGATCTTTCATCGCACGCATATGCTCGATGGTGATGATGTCCTTATTGCCCGTCGCGGTGACGAAGATATCGGCTTGCGGCGCCGCCTCTTCCATGGTGACCACTTGATAGCCCTGCATCGCCGCTTGTAGCGCGCAGATGGGGTCGATCTCGGTGACGAGGACGCGTGAGCCCTGACTTTTCAGCGCGTCGGCACAGCCTTTGCCCACATCGCCATATCCGGCGATGACGGCAATCTTGCCGGCCAGCATCACGTCCGTCGCACGTTTCAAGCCATCGGGAAGTGATTCGCGGCAGCCGTAGAGGTTATCGAATTTCGATTTGGTGACGGAGTCGTTGACGTTGATCGCAGGGATTTTGAGTTTCCCGGCGCGTTCCATCTCGATCAGGCGGTGGACGCCCGTGGTGGTTTCTTCGGAAACGCCTTTGATGTCTTTCATCAGATCGGGGTATTTATCGTGCAGGATGCGCGTCAAATCACCGCCATCGTCCAGAATCATGTTTGGTGTCCAGCCGTTGGGACCGGTGATGGTCTGCTCGATGCACCATTCATATTCCTCTTCCGTTTCGCCTTTCCACGCGAAGACGGGAATGCCCACGGCAGCGATGGCGGCAGCGGCCTGATCCTGCGTCGAGAAGATATTGCACGACGACCAGCGCACTTCGGCGCCGAGGTCGGTCAGCGTTTCGATCAGCACGGCGGTCTGAATGGTCATGTGCAGGCAACCAACGATGCGCGCGCCTTTCAGCGGGAATTTGCCCTTGAATTCGGTGCGGAGCGCCATCAGGCCCGGCATCTCGGTTTCGGCGAGCGATATTTCCTTGCGGCCCCATTCGGCCAGACTCATATCGGCTACTTTATAATCGGTCCCGGCAGTTTCTTTTCTCATCGCGTTCGACATGGCTTCCTCGTTATGGTGAATGTGGAATCCGTTCTAGCACAGCAACAGGACGTACCCAAAGCATTTTTGGCGGTTCAGACGATACGGGGAAATTATAGGGTTATTGGGCTATGGGCACTTGCGGCCCGTCGGACTTGCGTGATGGCAGGGACTGCGCATCTACATCTCCCGCATAGGCGTCACTTACGCCAATAATGTGCGAAGCCATTTCGCCTGCGACATAGCACGCTTGATTGGGGCTTGGTTCTTCCGTGCGGGAAAGACCGTTTTTAGCGCTATTGGCGCAATCTATCAGGGTTGGGCTGGCGGTGACCGCCGTTCCGCCCCATTCGATCACTCTCGGCATATTCGCCATCACGAAACTGGAAGCACCGGCAAGCATGTTGAATACAAAACCCATCAGCCACTATAACAACGCTATATGACAGTTTTATTATAGTATAGATTTTTTTTACTTGGAATACCTATAATCCCATCAGTGAGCGCGCAAACTCCCGGGCATCGAAATCCTTGAGGTCGTCGATTCCTTCGCCCACGCCGATAGCGTGGATGGGGAGTTTGAATTTTTCCGCCAGCGCGACGACGACCCCTCCTTTGGCCGTACCGTCCAGCTTGGTGACGACGAGGCCGGTGACGTTGACCAGTTTCTGGAAGGCCTCCACTTGCGTGATGGCGTTCTGGCCCGTTGTGCCATCCAGCACCTGAATCACGCTATGCGGTGCGGTCTCATCGACCTTGCGCATCACGCGGATGATCTTTTCCAACTCCTGCATCAGGTTCTGCTGGTTGTGCAGGCGACCGGCGGTATCCACTAGCAATATATCGACACCCTCCCGTTTCGCCTCTTCCAATGCGCGGTAGGCGATGGACGCCGGGTCAGCCCCCTCCTCCCCCGCGATGACGGGTAGGCCGGAGCGTTCGCCCCAAATCTTCAATTGGTTGACTGCTGCGGCGCGGAAGGTATCGCCCGCTGCCAGCATGGCCGTATACCCGCCTGCTTTCAGTTGCGCGGCCATCTTGCCGATGGTCGTCGTCTTGCCGTTGCCGTTGACGCCGACGATCAGTACCACATGCGGTTTGGCGGGAGTGACGTCGAGCGGCGCGGTGACGGGCTTCAGCAGCACGGCGATCTGTTCGGCCAGCACTTCCTTCACTTCCTGTGGGGATATTTCCTTGTCGAACCGGCCTTTGCTGAATTCGGCGACCAGTTTTGCCGCCACGCCCGCGCCCATATCGGCGAGGATAAGGAGTTCTTCCAACTCCTCCAGCATCCCGTCATCCAGCTTACGCTTGGTGAATATCCCGCCGATGCCTTCGGTAATCCCGGAAGACGTTTTGGATAATCCAGCGCGCAGGCGCGAGAACCAGCCGGATGCTTGCGGCTCGGCGGTCATGCGATACCTTTCGTGCGATAGATGGTCATAGGCGGGAAATAGACGATTTACCACCCTGCCGCAAGCTTTAGGGTTGTCTACGCGCGGTTAAGGTGCTTATCACTTCTCACGCGACCAGCATTCCGCCTTGGGTTCCGGTCAGCTTCACGCGCCGCATTTCGCCGGGGATGGGGTGGGAGAGGCGGACGGGGGCGAAATGTTCGGTATGGCCGATGCCGTTTTTCTCGACCAGCACTTCTGCGGATGTGCCAACGCGGGAGGCCATAAACCGCTCCACCTGCCGTTCACCCGCATCGCGCAAGCGCTGGGCGCGTTCCTTGCGGATGTCTTTTTTCACCTGCGGCATATTGGCGGCGGGGGTTCCCGTGCGGGCGGAGTATGGGAAGATGTGCAGCCAGGTGAGGTTCGCTTCTTCGACGAGGTTCAGCGTGTTTTGGAACATCTCCTCTGTCTCAGTCGGGAAACCGGCGATGATATCGGCGCCGAAGACGATATCGGGGCGGAGGTTTCTCGATTTCTCGACGAAGCGTAGAATATCGTCGCGGAGATGGCGGCGTTTCATGCGTTTGAGCACCATGTCGTCGCCTGCTTGAAGGGAAAGATGCATATGCGGCATCAGGCGGTCTTCTTCCGCCAAGGCGCGCCAGAATTCATCGTCCACTTCTGCCGCGTCGATGGAGGAGATGCGCAAGCGGGGCAGCTCGGGGATATGTTTCAATATGCGGCGCACTAGGTTGCCGAGTGTCGGCGTGCCGGGGAGTTCCTTGCCGTAATCGCTGATATCCACGCCCGTGAGGACGACTTCCTTCACGCCCTGCTCTACGAGGTGGCGCACCTGCGTGATGATCTCGCCCATCGGTACAGAGCGGCTAGGGCCGCGTCCGAACGGGATGATGCAGAAGGTGCACCGATGGTCGCAGCCGTTCTGGACCTGGATGAACGCGCGAGTGTTCTCGGTGAAGGCATTCACCATATGGCCCGCGACCTCGCGCACTTCCATGATGTCATTGACGCGGAGTTTTTCGGGAGCATTTCTTTCACTCCCCCCTTGAGGGGGAGTCGGCGAACGTAGGGAGTCGGTGGGGGGCGAACTTAGTTGCTGGTCGTTAGTCGTTAGTTGTTGGGAAGGATTGCCCCCCACCGAATCGCTGCTGCGATTCGACTCCCCCGCAAGGGTGGAGTGGTTTAATTGGGATGCGAGGCTGCCCCACTCCTCCGCTTTCATCTTCTCATCATTGCCGAGGACGATATCGACTTCGGGCATTCCGGCGAAGTCTTGCGGGCGGATTTGGGCAGCGCAGCCGGTGACGATGAGCTTGGCGTCCGGGTTTTCTTTACGCAGGCGGCGGATGGACTGGCGGGCCTGACGTTCGGCCTCGGAGGTCACGGCGCAGGTATTGATGATAATGGCGTCCTTCAACCCTGCCGCGTCGGCATGGCCGCGCATCACCTCGCTTTCGTAGGTGTTCAGGCGGCAACCGAAGGTGACGAGCTGTGAGGACATGACTCGCCTATTTCCAGCAAATCACCAGAAAAATCAAGGAATAGTTTGCAAATATGGAGGTTAAATCCTTGACTTCTTGTCATCACTGTCATTCCCGCGAAAGCGGGAATCCATGGTGAGACTTGCGTTTAGGGAGAGATGGATTCCCGCTTTCGCGGGAATGACAGTGTAAGAATGGAGACATTCAAACGCCGCACATACAAAAAGGGGCTCCCGATTGGGAACCCCTTTTTCAACAGGTGAGTGAGCAAGAGACTTCTAAAGACTAGCGACGCTCATCAGACCGAGTGGTCGTGGAACGTTCGTCTTTTTTACCCTGACCGGAAGGTGAACCAGCAGGAGCTTTTTTCTGCTGAGACTGTTTGTTTCCAGATTGTGGGGATTGCTGATTGCGGTCATTCATGTTGATCTCCTTTAGAGAGTTGAAAAAACACCGGATCATCTCCGGTAAGAACAGATGTAGGACACATCCCCTCAAGCCGAAATGCGGCAAAAAATCTCTCATATAAAAATACGCTAAGTGAGTTTTGCAACGGTCAGTTGCGTGTAGCACAAATCAAAAATTCGATGTTCCCCGCTGGGCCTTTGATTGGGCTTTCGGTGATGCCCGCGACATTCCACTGCATATCTTCCGTCAGCCATGCAGAAATGGTTTCACATACTTCGCGATGTAGTTCCGGGTCACGCACCACACCGCCTTTGCCGACGCGTTCACGTCCGACCTCGAACTGTGGTTTGATAAGTGCCAATAATATACTCCCCCCTTGAGGGGGAGTCGGAACCGCCCTTGCGGTTTCGGTGGGGGGCGTACTTAGTTGCTGGTCATTAGCCGTTAGTTGATGGGAAGGATTACCCCCCACCGAATCGCACACGCGATTCGACTCCCCCTCAAGGGGGGAGTGAGGGAGAGAGGATTTCTTTTCCGCCAATCTCATCGCCGCAGGAAGCACCGTGCGCAGCCCGATGAAACTCGCGTCGCACACCACCATGTCGATCGCGTCGTGAATCATCTCTGCCGTCAGGTGACGCGCGTTGGTCTGTTCCATCACCACGACGCGCGGGTCGTTACGCAATTTCCAATCCAGCTGCCCGTGGCCGACATCGACCGCGTAGACTTTCTTTGCACCGTGGGTCAAAAGCACGTCGGTGAATCCTCCGGTGGAGGATCCCACGTCGATACAGGTCATCCCCGCAGGGTTGATGCCGAAATGCTCCAGCCCCCGCACCAGCTTCAGCCCCCCGCGCGATACCCACGGGTGATCCTTGCCCTCTACAGTAATCTCTGCATCCTCCGCCACCGCTTGCCCGGACTTGGTAACGGGGACGCCATTCACCCGCACTTTCCCCGCCATGATCAACGCCTGCGCCCGTGTCCGCGAGTCGGCGAGCCCCAGTTCATCCAGCAGAATATCCAGTCTTTTCTTCACCGTAACAGCCACCAGGCAACAGCCAGCATGATCTGTAAAAACACGATCAGACGGAAGGCGAGTTGAAAGCTCGCCTTCTTCGTTTTGTGGCGGAAGAGTTTCTGGCCGATATATGCGCCCGGCGAACCACCGAACAGCGCCAAGAGTTGCAGCAGGAATTCGGGCACGCGTGATGCGCCGTGGCGTTTCGCCGCCCGCTTATCCCAGCCATAGAGGAAGAAGGTCACGCCGTTGAGAATCAGCAGGATGGTGACGGGTGCCAGCTCCACGTTACTGTAATGCCGCAGGTGGGGTTTCGGCGCACCAATCGTGCGTCTGACTCAGGGGCGGGACATCGTCCGGCAGAGGGTTGCGCATCATCGCCACCACCGCATGGCCGACGTGGGGGTCATTGGGCAGGGGCGTCATCGTCACGCTGAATTCCTTTGTTTTCCAGCCCGCGTAGCCGTTGGTGTGGGCGTAGCGGTTGGCGGCGCACCAGAGGAGTGCCGTCAGCTGCTGGCGGGTGTAGGCCTTGCTGGCGGCGGCGGTCATCACGAAGGCGTCGCCATCGCCGATATCCAGCCATTCTTTCCATTGCTCACGCCCCCCGGCGGTGATCTTCACATCGGCGACGCGGGTGATACCGGAGGGGGGTAAAGGAAAAGCTTCCTGCAGGCTCAGCCTAGTCGTCCCCTCATCGCCCATGGCGGAAGACGGGCCTTCGCCCCCGCATCCGGTGAGCGACAAGGCAACCATGACAGGCGCGATGATAAGCCACCGTCTCATGTCAGGGTAAACCCGTTGAAGCAGAATTCGTTATAGTTGCAGGTGATTTCTTCCCCCACGGCGATGTCTACAAGAGCAAGGCCTTTATCGAGGGTGGAGAAATCCGTATTCGGCGTTTCGGTATGGTTCATGAAGCGGCCATTATCGGCTTCGAGGATCACGACATGTTCCTTCGTCGGATGCGGGTAAGAATAGATCTCGATGAATTCCTTCACATGCGGAGGATAGGTGTCTAACTCCCGTTCATCGACCAATACATCGAATCCCTCGCGCAATTCCCAGATTCGTGTCCCCGCTTTGATCGGCTCGTCGGCATAGATGCCGATGCCGTGGATTTCACTGTATTTCAGTTTGGTTTTGACCAGCATCATCGCGTAACGCCCCTGCCCCTCTAGCAAGTACCATGTTTGCAGGGGCTTGCAAGTGAAGATTTTTTCCGTACCAACGACATTGGATTTTCCGGTGTTAAAAAGCCGTTATGAAGTTGAGAGGGAAATGTCATTCCCGCGAAAGCGGGAATCCACCGAAATGGCTATAGCGTAATTATCCATACTCATGGATTCCCGCTTTCGCGGGAATGACAAAAAAGGAAACTAGCTCCGGCGTGACACCACGTATTCCGCGAGCACGCGCAGCGCTTCGCCGCGCTTGTCCTTGTCGAACATCTGGATGTGGCTGACGGCTTGTCTCGCCAGTGCCTGCGCCTGTTCGCGGGCGCGTTCGATGCCGAGCGAGGTGACGAGGGATGCTTTGCCGCGCTTGCTGTCTTTGCGGACTTCTTTCCCGGCTTCTTCACGCGTACCTTCGGCGTCGAGCAGGTCATCGGTAATCTGGAAGGCGAGGCCAAGATCGTGCGCATAGCGGGTCAATGCGTTACGGACAGGCACTGGCGCCTTGCCGAGGATGGCGCCGGCTTCACAGGAGATGGCGAAGAGTTCGCCCGTTTTCAGGCGTTGCAGGCGGATGATTTCATCAATCGAGAGTTCTTTGTTCTCAGATTCGAGGTCAAGCATCTGCCCACCGCACATGCCTTTATACCCAGCGGCTTTGGCGATGCAGCGGATGAGTTCGCAGCGGACGGCGGGGTCGGGATGGATTTCCGCGTCGGCCAATATCTCGAACGCAAGTGCTTGCAGCGCATCCCCGGCGAGGATCGCCGCCGCTTCGCCGAACTTTACGTGGCTCGACGGTTTGCCCCGGCGCAGCGCGTCGTTATCCATCGCAGGTAAATCATCATGGATGAGGGAATAGGTATGGATGAATTCAATCGCAGCAGCGGTCAGTAACGACGCTTCACGGCTGACGCCGAATAAACCTGCGCAGGTGACGGTGAGGAACGGGCGCAGGCGCTTTCCGCCCGAGAGCGCCGAATAGCGCATCGCTTCCATGATTTTCGCTTCGCCGCCGAGGGTGACTTCCTCTTCCTCTTCACTGCGGCTGGAGAGGGAGATCACCTTGCAGTTGGAGCCGGTGGGGGATGGCAGCAGCTCATCCATCGTCTCATCCAGACGCATCGCGACTTCGGCCAGTGCTTTTTGCAGATCGAATACCATGAATTCCTATTCCTCAAACGGTTGGCGGGTGATGTGCCCATCGGGGGCGACGGACAGCTTTTCCACCTTCAGGCGGGCTTCGTCCAGTTTTTTCTGGCAGTGGGCTTTGAGCTGCGTGCCGCGGGTGTAATCGTCAATGGACTGATCCAATGTGGATTCCCCTGATTCCAGCCGTTTCACGATGGCCTCAAGCTCGCTCATCGCCTCTTCGAACTTCATCTTCTCGATATCTGGGGCAATTGCAGGTTGGGTGGCCATGTCTCTCCTCGGCTTTGGAAGGGCGTAATGTACGGCAAACGGGGGGTTCGCGGCAAGCGTTGTTTTCTGTTTTATGGATTTTGGGATAGAAGAAGACTTATCAATACTGTAGTATAGGTTTATGATTCAAATCACCCCCCACTCAGTTATGCAGGCGGCACTGCTCTTGTTTGGCGGTGCACGCGTCATAAGCGGGCCTGCGGCGGAACCGCCCATGCCCATCCCGCCGACGGAGCCGCCGCAGCCGGAAGTCACCCCGCCCGATTGCCCCGATGCCCGGCCATGCAAACTTACTGCGTTTCCTCCGCGATGAAGTCTCTTGCCCCTCATTAATCCTGCCTCCCGTCATAAATGCTTAACAATTGGTTGATAACGTCCCTCGGAATTTAACGTATAGAGGTGTTATTCCAATGTCTGATACTCATACCGAGAATACTACTGAACGTGAAAGGGTGATGTTGCGTACCATGGCCCTCCATGCGGTGGATTGCCTTCCGCAATTAAACGGCCTCACCCTGCGAGAAGACCCTAGTGAGCACAAAATCATCGCGTCTATCCCGTATGGCGAAGAATACCTGCCGCTTTTTTCCGTCCGCCTCCAAGAGGGTAGGCTGGGTTTGGAGGTGGTGACGGGAACAGTAGAGCGGCTGTGCTGTAGACTAGAACCGTCTGACCCCCATTTGAAGCCCATTATCACCCCTCAACACGTGATAAGCAGCGTCCAGAATGCACAGGAACTGCCTTTCGAGATATATCAAGCGTTGGTTGATTTACCTATAGCTATGAGTAAGAAGGATGCCGGGGTGCGTTTCACCTACTTCGGTAAGGAAGAATTCGCCTGCGCTGTTCCACCGTTGAAGCAGTTATTGCCGTTATTCGAGGAAACAGCACGCGAGTTGCGCATACCTCTGGCCCTTAGCAGTGTCGTGAGCGAATCTGGATCGCCTGCGCGGTTAGCGGGTAGCGCCTTGCCGCCACGCCCACGGTAATCTGTCGCCGTCCTATACTCCACCAGCTCCCTATTGACGTGCGGGGCCGTGCGGCCTAGAACAGCCCTTATGTTCGATAGTTTAAATAAACGCCTTTCCTCCATCTTCACCGGGCTGCGCCGCAAGGGTGCGCTTTCTGAAGACGATATCGACGCGGTGATGCGCGAGGTGCGGGTGGCGCTGCTGGAGGCGGACGTGGCGCTGCCCGTCGTCAAATCCTTCACGCAATCGCTCAAGGAAAAAGCGGTCGGGCATGAGGTCATCATGGGCGTCAACCCGGCGCAGATGGTGATTAAACTGGTCCATGACCATCTGAAAGAATTACTCGGTTCGGAAAACGTCGAACTGGAATTCTCCAACAATCCTCCGTCGGTCATCATGATGGTCGGTCTACAGGGGTCGGGCAAAACAACCACTTCCGGGAAGCTGGCGAAGCGCTTAACCTCCAAATCCTCCAAGAAAATGCTGCTTGCGTCGCTCGATGTCCAACGTCCGGCGGCGCAGGAGCAGCTGGCGGTCGTAGCAAGGCAGGCGGGGGTGTCATCACTCCCCATCGTGCCGGGTCAATCGCCAGTGGAGATCACCAAGCGCGCGCTGGAAGTTGGCACACTCGAAGGCTACGATGTCATTATCTTAGACACGGCGGGCCGGTTGCATATCGACGAAGCGTTGATGGAGGAGCTTTCCGCCATCAAGGCCTTGGCGAATCCATCCGAAACGCTACTCGTAGCCGATTCCCTGACCGGTCAGGACGCTGTGAATATCGCGAAGGAATTCAATGAGCGAATCGGCGTAACAGGCATTATCCTCACCCGTATCGACGGGGACGGGCGCGGCGGCGCGGCCCTCTCCATGCGGCAGGTGACGGGAAAACCGATCAAGTTCATGGGTGTCGGCGAGAAGCAGGACGCCCTGGAGCCGTTCCATCCGGAACGGGTAGCGTCGCGCATCCTCGACATGGGCGACGTGGTCTCGCTCGTCGAAAAAGCGGCGGAGGTCATCAACGAGCAGGAAGCCGAGAAGATGGCCAAGCGCCTCGCGGACGGCCAGTTCGACTTCAACGACCTCCTCGACCAGCTGCGTAACATGAAAAAGATGGGCGGGCTCAGCAGCATGATGAGCCTGATCCCCGGCATGGGTAAACTGAAAGAACAGATGAACGGCGTCAACGTCGACGAGAACACCCTCGCCCGTCAGGAAGCCATTATTCTCTCGATGACCATGAAAGAGCGCAAACACCCCAAACTCATCAACGGCTCAAGACGCCAACGCATCGCCACCGGCTCGGGCGTCACGGTGCAGGACGTCAACAAACTCCTCAAGAGCCAGCAACAGATGGAAACCGTGATGAAGCGCATGAAGAAAATGGGCAAAAAAGGCATGATGCGCGGTGGGATTCAGAACCTGTTTCAGGGGATGTAACTTACTAATATTCTTAACTTTTTCATTTTTTTGTGTTATAATAAGCTTATCACAATAGAGATTTCTCTATCTGATTTAGCGGGCTAAATTGCCTGTATTTTATCTTTATCAAAAAATCGAATTTATTTTCGCTTCAGCGCATGGTGCGTGTGACAAATCTTTTATTCGAGAACAATTATGACAAGTGTTTTTGTATTTAAAAAACAAACAAATTCTATAATTACAAAATATGAAACCCCGGGAAATTTAACTCACCATCAAGCCCAAGAGCTAGCAAAAGAATATGCTGTGAAAGATACTGACGTGTGCATTTCACAGAAAGATATTGATGATAATTCAGTACTTTTTTTAGCTGTATCTTGCCAAGATGCGAGATTACCATTTCCTCCATTAATTTAATGTCGCGTTGAAAGGATGGCTCAGTCTACTGACCTCACTCTCACAAACATTGTCATTCTGACATCCCTCACCGACTGTCATGCTGAACTTGTTTCAGCATCCATTGTATCCATGCGCTATGGACCCTGAAATAAATTCAGGGTGACAAGAACTTTGTCACCCGTCGTATGACGGGGTCTGGGCTCACCGGATGCCGTCATGCGACGGCATGACGTATTTCTCATAATCCAACACCTATTCATCGTCATTCCCGCGCAAGCGGGAATCCAGCGTGCCATGTCTATGGCACAAAAGACATTTAAAGTATGGATTCCCGTTTGCACGGGAATGACATGAGAGTGTGGATGGGTTAGGCGATGCCTAGGGATGGGGCTTCCACTCGTTCACCCAGTTGGCGTGGGCCTTGGGCTATGATGGATGCGGCAGGGTTAGTTGCTGCCTGCGCCGCAGCCTGCCCCACTTCCACCGTCTGCCCTTTTGCCAGTCTCCGGCGTTCGCTTTCTTCCTTGGCGGCGATGACGATGGGGCTGGTGGGGAGGTATTGGTCGGCAACTTGCTGGGCGCGGGTGGAGCGGATCTGCAGCCAGCGTTCGGCGAAGACTTTTGCCAGCGCGGGGGTGACTTCCGGGGTTTCTTTCTGGAGGGCGGCGACGAAGGCTTGCCCCGGTTTACCTTGCGGCTCGAAGACCTTGGAGAGGATGGCATGGCCGCGCTGGTTGCCTTGCGCGATGAAGGCAATATGCACGGCGGGTTCGAACCTGCCCTTGATGACTTCACCGTTGGGCAGGGTGATATCCGGCGGCAATAACGTATCGGCCAGTTCCTTGACGCGGGTTGCGGAAAGCGGCGGGATTTCCGGCGTCGGTTTCAGCGTGCCATTCGTCATCGCGGCGAAGGTCTCTTTCAGGAACGTCGGATCATTGAGGTAAGCGAGTGAGTTATAGGCGTCATTCCGGCGGTTGCGGGTAATGCTCTCGATGGATTCCAGATTCTCGGCGTGGAGCTGTTCCTTACTGATATGGGGGATGTAGGCACAGCCCGCCTCGTCCATTGCCTTATGGAAGGTATGGATGGTTTGCGTGTCGTCCTCCAGCAGCTTCACGGTCGAGGTCACCAGCGCCTTATAGGCCGTGGTGAATTCCTGCCAGCGGGCCTCATCCTTCACATGCGCCATCCCGGCCAATAACACGAGGTCGCGTTTTAGGGCTTCGATCTTCTCCGGCTCCAAGGAACGCGGGACGATCGGGGCGCGAACCCGAATCGGCGTTCCCTTAGCGGTCAACGGGTCAACAATATGGGGCACGGGAGAGGAAGCGTACTGCATCTAAAAGCCTTTCAATTATCAAGTACTTCTGCGGATTTCAATTAAGAATAATTCTCATTGGGCGAAACTATTCTACTGATATTCATACCTTTCATTTGTGAAAGTTTGATGACAACGGC
>JBGTBD010000023.1:0-26663 GCA_041749475.1 Rickettsiales bacterium
TCCAGCGCAGGCTGGAATCCCGCAGCCCCGCGCCTGCGGGGCAGATGACCCTGTATACCGCGCCCACGGCGCTTAACGACTGGATTCCAGCCTGCGCTGGAATGACAATAGAGTGAGAGCAAAGGGCACTCACCAATCACAACAAAAAGTTATTAAATATCAGCATATTAAAAACTGGCACGGAAATAGCATTATCCTTTGCATAATAAGAAATGCCGTGAAGAAAAAACCGAGGAGAATACTGATAATGAAAGCTAACATGACTTATAGCGTCGCACCATCCCGCCATTCGTCCAATGGGTATGCCACCACCCTCGCGTTGCCCAGCCGCAGCTCACAAGCGGGCGGCAAGTTCGAGCCGGCTTACGTCTGGGCGCGCATCCTGTTGATTACGGCAGTCTTCCAGTTGCTTGCGGGCGTCATCCTGCTCATATCCAGTACGGATGCGCACGCCACCCGCATCAAGGACGTGGTTTCCTTCGAAGGCATCCGCGACAATATGCTGCTCGGCTACGGTCTCGTCGTCGGCTTGAACGGGACAGGCGATAAACTCAAAAACAATAACTTCACCGAGCAGAGCCTGATGGCCTTCCTCGAACGTCAGGGCGTCAATACGCGTGGTACGGAACTGAAATCCCGTAACGTCGCCGCTGTCACCGTCACCGCCAAACTCCCCGCCTTCGCCCGCTCGGGTAGTAATATCGACGTGCAGGTCAGCGCGATGGGGGACGCGAAAAGCCTCCTCGGCGGTACATTGCTCGCTACGACGCTCTACGGTGCGGATGGCGAGGTCTACTCCGTCGCCCAGGGGCCTGTCGCCATCGGCGGGTTTGAAGCGGCAGGACAATCCGGCACGACCGTCACCAAGAACGTCCCCACCAGCGGCTTCATCTCCAACGGCGGGATCGTCGAACGCGAGATCAATTTCGCGCTGAACGACCTTCAAGTCGTCAAACTCTCGCTGCGCAACCCCGACCTCGCGACAGCCGCCAATATCGTCAGCGCCATCAATTCCCGCGTCGGACCCGGCACGGCAAATATGAGCGACCCCAGCACCGTTTCAGTGACTGTACCACCCGCTTATGGCAATGAAGTCGCCACCCTCCTTGCTGACATCGAGCAATTACAGGTCGAGACCGATCAACCCGCCCGCATCGTCATCGACGAAGCCTCCGGCACGATCGTGATGGGTGAGAATGTCCGTATCGACACCGTCGCCGTGGCGCAGGGCAACCTGATCGTCCGCGTCGACGAAACCCCGCAAGTCTCGCAACCGGGCGCGTTCGCACCCGAAAGTGCGCAGACCGTCGTCGTCCCCCGTACCGACATCTCGGTGGATGAGTCGAGCGGACAGAAAATGGCCGTGCTGCAAAAAGGCGCGACTCTCAAAGACCTGGTCAACGGGCTAAATGCACTGGGCGTAGGCCCGCGTGACATGATCACGATTTTGCAAACCATTAAAGCCGCCGGCGCTCTGCAGGCGGATATCGAAACGAGGTAGTCGCGATGGCAAGCAGTATGCTCTCCCCCTCCGCAGCCGCCCTGACCGAAGGAGACACATCCATGCGTATCAACGATGGCAAGATGAAAGCCGCCGCCGCGAAAGCGTCCGCCCAGCGGAGCCGTAGCGATATGGCCCAGATTGATAAGACCGCCCAGGAATTTGAAGCGACCTTCTTGTCGCAGATGATGCAGGATATGTTCGAAGGCGTCGGTGACGACGAGTTCTTCGGCAAGTCCTACGCCAACGATGTCTACAAATCCATGCTCGTTGATGAGTATGGCAAGCTTCTTGCAAAGTCAGGCGGAGTAGGCATCGCCGACCACGTGAAACGCGAACTATTAACATTACAAGAGGTGGAGTAAGCCATGCAACGCAATCTAGCCCAAAATCAAGGCACTAAGAAGATGCCCGTGGAACCGATCGCATTCGAACAGGAGCTGTTCGAGGACGAATATTACGACGACGCGCTCAACGGAGGCTCGGAAAATCCTGCCCAGCAGGAAGAGACGCTGCGTGGCCGCCGTGTCGATGTCGAAGGCATCATGGCGTTGACCGTGCGACTGGCGCAAGTGCTGGCCATGGAGGCCGACCTCCTCGCCGAGATGAAGATCACCGACGTCGAGAAACTGCAAAAGGAAAAAATTGCCTTGCTGGAAGCTCTCGAAGCCCAGAAACGCTTCGTAGACCGCAACCCGGAACTGCTGATGCTGATGTCCGACGAAGAATGTTTGGAACTGGCACAGGTCATCGAGATCTTCCAGACCGTCATGCGCGAAAACCATCGCCGCCTGCTGATCGCCAAGGAAGTGAACATGAAGGTGGTGGAAGCTATTTCCGCCGTCGTCAAGGAAGCGGGGCGTAACGGCCTCTATGACGAAAGTGGCCGCCCGGAAGATACTGACACCAGCGTCTCCATGAGCGTCGATAAACGTATATAATAATAAAGCTAGAAAGTTTGGCCAATGAGCCTATCGCTCGCACTTAATAATGCACTGTCAGGGCTTAGCGTTAACCAGAAAGCCCTCTCGGTCATTTCCCACAACCTGTCCAATGCGAATACCGAAGGGTATACGCGACAGGTGCTGGATTTATCTGCGAGCTATTATAATTATCAGGGGTCGGTGGGCACGGGCGTACAGGTGGACGCCATCTCGCGTAAGGTGGATCTCTTCCTGCAAAACGCCATCCGCAGCCAGAGTTCCGCCGTCGGCCAGACCACGGTGATTCAGGATTATTTCGAGAAGATCCAGACCATCATCGGTGAACCGGGCGATACCAATAGTATCGATGAATATATCCAGACTTTTTTCAACGCAATTCAAAACCTCGCCGAAACGCCCGATAGCGTTTCCCAACGCGAGAACGCGGTGGATTCCGGCATCACCCTCGCCCAGCAAGTCGCCGATCTCGCGACGCGTCTACAGGAATTCCGTTATCAGGCGGATCAGGATATCCGCATCTCGATTCTCGATATCAACGAACAATTGCGCAATCTCGAGAACCTGAACATCGCCATCGCGCAAGCGGACGTGATGGGCACGTCCAAAGCCGACCTGCAGGACGATCAGGATCGCGCGATGGAGAAGCTCTCCGAATATCTCGACATCAAGGTGTCGGTGAAGGATAGCGGCCAGATCAACATCTTCACCAGCGCAGGCATCACCCTGCTCGGTGAGTATGCGTACGAACTGACCTACTCCCCCGCCCCGGCGATCGAGACCTTCACGCAAGGCAAGACCCTCAACCCCATCATGGTACGCGCGACCAACGACCGCGGTCAGTTGGTGGGCGAGCCCGTCGCACTGGTCACTGGCGGAACCGAAGATACCGTCACCACCGGGCTTCGCACGGGCAAGCTCAAAGGCCTGCTCGACCTGCGTGACGATGAGATACCCAATGTTCTCAACCAGCTCGACCAGCTCGCGGGGACGATGCGCGACACGTTCAACGCTATCCACAATCTCGGCTCCGCCTATCCGGGTACGAACGAGCTGACCGGCACACGCGCGGTTTCACCTGAGACCCGCAGCCAGTGGGAAGGCGGCGTCCGCATCGCCGTATTGCAGGAAGACGGCACGCCCGTTCCCGCGCCGTATGATGATGAGAGCTATACCGGCTGGCGTCCGTTAACGCTGGATTTAAGCACCCTCAAAAGCGCCACCGGAGACCAATTACCAACGCTGCAGACGCTGGTCGATGAGATCAATAATTATTTCTACCCGCCCCCCGTCAAGGCGGAACTCGGCAACCTCAATAACATCCAGCTAGTCGCGGATACGGACAGGCTCCCTAACTCCACATCCAGCTTCAGCTTCGATTTCGATTTGGATAACATCTCCGGTTTGCCAGCCAATTTTTATATGACCGACGTTCAGGTGGTTAATAGTTTGGGTGTGCCCATCACTGCCGTCACCACACCTGCACCACGATCGGCATTGAATGTAGGCCCATCAGCAACCTACGATACGACAGTGGGCAGTAATATCGTTACAGTGAATGCAACTGATCACGGTTTTTCCATTGGTGACCGGGTTTTTCTAACGGATTCCGGCCTAGCCTCCGTTAATGGAATTCCCGGATCTCTGGTTGGTGGAGTCTATGTCGAAATTACCAGCGTCATCAATGCCGACAGCTTCACCTTCGATGCGGGATCACCCGCAACAGCTCCCGGTCCTGTTATTTCCGCCATTCCTGCATTTGCTTATGGCGCGTGGGATACTATTGACGCCGGCGAGAAAACACGAACACGAGATGCTGGCGTGGTTGAGCTTGACCTAACCGGTTTCACGAATTCCGCGTATTATGACATCACCGTCACCGTCGGGGTGGATGATGAACAGGGAAGCGTCGGGCAGATACAAAGTGGTACGATCACCTACCGTATCTACAACAACCAGACCAATCTTTACAATGATCGCTTCAATGCCCAAAGCTCCGCTGGACAGGTCACCCGCGTCACTACGGAAGACACCTCGCCCCTTATGCGCGCCATCTTGGTCGATGAAGACGGTGCAGAAGTACCGAGCACCAACGGCGTCTACGTCGCCGACCGCCCAGCCTTCCTAAAGCTCGTAACCTATGACGATACGCACGGCATCACCATCGAGGATCTCGGCAGTAAGGAACTGGGCATTCCCATCGGCACGGATAAACGCTCCGCCACCAACCGCGGCTTCTCGCATTATTTCGAACTGAATAATTTCTTCGAGAGCAACATCCCCACCGATACGGGCGACACAGTGAAGAACAGCGCCCAAAACATGGCGGTACAGCAGCGCTTCTGGAACGACTCCAACCTCATCTCGCTGGGCACGCTGGAACTCAGCAACCAGCCCGCCGACCCCGACGCCACGCCGCTCTATACCTATGAGCGCAACATCAGCGGCAACACCATCATCCAGCGCCTCGCCAAACTGGGCATCACCCAGACCGTCTTCGCTGCCGCCGGAGGGCTCGCCGCCACCAATACCACCTTCAACGGGTACGCGGGCAACATCCTCGCCTACAGCGCCACCACCACGGTGCGGGCGACGACGGATAATCGCGACAACACCACCATCCTCAACGGTTATCAGGAACGCTCCGATGCGTTCAGCGGTGTCAATGTTGACGAAGAACTCGCCTTCATGCAGGTATTCCAGCAAGCCTACGCTGCATCGGCACGCATTATCACCACGACCAACGAAATGTTCGACACCTTGCTGGGTGCGTTCCAATAAGAAATAGGGAAGTGAATCATGGCCATTATCTCACGCGTTAGCACCTTCGCCCTCAACCAGACGACGATCACTAATTTCAATCGCGTCTACGGCGACCTCGCCACGTTGCAGAAACAAATCTCCAGCGGGTATAAAGCGGACACTTTCTCCCAGATGGCCGATCAGGTAGAGCAGTTTGCGGGCCTCACCAACGAGATCAACCGCTTGCAGAATTATGAGGACAACCTGACCCAGACCGTCAGCCGCCTCGATTCCGTCGGTACGGCACTGAGCCGCATCATTGACATCGCCGATAATATGGAGAATCTGCTCACCCTCCGCCGCAACGGCGCCATCGAGGACAACATCGAATTCGCCATCCAGATGGACGGCTTCAAGGAATCTCTCTCGCAGGAATTGAACACCACGTTCGGGGGACGCTACCTCTTCAGCGGTACGAAAACTAATATTCCGCCGATCAAGGACCCCCTGCCCGATCCTATCACCCCCGGTATCGCGGACGATAATTACTATCAGGGCAGCAAGGAGAACGTCGTGCTCCGCCCGCAGGACAATCTCGAACTGGAATTCGATGCTCGCGCCGACAACATCGCTTTCCAGCAGATCTATTCCGCCGTCGCCCTCGGCAAGCGCGGTGACGCGAACGATAATGACGGTGACGTCGCCGCCGCGCTCGACCTGTTGCAGTTGGGCCTGAAACAGGTCATCTCACTGAAAACGAAGAACGACGCGAAGGTGGTCAACATGAAAGACATCGCCGACCGGCACGAGACATATCGTCTCTACCTGCAAGGTGTATCCGATGACGTGATCAAGACCGACGTCGTTTCCGCATCGACGAAAGTCGCGCTCGATCAGACCATCCTCAGCGCTACGTTCCAGAGCTATGCACGTATCACGTCGCTGCGCTTGGTCGATTACCTGTAGAAGAAAAAAGCAGATTGGTAATGGATTCTTTAGAAAATATGAATTAGTCTAATAAGGAGGATAACATGAAAGAAATGCACGCCGCCGTGAGCAAAGACCAATCCGCTATCATCGCCAACCAAATGACCCGTCCGCAAGAGGGCGCTCCGGCATCCGCCCGGGAGATGATCGAGACCCGTTTCGGCTCCGTGCGTATGAAGCGTGACAATCCTATTTCCTTTCCGAAAGGCCTGCTGGGGATGCCAGAGAAGACGAATTTCTGCCTTCTCGATTTCCCCATCGAAAAATTCCGTGAATTCAAATTGCTGCAGTCGCTGGATGATGACGCGCTGTCCTTCATCACCCTCCCCATCCAGTATGAAAATACCATTATAGATAAAGTTGATATTCAATATGGCTGTAAGGAATTGGGGTTCGACGAACAGGCGACGACCTTGTTGCTCATCGTCTCCGTCCATCGCGAACTGAAAAAAATCCGCCTTTCCTGCAATGCCCGCGCGCCGCTGTTCATCCATGCGGATAAACGCATTGCGCAGCAATACGTCCTTCATAACAATAAGTATCTCGTCCGCCACATGCTGACGGCCTAACGGTCATCCTCCCCATGTCGGTGGCGCTCAAACGTGTACCCTTCCTCGCAGAGTTTCAATGCTTAGGTGACCAATGCCCTGACACCTGCTGCAAAGGCTGGGGCATGCAACTGGACACCGCCACCCGCATCACATACGAAGAAAAAGCCCCTGAATTGCTCTCCGCCGTGGATACGGGCGAAGCCGAATGGATCATGAAACGTGACCCCCAGACGGATTACTGCGTCAAGTTCGAGGAAGGGCTGTGCGGCATCCACAAGACCTACGGCACGGATTTTTTGGGGGACGCATGCCACTTCTTCCCGCGCATCACGCGCAAACTCGGGCCATACTCCATCATGTCCGCCGCCATGTCCTGTCCGGAGATCGCTCGCCTCGCCCTTCTGGAGCAAAACGCCTTCCCGCTGGAGGATTGCGAGACCGATCGCCTGCCTTACTCTATTAAAGAGTATCTGCCGGAGAAACTCTCCGCCGAGAACGCCCTCACCATCCATGAGACCTTCCTCGCCTGCAGTCATGACCCTTCATTGACGGCGGAGCGCATCATGGCGCGGCTGCATTGCCTGTCCTTCTCGCTGGAGAACCTCGACCCCGGCACCTGGCCGACCGCCCTTCCCTTCTATTGGCAACACGCCGATGGCCGCCTCCCCTTGCCCGATGGCCGCCATGAAGACCCTTTTAACCTGCTGCACGCGCTATTCGGCCTGCTCCATGCCGCCAAACGCACGCCTCGCCCCTTGCTGGAGCGTACATTGCAGGAAATGCAGGACGCACTGAAAGTGAAACTCGACCCCGCCTCCGGCGCCATCACCACCGCGTCCGACAGTTTCGATGCATGGCTGGCGATGGAACGCTACTGGCAGGAGGAAGTCGCCGCCGCCATGCAGCCCATCCTCAAGCGCTGGATCACCGTGCAACTCTCGATGGCCCTCTTCCCCTTCGCGGGTCTCGGCGCCATCCCCAGCGAGCGTACCTGCATCATCGGGGTGCGGTTCGCCACCCTGAAACTGGCGCTGATGGCACACGCGTATCAGCACCGCCATGTACCTCCCCAACAGGAAATTATCCGCATCGCCCAAAGCCTTTCCCGCTTTTTCGACCACCTCGCCGACCCCACTTTGTCACTGGCGATTTACCGCGAAACCGGATGGATGCAGCTAGCCCGCATGCGCGCCCTCCTCAGCGACGCCTGAGTTTATATTTTCCAACACGTTAAAAAAGATATTCCGCCAGCGGTTTTGTCAAAAAATTGCATGACACATCATTGTGTTTATGGCAAACTTACGGTAGGTGAAAATGTAGATTAAAATCTATATTTTCATGAGTCGTGACCGAAACATTAACGGTTAATTAATCTTTAACCGTGATACTAGGTTACTGTAGCCCGGAGTGGTTACGTTCATATCGTAGGCATGTAGCCTTAGCAACTTAACGTCCAAGTAGGAGATTTTTACATGGCACTCAATTCAATTAACACCAACGTCGCTGCATATTACGCGCAGTCGAACATCGGCAAGGCTTCGACCTCTGCATCGCTGTCGATCTCGCGTCTGTCCAGCGGTCAACGTATCGTCCGCGCGTCGGATGACGTAGCAGCCCTCTCGGCTGGTACTTCGCTGCGCACGAACGTTACGACCCTGAAACAGGCTCTCGTCAACTCTTCCCAAGGTTCGTCCTTGCTGCAGGTTGCTGACGGTGCTCTGTCCCAGGTCACCGACATTCTGCAACGTCAGAAAGCCATCGCAGTGCAAGCGGGTTCCGGCTCCCTGACCGACTCAGAGCGTTCCTTCCTTAACGAAGAATTCTCTAACCTGTCCGAAGAGATTGATCGTCTCGTCAGCCAAACCAACTTCAACGGGGTCAACCTGCTGGATGGTTCGCTGTCTGAGTCGGTGAATGTCGTTGATAACAAAGCTGCAGCTAATACCGCTAGAGCCAGTATCAACTTCGCTATCAACCCAGGTGACGCAACGGTACTGTTCCTGAATGGTCAAACATTCGAAGCGGATATCGTAACAGGTACGACTGCTGGTGTAGTGAACACAGATAACATCGTGTTTACCATTGGCGGTACGGTTCAACAAACCATTGACAGCCTTGTCACCACCCTGAACTCCATCAATAACGGTTCGACCACGGGTTCGCTGGCAGCAGCGTTTACTCTGGGTCAAGCTGATGTTCAGGCCTTGACGCAAGCAGCATACTCTCGTGAAGGTAACTCACTTGTTATCGAATCGCGTGGTGGTGGTGCATCCGCTCAACGTTACTTGATCAACACTGTCTCCGCTACTGCTATCACCGCCATCGGTGCAGCATCGGTGAGTGGTGCTGGTGGGACTTCCAGCTATATTATGTTCTCTGGAGCCCTTGGTGTCGCTAGCACTACTGTAGTTGCTTCTGCAGTTGCTGCAGCAGCGGCTACTCCTTTCACCATTGGTCAAGTATTGACAGCACATACCGGTGTAGCTGGTACGACGTTTACCTTATTCACTGTTCAGGCTAACGATACGCTTCAATCTCTTGTTGACCGGGTGAATGCTCAGACTGATACGACTGGTTTCACTGCGCAAATTATTGGGCGCTCGGGTGCGTACAATATTCAATTGTCCGTCAACCGCGTCACCATCAACGGTTCGTACCTGACAGCTAACGCAACGGACATTACTACCGCTGGTATTGCCGGTACGGTTGCTCTTGCAGGCGGTCTTCTCAACGCCAACACGACTCTGAATGATTTTACCTATTATCTCGACAACGATAACAATAATCTTGGTATCGGAACAGGCGATGTGGTGGGTATCGGTGTTGTCGGCAACAATCTGGTGACCGATCAGAACCAACTCCGTTCCGAGATTTCCTTGATCTTCCCGGATATCGCGGATGCGGATCTGACCAGCACGACCAACTTCGGTCAGGCTGTGCCAGTATCAGTGACGATCAATAATCCGAACGTCAACTTTAACGCCGCTCAGGACACTACTTTCAACTTCGTAACGACCTCTGCTAATGGTCCAACCGATGTACAGTTAGGCGATACTCTGGAAGAAACGCTGGATAACCTTGTTGCGAAAATCAACAGTTATTCGGGTAATGATGCCGATGAGTTCTCTCTGAGCCAGTTCAAAGCGTTCCGTGATGGTAATACAGTTCGTATCCAGACTATCGCTTATGGAAACACGCTGGGTATTGATGGGGCAGCAGGTATAAATAACATTACCACCAACGCCTCCTTCACATCACTGGGTGCATCCACTACTAACTCTGGTACGTTAGCAAATGGTCAGAATGGCGGTGTCAGCACCGGCGGCATCACTAACTCTGCGTTCATCGGAACCATCTCCGGCTTCGAAGCTAGCTACGGCGGTACTGCGAATACGGTGAATGCTTCAGTGACCATAGGTGACTTCACTTACACGGGTAGCAATATCATCACCAACGCTTCTACCAACACGTCCGTTCGGTTCGTGTCGCAGGATGGCGGCGGATACTTTGATGTTCAGCTCCGCGGTGGTGCGGGGTCGATTGTCACTTCCCAAGCAGGTGCTGATACGTTCGCAAATCGTCTCAACGCGGTGTTCTCGAGCCTCGAGTTCTACCAGAACCGTGATGTTTCCAGCTATACTGGCAATGACCCCATCATCACGGATGGTGTTGTATCCGGTACACTGATCGGCTCGTCCTTTGAGCTGCAAGGCACGGACTTCGCTTCAGTGAAGATTGATTATATTACCGCCACTGCTCCGCAAGGCAGCAGCACCAACGGTTCTTTGGTCATCTCCATCAATGGTGAAGAGTATCGTACCGCTGGTAACATCGGTTCGCAGCTCGGTGCTTATCAACCGATTCGCCTGATCAACCAGAACGACGGCAACAAGATCCTGACCTTCAATACGGGTGCAGTACCGATCGATTTCAGCACGGATGCAAAAGCTGCATCCTTTGAAACCGCTCTGGAAAAAGCATTCGGTGTCGGCGATGGGTCTGCTGAGCTTCGCTTCCAGGTTGGTTCCACCACGGCGGATACGCTGGGCGTTGGCATCAACAACATCTCCACCCGTTCAATCTACGGTGGTCAGGTGTTGAGTGTTGCTACCGCTGCTGGCGCAGCCGCTGCTAGCGATGTTCTCGATGCCGCACTCGATGCGGTCACCGCGACACGCGCTACGGTGGGTGCTCTGCAATCGCGCTTCAACTTCGCTTCCGCGAACATTGAAAGCTCGCTGCAGAACCAAGATGCTGCACGTGGCGTACTGCTCGATACGGACATCGCTGCCGAATCGACCGCGTTCGCTACCTCGCAGGTCCAACTGCAAGCGGGTATCGCAGTCTTGGCTCAGGCCAACCTGCTGCCGCAGAACCTGTTGAAACTGATCGGGTAATTTCCGGTCAGGGGTGGGGGAGGGTCACCTCCCCCACCCCGCAGGGCTTGTAAAGACGTTACGATAACGAAAAGGAGATTCAACCATGGATATAGGCAGCATAGGACAATCGGCACCAGTGCAGAACGTGCCTATCGTATCCCCCAAATCATCGGAATCGGCCGCCCCCGTACCCGCAGCCCCACAAGGCACGAGCGTACCGCGCCCGCAACCCGTGACCCGCGTCGAGATTAGGGCGTCCGACGAACAACGCATGGCCGCCATTCGCGAAGCGTTGGCACGTTCCGTGCAAGAAACATTCGCGGTGAGTGATCAGAGCTTCTCCCTGTTCAAGGATGCTTCCGGTCAGATCATCACACGCTTCACCAGCCTGCGTGACGGTTCCGTTCGGTATGTTCCCGAGCCGGACATCATGAAGCACCTGGCGAATAAAGGATACGACCCCAGCACCATCAAAGTAAGTGCCTGAGGAACAGTAATACGGTACAATAATAACAAGAGGGAGCAACCTCATGGTTACGCAGATTCAACTTGGTAATTTCTTCTCCTCCGGGGGAAGAACGGTATTGACCGGCGGTTCGTCGGGGCTGGACGTGGAAACGCTGGTCAATGACCTGGTGAGCGCGAAGCGCCTGCCCGCAGTCGCGCTACAGGACAAAATCGACCTCAACGCCAAGAAATCCACTTCCATCACCGAAATGCAGACCCTGCTGAACAGCTTCCGGGATGCGTCCAACTTCCTGCGCAACCCCCCCGGCGTCCAGAACGCAGCGGATGACGTCTTCCGCTACCGCAGCGCCAGCATCGGCTCGAACACAGCCGTAGCCGGTAGCACCTACCTCTCCGCCACCGTCGCCCCCGGAACCTCCACTGGCGCGTACAAAGTCACCGTGGACGCCTTGGCGACGCAGAACATCCAGACCACAAATACCTTTGCTCTGGCTACCGCTGCAACTTCCGCAGTCGATGGCGGCGGCCCATTGAATTCAGGAACGCTTCTCCTCGGCGCATCCTCCACCGCCGTGACGCTGAACGCAGGCGATACGCTGGAACAGGTGGCCGCGAAGGTCAACGCCGTCAAAGCGCAAAGCGGCGTCGAAGCGACCATCATCAAGGTATCGGACGGTAACTACCGCCTCTCGTTCAAAACCATCGAGACCGGGGCCGCGACCAATTACGACATCGCCGCGCTCAACCCCACCATCTTCAATACCGGCTTCAGCGTCCAGCAGAACGCCGTCGATGCCCAGATCACGCTAGACGGGACGACCATCACCCGCAGCAGCAACAGCATCAGCGACATCATTACCGGCGTCACCTTCAATCTCCAGCAGACCACGCCGCTGGCGACCGAACTGGAACTCCAGATCGACCCTGATACCGACCTCGTCAAACAGGGGATCATCAATTTCGTCGATTCCTATAACGCCTTCCGCCTCTTCGTCTCCCGCCAGTCGGAGATCGGCACGGACGGGCAGCCGACGGAGGATTCCGTCCTCGCCGGCAACAGCGCGATGCTCCAGTCGATGACGCGTATCTCCAATGAGATGCAGTCGATCGTCAGCGGACTCACCTCGGGCGACCCCACCCGCCTCGCCGATATCGGCATCTCCTTCTCCGATTATCCCGGGGATGAGGAAACGCCCTTCACCCGGAACATCATGACGGTAAACGAGAGTAAGCTCGATTCCGCCATTCAGTCCGATTTCGACGCCGTCCGCCGCGTATTCGAGTTCGACATGACATCGGACGATCCGAAGCTGACGGTCTTCACGCGTAGCAAGTCTCTAGGCACAACCGATTTCACCCTCAACATCGATTATACAGGTCAGATTTTCCAGGCGACCTATACCGATAGTTCCGGAACTCACACCATCGACCTCGACAAGAGAAACATCTCCGGTGGCGGCGTGGTGTTGACCGGACAGAGCGGCACGGTGCTCGAAGGCCTCAGCCTGATTTATGCCGGGACAACGGACGCGACGGTCACCGTCCACGCGACCCAAGGGGTTGCCGACCGGGTTTATAACACGCTCAACGTCCTGCTGGACGAGGATACGGGCATCGTTCCCAACGCCTTGGCCACACTGACCGATACCAGCACCCGCTATCAGGAAGAGATCGACCGGATTGACGAGCAGATGGAAACCTATCGCCAGTCCCTGTTGAACAAGTTCGCCTCGCTGGAATCCGCCATCGCCAGCGCGAACACCATCCTGCAAAGCTTGGATGCCCAATCGCAAGCCCGAGCCAGCGCGTAATCTAAGGAGACCTCCATGTCCGCTTCACAAGCCCATACCGCTTACAGTCAGGCCCTCTACACCATCGCTAAAACGCGTCAGGTGGTCATGCTCTATGACGGGCTTATCCGCTATCTGAAGCAGGCGCACGAGGCGATGGAACAGAACCGGATTCAGGATCGTTTCAATCTCCTCGTCAAGGCGGGGGATATCGTGATGGGTCTGCAATCCGCCCTCGATTTCGACAAAGGCGATGAAGTGGCGCGTACGCTCTATGATTTCTATTCCTCCATCGACGCTCGCATCCTCACCCTGCACCGCACGCAGGATCTCGAATTATGTCATCAACTCATCAGCGAGCTGAAAGAGATGCGCGACATCTGGGATCAGATCGACCGTGAATCCACTGCCCAAAGCCCGGTGGTCGTCACCTCCACCCCCATTAGCGAGACCCCGATGGAACAGTCCGGTTCATCCCAGCTTTTCCCCAGCAATATCACGGCTTAACCACGTTTTGTTAATACTTATTAACGCATGCCGAAACCGGTTGCAATTTCCCCTTTTATCCATTAGAAGCTTCAACCCTGATTAACCAACCAAAGGGCTCCCGCGTATGCCTTCCGCAAAACAGCAAGATTACAAGCCAACGGAAAAAGAAGAATACATGAACGCCAAGCAGTTGGACTATTTCAAAGCCAAACTGCTGAAATGGCGTCAGGAGCTGATCGACGAGTCCCGCGAGACCATCGATCACCTGAAGGAAGAAAACTGGCATGAGCCGGACATTGCCGACCGCGCATCGCTGGAAACCGAAGCGGGCGTGGAGCTGCGCACCCGTAACCGCTACCTGAAACTGATCTCCAAGATCGATCAGGCGCTGAAGCGCATCGACACCAAGGAATACGGCTATTGCGAAGTGACCGGCGATCCCATCGGCCTGAAGCGCCTGGAAGCCCGCCCTATCGCCACGATGACGATCGAGGCGCAGGAGCAGCACGAACGCATGGAAAAGCAGTACGCCGACGAGGAATAGGCTGTTCTAAGCCCCTACGCTACTTCTGCAGCACCAACGCGCTCCAGCCCTCTTTCCGGAACCGTTTGACCAACGTGAACCGCTGCAGCTGATACGCGTGCAGCACGAATCGCTCTTGCCATGTCAGCAGCCCCGAGAGCACGACGAATCCCGCCGACTCCACATGCACCGCAAATTCCGGCGCCAGCTGCACCAGCGGCTTGGCGAGGATATTGGCCAGCAGCAACGGATAAGGCGCACGCTCTTTTACGACCGGATGTCCGCATCCCTTAGCAGCCTCACAGCGCACCAACGTCGCCACCCCGTTACGCTCCACATTCTCCCGCGCCACGGTGACCGATACCGGGTCGATATCGACCGCTAATGCGGGTTTACGGGCCTTCTTGGCAAAGCCGATGGCGAGGATGCCCGACCCCGTCCCCACATCCAGCGCATGCGATATGGCGGGCTGACGCCGCAATACCCAGTCGATGGCCTCTAGGCACAGGCTCGTTGTCGCATGCTCCCCCGTTCCGAACGCACACCCGGCATCGAGATGAATCACCGACTTCGCCGTCGTATCGATGCCCTTATGATGCGACCCCAGCACCATGAACGAGCCGATGGCAAGTGGCTTGAAGCTCTTCTGCACCTCGCTCACCCAGTCTTTCTCGATAATCGCTTCCTGCTTGCCCACTTTCGCCTTGAGCCCCAACAGCTTTGCTTTGATCTCTTTTTCGGATAGCATGTCCTCTAGATACAGCGTCACTTCCCAATCCGTGCGCCCACGCACCTCGAAGCTGGTGAGACTCGCCGCTACGTCCGAGAACGCCTCTTCTACAGCCGCAACTTCATGCGCCTCGCACGCAATCACCAATTGCCACTGCGCCACCTGCGCAAACACATTGCCCGCGTTCAGGAACTCTTGCCGATGAGTCTTTCCCATACTTCCTCCGTAAGAACCGTCACCCCAAGGCGCTCGGCGTCTTTCAACTTAGACCCCGCCTCATCCCCGGCCACTACATAATCCGTTTTCGCGGACACCGAACTAGACACTTTTGCCCCTAATTTCTCCGCCTCCGCCTTCGCCTCCGACCGACTACGCCGCTCCAGCGAGCCGGTAAACACCACCGTTTTACCATGTACAGGCGAACTGCCAATAGGCTGCTCCTCCTCCGCCACGACAATCTCTTTCAATATCTCTGCTACCACATCCCGCTGACCCGGCGCATGGAAAAAATCATGCAGTGCCCACACGACTTTTTGTCCGATACCATCAATAGAAAGCAACGTCTCCGCCGCCTCGCCTTCCGCATCTAAGGACAGCGCATCCATCACCGCCAGCCACGCATCAAGCGACCCAAAATGCCGCGCCAACAACGCCGCCGTTCCCTCCCCCACATGCCGGATACCCAGCGCATAGATGAAGCACGACAGCGTAACGTTGCGCGCCTGCTCGATAGCCGTAAACAGATTCGTCGCCGATTTCGGCCCCCAG
Source organism: Rickettsiales bacterium (assembly GCA_041749475.1). Taxonomy (GTDB): domain Bacteria; phylum Pseudomonadota; class Alphaproteobacteria; order Rickettsiales; family UBA998; genus JBGTBD01. Next base: position 15,870 of record JBGTBD010000023.1, read on the forward strand.
CCTTCACGGTTACGCAACGGCGTCAGTGACCCTTTATCCTGCGCCTCCAGCCGGAAAATATCCTGCGGTTCTTTAATCAGACCATCCTTCCAGAATGCCTCGATCTGCTTCTCTCCAAGCCCATTAATGTCGAACGCATCCTTGGAGACGAAATGCCGCAACCGCTCCACCTGCTGTGCCGGGCAGACCATACCGCCCGTACAGCGCCAGACTACTTCGCCTGCTTCACGCACAATATCGCTTTTACATTCCGGGCAAGCACGTGGAAAAACAAAAGCCACACTGTGCGCAGGCCGAAATTCTTCCAGCACCTTCACCACCTGCGGGATCACATCCCCCGCCCGCTGGATGACCACCGTATCGCCGATACGGATATCCTTACGCTTGATCTCATCCTCATTATGCAGCGTCGCATTGGCGACGACGACACCACCGACATTGATCGGCGTGAGCCGCGCCACAGGCGTCAATGCACCCGTGCGGCCCACTTGGATATCAATATTCTCGATCACCGTCTCCGCCTGCTCTGCCGGAAATTTCCACGCGATAGCCCAACGCGGCGCACGTTGCACGAACCCGAGCCGTTCCTGCCAATCCGCCCGGTCGATCTTGATCACCATCCCGTCAATGTCATACCGCAGATGCGGTCGCAGATGCGCAATCTCGGCATGGCAAGCGGCAATGGCCGAAACACCTTCCACCGATTTCCCCAGCGGATTAATCACAAATCCCGATTCTGCCAGCCATGTTACCAACTCATGCTGGCTGGCAAACGCAACCCCATCCATTAAACCCAATGCATACGCAAAATAATGCAATGGACGCGACGCTGTGACGGAAGAATCCAACTGCCGAAGCGACCCCGCCGCCGCATTGCGCGGATTGGCGAACACCGCCTCCCCCGCTTCCTGCCGTCGCATATTCATCGTCAGGAAGTCCTGCTTATCCATATAGACTTCGCCACGCACTTCGACACGCGCGGGGATACGACTACCTTTAAGCGACGTGGGGAATGTCGCGATAGTGCGGATATTCTGCGTAATATCCTCCCCTACCATGCCATTTCCACGCGTAGCGGCATGTACTAATATTCCGGATTCATAATACGCAGAAAACGACAGCCCATCGATTTTTGGCTCACAGAATACCTTGACGGGTTCCGCCTCACTCAATCCCAAAAACCGGCGTACCCGTTCTTCGAAATCGGTCACATCCTCTTCCGCAAAGGCGTTATCGAGCGAGAGCATCGGCACGTGATGCGCGATTTTCTTGAATGCCTCTGCCGGTTCCGCCCCGACTTTCTGCTCCGGCGAGACCGCCGCAACTGCGGCCGGAAAACGCGCTTCTATCGCACGTGAGCGCTGGCGCAATGCGTCGTATTCGGCGTCACTAACCGTCGGCGCATCTTTCTGGTAATAGGCTTTGTCATGATTAACGATAAGGTTTGAAAGCCGTTTCAACTCAGCCTTTGCCTCTAACTCCGTCAATTCCTCAGGGGTTTTATCTTCCGGAAAACGCATGGAATGCTGCGCCATTATACGGCTTTCAAAAGCTTGTCGGCAGCCTTACGCGCTTCGCTGCTGATTTCCGCACCCGACAGCATCCGCGCCAATTCTTCCGTGCGCGCTTTACCTGTAAGAGGACGCAGCCGTGTGAATGTCTTGCCGCCTTTTTCCTCTTTTTCCACCGTGATATGCTGCGCTGCGGAAGCCGCCACTTGCGGCAGGTGGGACACGGCGAGCACTTGCGCATACGTGCCGAGTTCCGCGAGCCGTTTGCCGATAGCATCCGCTACCGCACCACTCGTCCCCGCATCGATCTCATCGAAGATCATCGTAGGTGTCGCCTTGGCGTGTGCCAGTACCAGAGCCAGTGCCAGCATGAAGCGCGACAACTCCCCACCGGATGCAATCTTATGTAACGGTGCAGGCTCACTCCCCGCATTGGTCGCCACTTCGAAACTAACCTGCTCCATCCCGCGCGCACTCCATTGCGCCGCATCAAGCTCTTTCAACACGACATGGAACCGCGTCGCACCCATCTTCAGCGGCCCTAATTCCTGCATCACCGATTTTTCTAATTTTGCTGCCGCTTTTTGCCGTTTCGCCCGCAATGCCAGCGCTACTTTTTCATATGCGTTCTGTGCATCCTTGAGCTGCGCCTGCAACGTTGCCCGCGTTTTTTCCTGCGATGCCAGCAGGTGCAATTTCTCTTTCACCTGCGCATGTAGGGCGGGCAACTCTTCAGGGCTTAACTGGTATTTGCGTGAAGCGGCTTTCAGCGCAAACAGGCGTTCTTCGGTACGTTCCAGCTCATGCGGATTGAAGTTTGCGCTATCGATCAGCGACGTCAGAGACGATTCCGCCGCGTCCAATTCCACCATCGCCCGCTCCAACGCGTCGATAGGTGTCTGTAACGTATCCATCCCCTTCCCCGCCGCACGGATCAACATCCCTTGCGCATGGCGTAACCGTTCCGCGACCGACTCATGTTGCCCCAGCGTATCCAGCGCATCCTGTATCACGACGAGGGATTTCTCCGCCTGCATCATACGTGTGCGCTCATCCGTCAGGCGTTCTTCCTCACCTACTTCCGGCTTCAGCGCCCCGAGTTCCGCCAGCATATGATCGAGATACTCTTTTTCTTTCGCCAGCTGCACGATGGCTTCTTCAAGCTCAGCTAACGCGCCTTCGATTTTCTTCCATTGTAGATGATGTTCGCGCACTTCGATAAGGTCTTTGTGCAGCACACCGAAACGGTCGAGCAACTCGCCATGCCGCAACGGGTTGGTCAATCCCTGCTGATGCTGCTGCCCGTGAATTTCTACCAACTCTTCCCCAACATCGCGCAATGCTTTCACGCTGACCGGCGCATCATTGATGAAGCAGCGCGTCTTGCCATCGGCGTTCAGTTGGCGACGTAAAATGATATGATCTGAGGGTTCAATACCCAGCGCATCCAATGCATCTGCCAGTATGGCCGGGTTAGAAAGCGTGAATTCCGCCGTGACGCTGGCCTGCGTTTCCCCGTGGCGCACGAGTCGGCTTTCGCTGCGTTCACCCAGGACCAACCCCAGCGCGTCGAGCAGGATAGATTTCCCTGCGCCCGTCTCCCCCGTCAACACGCAGAATCCCGCGCCAAGGTCGAGAGACGCCTTATCGATAAGCACGATATTCGCAATGGAAAGATGCGTCAGCACCCTGGTCGCTCCTTCTGGCTAGAACACGCCGAGCCAGTCATCGTCTTCTTTGGGGGCGGATTTGCCCTCCAGCAATTCATAACTGTGGTTATACCAGTCGCTACCGGGGAAGTTATGGCCCAGCACGGCGGCATAGCGTTTCGCTTCATCGGTCACACCCAGTTCGAGATACGTCTCCACCAGACGGTGCAACGCTTCCGGAACATGGCTCGTCGTCTGGAAGTTCTCCACCACATAGCGGAACCGATTCGCCGCCGAGAGATATTCCTGACGTTGCAGGTAATAGCGCCCGACCATCATTTCTTTGCCCGCAAGGTGATCCTCGACGAGGTCGAGCTTCAACTGCGTATCACGCGCGTAATCGGAATCAGGATAGCGGCGCACCACATCCTTCAGCGCTTTTTGTGCCTTCTCGGTTAGCCCCTGATCGCGGCCTACATCGGAGATCTGTTCGTAATAGCACAGCGCGATGAGGTAGTAAGCATACGGTGCGCTTTCATGCCCCGGATGCAGCTTCAAGAACCGCTCCAGCGTCAACACCGCGTCATCGTATTTCTGGGCGCGGTAATGGGCATAGGCCGCCATAATTTGGGCATGCGGTGCCCATTCGGAATAAGGGTGCTGACGCTCGACTTCATCGAACTGCTCGACGGCGGTTTTATAATCGCCCTCACTAAACGCATTACGCCCCTCGCGATAAAGCGTATCCGCCGGCTCCAGCTTAGTCTCTTTATCCTTTTTATCGTCCGAATCGCTACCGCACGCCGAAAGCATAAGGAGCGGAAACAGGGCCAGCAATAAAACACGGGTGCGCATAGCTGTTTTATATCAGCGAAAACAGGCTTGAGACAAGCGGATTATCAGGGGAATGGGCCGAACCCGGTTTATTCTTTCGGAGCCTGCATCACGGCACGCGCGGGCATTGCCATACTGGCTGCCGCATGGGCAACAAGGGAGATTTCCGGCTCTTCCGCTACTGCCGTTTCAACGTGCCACGCATCCGGGTTGGCGAACAGGTGACGCAGCATCCGGTTATTGATGCCATGCCCCGGTTTGCGGGTGATGAGTTTGCCTTCGATACGCATCCCGGCGAGGAAATAATCACCAAGGCAATCAAGCGCTTTATGGCGCACGAATTCATCCTGAAAACGTAAACCCTCATCATTGAGGATTGTATCTTTCCCCAGAACGATAGCGTTATCGAGCGACCCGCCACGGGCGAGACCGATGGAACGCAGTTTTTCGACTTCCGCCTCGAACCCGAAGGTGCGCGCGCGGGAGAGGGATTGCTTGAACCCGATAAAGGAGAAATCGATCAATGTGCGCTGGCGCGAAATCATCGCGTGCGGGAAATCGATCTCGACATCGACCACGAACCCGTCATGCGGCGCGAGGGTGGCGGCCATATCGCCGTCCTGCAACGTGATTTCTTCGTCGATGACGATCAGTTGGCGCGGCGCATCCTGCATGGAGAGGCCCGCACAGTCGATCAGGAACATGAACGGCTCGGAACTGCCATCCATGATAGGCACTTCCGGCCCGTCGATTTCAATGATCGCGTTATCCACGCCCGCACCCCAGAGCGCCGCCATCAAATGCTCGATGGTCGCTACTTTCGTGCCGTATTCATTCTGGATGGTTGTCCCCAGCGTTGTCTCCGTTACCGCGTTATACCACGCCGCGACCTTAGCTTTCTCTGCCGCCACATCCGTGCGATGAAACACGATGCCCGTATCGACCGACGCAGGGCGCAGGCGGAGATGCACGATCTGACCCGTATGCAGCCCGATACCGGAGCAGGATACCGTGGAACGGAAGGTCATCTGGTTGGGCGTATGTAACATCACATCCCTCGTAACGGGCAATGGGTTAAATTTCGATGAGCGCATTATGCGTCACCGATGTGCAATGCACAAATAACAGTTTGTTACGATATGTTACAAGGTTTTCTCCATACTTATTAATTAGATAAGGGCGCCATAAGGATTTGGCGTAATAAGGCTATGGGCAGTATGTGGGAGGGCAGACAAAACAGGAAGAATCTTCTGCCCGATGCGAAAAACCCCTTAGTTCGCCTGGCGGCGTAGGAACGCTGGGATATCGAGCTGGCTTTCCTGATATCCTGTTTCGGGAGCGGGCTGCTCGACGCGGCGACGCTCCGCCACTTCGACCGAACGCGGGCGGTTGGATGTTTCCTCCGCTTCCGGACGCGTGGTCAACGCTTTGCTGACTTCCTTGATCTTGTTCATGAACCCGAAGGATGGCGTGTGACGCGCTTCTACTTCATGCTCCTCAACTTCCTCTTCCATCTGCTCCTGACGCTTCGGTGCATAAGTGGATTTTGGGCTGAAGAGCGGGCCGGCATCATCACGCGCAGGAGCGGCTTCTTCATACGTGAAGGACATTTCAGGATTGGACAGCAACGGCCCTTGGCTTTGCGACGGAGCATAGTGCTGTTCCTGCGGTTGCTCATAAGCATGCGCGGGTTGTTGTGCTGGCTGCGGCGATGCGGATTGTTGTGCAGATTCAGTACGCGCAGTCGGGGCAGCATAGTGTTGTTCTTGCATCGGCGCGACCGGCTTCGGCGCGGCGACGGCGGGAGAGGATTGCGGCGCGACATAGACACGCTGCTCCCGCACGGAATCTTTCATATCCCCGCCCATATTCTGCGTCTTCCCACCGGCAGCGGTCATAGCGGGCGCGTAACTAAAAGGGCGGCGTAACGGAACCGTCTTGGAATTGTCGACAGGCTCTTTAGAAATCGCCGACTCGGCGTCAATACCCGTCGCCACGACGGACACGCGCATACGACCTTCGAGGTCTTCATTGAACGCGGAACCGAAGATGATATTGGCATCCGGATCGATCTCTTCACGGATACGGTTCGCCGCTTCATCGACCTCGAAAAGGGTCATATCGCTACCGCCGGTGATATTGATAAGCGCGGCACGCGCCCCTTTCAACGAGACATCGTCGAGCAATGGATTAGAGATAGCCGCTTCCGCTGCTTCGATCGCGCGCTTGTCGCCCGTCGCTTCGCCGGTCCCCATCATCGCCTTGCCCATCTCCTGCATGACGGTGCGAATATCCGCGAAATCAAGATTGACCAGACCCGGCTTCACCATCAGATCGGTGACGCCGCGTACGCCGGAGTGCAATACCTCGTCCGCCATGCGGAACGCATCGGCGAAGGTGGTACGCTCAGTGGCGATACGGAACAGATTCTGGTTCGGGATTACGATCAGCGTATCCACATATTTCTGTAATTCACGCAATCCCTCATCGGCGATGCGCATACGGTTGGAGCCTTCGAACTGGAACGGTTTGGTGACGACCGCGACCGTCAGAATCCCCATCTCACGCGACAGGCGTGCGACGACCGGAGCCGCCCCTGTACCCGTGCCGCCGCCCATCCCGGCGGTGATGAAGACCATGTTGCTGCCCTGGACTTGCGACGAAATCTCGTCCATCGCCTCTTCCGCCGCTTCGCGCCCCTTCTCAGGATCCGCGCCCGCGCCGAGGCCTTTGGTAATGCTCGTCCCCAGCTGGATGACGCGATCCGTTTGTGCGCTTTCCAGCGCTTGTGAATCCGTATTGGCGATAACGAAATGCACTCCCTCAAGCCGCGCGTGAATCATGTTGTTCACCGCGTTACCGCCCGCACCACCGACCCCGACCACGGTAATGGTAGGACGGAGCAGACTATTTTGGGTAGGAAGATGCAGATTGATGGTCATGAAGCCTCACTCATCGCTATATCATGATGAAAATTACGTGTTGATGAAATTTTTACTACTATATTTGGTGGGTGGCAACAGGTTTCGAATCGTGACCTCGGATTTTTTTATCCGTAAGCAGGAATCCCTGTGCGAAGCCTTCAGGCTTATACCGAGTTTCCATTTAGCCCTTGTGGCGATGGGCTTTAGCATCATGGATCAATTTGGGTAGCAGCTGGCTTTGCTTGGAGCCATGCGTGTCCATGTCAGTATTGTAATTATCGCCTACTATCTGCCGGGCAATTTCTTCAAACATCGCCCTTTGAGCCGGATCATTGAGAATCCTGACTTCCGCGCCTGTTAATCGATTGTCGAAAACGGAGAAGCCTGATTCACCCTTCGGCATGACTTCCATGCTGACGGCAAATGCCATCGCTCCGGTTTCTACAGGGGTTTTTTTGCCGTCACCCGACACATCAACCTTTAATGCCTCGGCTAGCGGTGTGTTGCTGGCGTTGATATCTGCGCCGACACGTTCCAGCGCATCCAGCATTTTATCGAGAAGCTTATATTTGCCATCAAAGAATTTGGGGACGTAACTCCCTTGAGTAAGCGAATTAAGCTTGGGATCGAATGTAATGGTTGAGCGGCCGGGGGTGATATCGTCATTCTGTAATAGCATCCGAGCCATTTCAGCTGGATCTAAGGCATTGCCGTTTGCATCGGTCATCGCACTCTCCCACGGGTTATAGGTATGATGAGTATATAATGAATACATGACGGATTTATGACTATTGGGGGACAAACCAACAATTGATTCTACTTTTTATCATTTAAAATCAAAATTATATACAATAATCAGAAATTATCCTTGAACCAGTTGATGATCTTCTCCGACCGCGTCGCCAGCCCGGAAGTGCGGGAGCGTTTATCGAACAGCATGTCCTCCATCGGGCGGTTCGCGGCATAATGCAGCATCCCAACCAATGCGGAGAATGCCGGTCCGCTGACGGAATCCGCCAAACCGGGAATCAACTTCGGCTTCCCGATACGTACCTGTTTCCCCAAAATCCGTGACGCCAGTTCACGCACGCCCATCAGCTGGCTGCCGCCGCCAGTCAGCACGGCATTGCGGCTGATCTGCCCGTTCATGTCGGCAGAATCCAGCCGTTCGCGGATCATCTCGAAAATCTCCTCGACGCGCGGGCGAATAATACCGATCAGCATGGCACGCGGGATCGTATTCCCCTCGCCGCTCTCCTCATCCTCACCCAGCAGATGTAAATCGAGCATGGAAAGATTATCCTGCGGCGCGGCGATGGCGCTACCGTGCAGGTTCTTTAACCGCTCCGCATCAGCAAGACTGGTCGAAAGCCCTTTAGCGATGTCGCTCGTTACATGATTCCCGCCGATGGGCACGGCATCGGAAAAGATATTCGCCCCACCCCGGAACACGGAAAAACTCGTCTCCCCACCACCGATATCAATCAGCAGTACACCCAAATCCATCTCATCCGGCTCAAGGCAGCCAAGCCCCGCCACATGTGGCGACGCGATGAATTCAGAGACGTTGAGGTGACAGCGCCCTACACAGTTGGAAAGATTCTTCAGCGCCGTATTATCCGCCGTGATGATATGCAGCTCCGCCCCCAATTTGCTACCAAACATATTACGGGGGTCGCGAATCCCGCGCGCGCCGTCCAGCTGGTAATGCGTTGCGAAACAATGGATGACGCTGGAGAGGCGGTCTTTCACCGAGTTACACCCTTCGCGGATCACATCGGCGATATCGCGCTCCGTCACCGAATCGCCCGGCAATTTCAATTCCACGCCGACAAGGCGTGAACTGATCTGCGTCCCCGAAAAGCTCACCATGACCGACTCTACCGTCTGGCCGGACATCTGCTCCGCTGCGTGCACCGCGGAAAGGATGGACGTCTCCAACTCGCTCACATCCGTAATCACCCCGGAGCGTTTCCCACGCGCCAGCTGATGGCCGATGCCAGTGATATGCAACCGCCCGTCCGTCCCCGGCTCGGCGATGAAGCACGCGACCTTGCTGTTACCGATGTCGAGTACCGCGACGCTGCCTTTTTTACCCTTGATAGCCGATTGTCGTTGCATGTGCGTCAGGTTTCCTGTGATGGGTCTGTATCACCCGTGCGGTCGGGTGCGATTTTGATGAATACTTTTTCTTCTATCCTCAGGTCAATCGAAGTGATGTTTTTCTCGAGGATTTTATCATTCTGATGCATGGATGCCAGCCGTTGCCACGCCCCTTCCGGGTTCTCCTCCGGCAGCAGCACGCTGACGCCGTTATCGAGCTTCACGTTCCAGCGGCGCTCCCCCACCCATACGGCGGCGGTGACGCGCTTGGCAAGCGACGGCTCCTTGGAAATCAGCGTGAACAGGTCATGGATATGCTCCGGCGCGCCCTTACCCACCACGACCATCAGCGGTGAATCCGTCGCCACGATATCGCGCTTCAATATCTTTCCCTCTTCGTCGATGAGGTTCAGTATGCCGCCCATCTGCCATAGTGCCACCGGCTCCCGCTCATGCAGATGGATACGCAAAATGTCAGGAAGTTCCCGCTCGACGGATGCCGTCTTCACGGTGTGCAAACGTTCTAATTTCTCCTGCATTTCCTTCACCGGAACGGCCAGCAACGGATCACCCATTTCCACGGTCACGATATCTTTGACCTTATCCGAAGGCGTTTTATCCCGCCCTTCGATATAGACCTGCCGCACCGCGAACCCAGCGTCCGCCGTCAATCCGTAAATGCCGTCGGAGATACTATCTCCCCAGCGATCCACGCGTCCTGAACCGACTAGCCACCAACCTCCGCCCGTGACGAATCCCAACAGCACGAACGCCACCACACCCATCCCTACCATGCGGAAGGTGCGGATCTTCTTCTTCGCCGCCTTGCTGCGCGAGATTTTCTTGGACTGGCGTTGGCGTACGGTCTGGCGTGCCATTTATTTTCCCCCCGCGTCACGCAGCGCAATGGCAATCAATCGTTCCACCAGCCCCGAAAAACTGATACCGCGATAGGCCGCGATTTCCGGCGTCAGTGACAGCGGCGTCATCCCCGGCTGCGTATTGGTCTCCAGTATATAGAACAGGCTTTCGCCCAGCTTCGTATCGTCATACCGGAAGTCCGAGCGCGTTACTCCTTGGCAGCCGAGCGCACGATGTGCGCGCGCCGCTAATTGCATCACCTCATCATACTCTTTCGCGGGCAACGGCGCGGGCATGATATGCTCTGCTTTCCCGACCGTATATTTCGCCTCGTAATCATAGAATTCATTCACCGGTTTGATTTCAATCGCACCCAGCGCTTCCCCGTCCAGCACTGCCACCTGAATCTCACGGCCCGGAATATACTTCTCGACCAGCACCACATCGTCATCCATTTCACCATCCCGCAGTAGTGACAAATCCTCTTCCTGGGTGATGATATGGACACCGACGCTGGAGCCTTCATTCACCGGCTTGATGACCACCGGAAGTGGGAACTGCAAATCCTCTTTTACCTTACCGCGTGTAGTAACGAATCCATCGACGATACGGAGTCCACTCGCCGCGAAGACATTCTTCGCCATCGGCTTATTCATCGCCAGCGCCGATGCCAGCAATCCCGAATGCGTGTAGGGGATCTTTAAAATATCCAGCACCCCTTGGATGCATCCATCCTCCCCAAAGCGACCATGCAACGCATTGAACACCACATCCGGCTGCAACTCGGTGAGCACCTGTGCGATATCCGGCTTTACGTCAATCGCGGTGACGTGATAGCCCAACTCGCTCAACGCCTGTTCCACAGCGCGGCCCGATGTAAGCGATACTTCGCGCTCACTCGACCATCCACCC
>JBGTBD010000024.1:0-17093 GCA_041749475.1 Rickettsiales bacterium
TTTTGTGAAGACTGCTTTCTGTGTCGCATTGGATGCGTTTGTTGACAAGGCCTTATTGCATCTGAGCCCGGTCCTGTAGTGTCCCCTCGCAAATCTCTGGGGTGGCTGTCTCAGTGTTCCGTTATTTGTTTTGGAGTACCAAGATTATTCGAGGCAAGTGCTCTTAGTATTGCCAAACACAAACCGCGTATAGAACCAGCTAAGACCGAGCAAGCTCAAGCCAAGGCCGAAGAAGGAAAATACGCGGAACAAGCCTTCGAGTTCCGATGCGTCATAAAGGAATACTTTTCCGACCGTCAGAATCATGATGACAAGCGACGCAACACGGATCATTTTATCCTTACGTAGAGTTCCGAAAAACAGCAGCGCAATCCCGAACAGCAGCCACACTACCGAGTAGGTATAGATTTCTGCGTTACTGGTTTCGGAGCCATTCAGATACGTTCCGTGGAATATCTGGCGCACGTTGAGCGATATCAGCACAAAGGAAAGTAGCAGGATAAAACCATAGCCATATGGGCTCCATTCCGATTTTCCGGCATGGGGCAACTCAAGCGTTGCTCTCCAAGTCCACAGAATAGGCAAGCCGTAAGTAAGCAGCAGGGCATTAAATAGAGGAACCTCGCCTACCGTCTGTGCTGACCATAGCGGGTTATAGCCAATGAAATCGAAATAGCCGATACGGAATATGGCAATGCCAGATAATACAAGACCACTAAGCGACACAGCCTGTCTTGCAAAGCGTCGTCCAATCCACAAACATGCCAAACCGTAAACAAACAGGATATTGGTAATGACGCCGCGCTCTACAAAGCCTGCTTTGACGAACAGGACGTTCTCATCAACATGGAACGCGTGGCGGGTGAGATAATATCCCATCACGCCGATGAGGGCTATGGCGGCGATTTCAAGAGAGCGTACTAACCTGTCATCACCCTTGGTACGTAGCAGATAGCTGCTCATAACAAAGAACAACGCCGGCAAGCCAAGTTGGAATGTCGGCCAGTTTACGATGGGAATGCCCTCTTGCAGAGCGAGCTTTGCTTCTATAAGGCTATAAGCCGTAAGCTGAACCAGAAGCATGATTTGGGGAATCAGCAGGAATCCGAACGCACAAGCAAGGATGCCCACAATATAGCGCAATGCTCTCACGTCCACTTTGGTATTAATCCATGTAATGGCGAATAGCTGGCCAGCAAAGGCTACCGATAAGAACTCGCGCGGCAGCTCGATCGTCAGCCCGGTCGACACGAACGCGGTAACCGTCGCTGCATAAATAGCCATGAGATGCTGCTTTTGTGGATGGTCTTTGGGAACATCCCGCATAATCTTCTGGAGCGCGTAGGTGCCAAGGCCAGCGAAGGCAAGCGCCAGCACACCCCAAAACAATGGGATGCCTGTTACTAAATCCGTATAACGCAACTCATAATAACCCAGCAAATAGTACCCAAGGCTTGCCGCAGCGGTAAGTCCAGCCCATATAAGCGGCTTCTCGCTGCGCGACTGCAGCAGATATCCACTGCCAATATAGAGCGTAGCAAAAATTATGATGGTTAAGGCGAAAGCATTGGCATCAGAGGTATTCCATACCACTAGCATAACGGCATTAACCGCCATAGACACCCACGGAACGAGGCCGTAAAGCTTTTGGTTAAAGAATGCGAGACCAACCCCTCCGAACGATAGAAGCCCGAACAAGCCCCATTCCATCATTCCGAAACCAGCATGGGAGGCTATGATTCCCGTAAGCATTATCGCGCCGCCAAGCGTCAGATAATTAAGCGCAGACGTTGCTTTGAACAAATCGGTAATATCGGCGCTATCTTCCTCATATTGTTGTTTGGACGTGGCAACTACCGTGGCGCTTACCGCCATCAGGAAAAGGCCGAGGTAGATTGTATCGCCGGGAGTAAAATTGCTGCCAAAGAGCCATAGGCACACCCATAGGAATGCGCCGAGCACAGTAGGAATAGCCATCAACCACCAGCGTTGCTTGCGGATAACCACCATCAGGCCGGTCAATACAAAATAGAGATAGATAAACAGTATCGGTGCTTGCGGGTCTTGCGAACCGACCATTGCGGGTGTCAAGAACCCTCCTACTAGCCCAAGCAAGGCAATCGGCATTCCGTGTCTCAAAGACAAAACAACAGCGGTAGCTGTGACCACTGCCATACCACCAAAGCCTAGGAACACCGGAACTAAGCCATAAAGGCTGGTAGCTGAAAAGATACAGACGTATAAATCAGCGATACCAGCACCGGATAATGCCTGAGCGATACGTGTGCCGTTGGCAAATTCAGGTTTACTGCGCACCCAATTCGCAGCGCAAAGCAATCCGACACCGAATATTATTCCCAGCACTACGCGCACGGTCGGGCTGAGCAGACCCGTCTCAATGGAATATTTTACCATGAAAAAGCCGGCCAATGCTAAGGCCACGCCGCCAATCCACACAGGTAAACGTGCGCCGAATTGCTGTTCAAAGCTGATGCGTTCTTTTTTCTCTTGTGGTGCATTTGCTTCCGAGTAGGCGGGAAAGTCTTTTATTTCTGGCTGAACCGCCTTTGCCGCCACTTTTACGGGGACTGTTTTTTCTGGCTCCGTAGGCGTTTGATAAGTGGGCGGGGTTTGCTGTTCCCACGAGCGTTGCGCTTGCGCCATTAGGTTCGGCGGCAGCTTCACCCCTTCTTTTTCCAAGAATACCAGAATTAACCGAAGCCGGCTTTTCAGCCCATGCATTTCCCCGCGCAATTCATTTATCCGGCTGCGGTTCACCCAAGGCAAAATGAGGCTGGCTAAGAACAAAAATCCAAATCCGACTCCTAAAAGTACCCACATATGTCCCCACGCTTTAGAGGTTGAATATGTAAGATATTAGTATAAAATTATACAGTGTGCAATTATAATTTTACAGTGTATAATTTAAAGGTAATCTCATGGCGCGACGTTCTGACCATTCCAAAGAGGAGTTAATCGAGTTAGCTATACAGGCTGGGATAGAACTAATTGAAGAAAAAGGTTTTTCTAAATTCAGCGCCCGTGCGGTTGCCAGCAAGATGGGGTATACGGTAGGCACGCTCTATCATCTATTTGGCACACTGGATGACTTTATCCTGCATATCAACGCCAGAACGTTGGATAAATGGTATGACATACTGGAAAAAGGACTGAAAAAGCAGAAACATGATCCAATTCACTATTTAGCTAAAGCCTATATGCGATTTGCGCGGGATCATTATCAGCGGTGGACGGCCTTATTCGAGCATCACATAGAGGAAGGAAAGGTGGTGCCGGATTGGTACGCGCCTAAGTTGACCAGATTCTTTACCTTGGTAGAAAATGCTTTACTGCCTTACACGAACAATGACCATGCAGAGGCGCGGCGCATGGGCAAAGTGTTGTGGGCAAGCATCCACGGCATTTGTGTGTTGGCACTCTCAGGTAAATTGGAAATTGTGGGAGCGGAATCGGCTGAAATTCTGGCAGCCTCACTCGTGGATAACTATCTTAAAGGGCTTGCATGTGAATAGAGATGGCTTTGTTGTTCTGCACGGCATTTTCGTACTCAGCGGTGATCGAGTCAGAAGCCTCCATTAATTCGGCTATAAGTGAAGCGCGATGTCCCGCTGGGTCTTTATCGACACCATTCGTGACAATTCAATTTTTTGAGTCAAAATATCCCCTTAGGCAAGAGACCACCAACACGCTCAAAATGTTTAAGCAAAAGTGAAATCTGCATCTACTAATGCGTGATTACCGTCTAGGAAAAATCTGAAATCCGCTCCATCTGAAACGTAAGTACGGTTAGTGGTAGAACTATACGTATATCCTAGAGTAGTAGCACTCCCTATGCCTGCCTGAATTGATGTGAAACCTAGTTCCAACAATTCTATTTTATCTTCTCCATGTACAAAATCGCGGATGCGATCATCATAAAGTTTTTGTGATTCTGAGGTTGATTGGAAAACAAACAGATCTGCTCCTGCGTCCCCTTGTAAAATATCCTGTCCCGCACCGCCGATAAGAGTATCGGCATTGTTACCCCCTCTTAGGTCATCATTTCCAAGCCCTCCATACAAGGTATCTTCTCCGTCGCCGCCACTTCCATAGTCGTTATCTCCTTCACAGAAAATAAAATCATTTCCGCTACCGCCCAGCACGCTGTCATTTCCACTGTTACCATATAGATAATCATTCCCAGTCCAACCCCACAGCGTATCCTGTCCTAATCCAGCGTAGAGGAAATCGTTATCGTGACCGCCATCCAGACTGTCATCCCCGTCACCCCCATAGAGACTATCGTCATTTGCACCACCAACGATAGTATCACTGTTTCCTTGTCCATCTAGATAATCATTACCTGCCCCACCATCGAGTGAATCATACCCTGTTCCGCCTCTTAATGTATCGCGGCCATCTTCACCAAAAAGTTGATCATCTTGCGACCCGCCGTCGATAAAATCATTATCTAAGCCACCGTATATAGTGTCATAATCTTGCTGGCCATATATGGTATCGTTACCTGATCCACCAATGATGCTGTCATCATCATATCCTCCATCGAGTGAATCATTTCCATTTTCGCCGAAGAGAGAATCATTTCCATTATCGCCATAGATAGAATCTCCTTCTGTCCCACCATAGGCAGTATCATGGCCATCCCAGCAACTGATCCAGTCATTGCCACCGTCACCGTGAATGACGTCGTTACCAACTCCTGCATACAAGGTGTCGAGCCCGTTCCCACCATAGATCGTGTCGTTATGGTGTCCACGTTAATAGCATTTAAATGCCAATATCCACTCGACTTTTGCCTTTCCGCAAGCATTGCTTGGTTCAAGAGGTGCAATATGGGTGAAAAAGTAAATTTGAAACTAGCGACGCTGGAGCTCTTGTCAATTGAAGAACTCAAACCGATTTGGCGCAAATATTTCGACAATGACCCGGTACGATTCCAGCGAGACTACATGGTACGCCGGATCGCCTATCAGATTCAGGCGCGGGCGTATGGTGGCCTGCCGAAGACTATCCGTAATAAACTGAAGCGTTTGGCAGAAGATGGTCAGGGAACGGTGCGCGAGCAAGTGCAGGTGACGCCAAGCACAAGGCTGATGCGCGAATACAAAGGCGAGCGTATTCACGTTGCGGTGCTAGAGGATGGATTCGAGTTCAAGGGCAAGCGCTATAAGAGCCTGACGGCGATTGCGACGGAGCTGATGGGTAGCCGAACCTCTGGCCCGAAATTCTTTGGCCTGCTGCGAGCTTCTGATGAACAATAAACTCATTCGATGTGCTATCTATACCCGCAAATCGACCGAGGAGGGTTTAGACAAGGAATTCAACTCACTTGAGGCTCAGCGTGAGGCCTGCGAGTCCTACATCAAAAGCCAGATGCACGAGGGCTGGAAGCTCATTCCCACCGCATATGACGATGGTGGCTATACCGGAGGCAATATGGAGAGGCCAGCCATTCCTTTATCAGGCCATTTATAAAATCCTCAATAACCAACTATATATTGGCCGTATCAGCCACAAGGAAAAGACTTATGAGGGGCAGCATCACGCAATAATCTCAATGGAGTTGTGGGAGCAGGTTCAGGCTTTGCTGAAGGATGGCAAAGAGCATCGGGCTCGCCGGCATGCGAAACATGGTGCGCTGCTGATGGGCAAATGCTTTTCGCAGGCAGGAGACCTATACACGCCAACTTATACAAGGAAAGGCGGCAGGCAATATCGCTATTATCTCCAAAAAAGCACCGGCCACCGGATCAAAGGACCAGATCTGGAGTCGCTGGTAATAGATGCAATTCGGCTACTCGCGCGCGAACCGAAATACTGGGAACTCTGTTGGAAAAGCTGCATTAAGCTCATAGCCAAAGAAGCACAGCATTTAACCATTACTGAGCTAGCTAAACGTGAAGGCATGGGCAGAACCTATATCTCACGCGTAGCGAATCTGATGTATCTGGCACCAGAAATCATCTCTTGCATACTGACCGGCACTCAACCTACTACGATGCACTTGCAGGACTTAATTGCGAATTTGCCAGTCGAATGGCACCGTCAGAAGCAGCTGCTGAAATTCTCTGTTGCCGCAGATTAATTCCCTGTTCGTTTTCCAGCTCTGGATACTTCGTTAGCGCAAAACCGCTTTTTGCCTGGCTCCGAAAAGTCTATCAAGGCCGCAACCCATCATTTTAAATTTAAATCCCTGTTATTTTCCCTGTTAGCAGGGAATTGATCACCGATCAGAAACGTCACCACGAAAACTTCGCTAGTGAGAGAACGGCTTGGATTTGGGAGGATTTTTGGGAAATTTGCCAAAAAAGGCTGTCCCGCATGTGGCGGTGGATGTAAAAATAGTGGCGGAAAGCGCCACTTTTTGCAGCTCTCAGTCTGGAGGGATGTTCGAACTGGGAAATATTGGCTGGGGCGCCAGGATTCGAACCTGGGATGTCGGTACCAAAAACCGATGCCTTACCACTTGGCGACGCCCCAACAACTATGGAGTGCTCGTATTACACGAGGACTTTGCAGGTTTCAATGCTCTTTTTCAGAGGTCGTTTCAGCCGTCACCCAATCAAGGAAGGGACGGAATCCGCCGGAAATGGGGGTGAACAACACGCAAGGGCAGTCATAGGAATGGTGTCCGGTCACGAAATCGGTCACTTGCTGTTGGTGTTTTCCTTGCGTTTTGCCAATGATGACCCATTCGGAGGCTTCTTGCCGTTGGCCTTCCCACCGATAAAGCGACGTCACGGGCCCGTGGATATTAGCGCAGGCGATGAGGCGCTGTTCCAGCAGGGCGGAGGTAAGGGTGTTAGCCTCCTGCTCGGAAGGGGCGGTGATATAGACTAAGACATGCTCGTTCATAATCGGAGACTGCCATGAAGCCTATTCCCCCGCAAGGGTGAAGGAGATAAAAAAAGCCCCGGAGGTAAAAACTTCCGGGGCTTGTGAAGAGTATCTATTTGCGTTTAGTTCATACGGACACGCAAACCGCACGCCGGGGCGTTCGCGAAGGCTTCCGTCGTGGTGTTATAGGGGTTACCCGTCACGTTGGACACGCAGACTGCAGCTGCTGGAACAGCCGCAGTAGCCGCCACGTTCAGTGCCGTACCCGCTACTGCCTGTGCCCGGGAAGTGCCGGTCAGGGGAACGCCGTCATCGGTTTTCTGATCGAGGTTCAGCGTTTCCTGCGGTGTCAGTGCAGCCGTTAAGGTCGGTGCACCAGCCGCGATCTGTGTAATACCGGTGATCTGGTAGAAGTTATAGCCTTGCGATGCATACACCGTGATGTAATTCCCTCGTCCCAGACGCGCTTCGGGGAGGAATTGTTTCACCCCGTCCGTACCCAGTGCAGCACCGGGGTTGGCTTGCGCATCAGTCGCGGTGACGAAGGATCCGTCCAGCATCCCTACAAAGTTCAGATCACGCCAGACGAGCGCGGTCTCACCGCCCACGATACTGACGAAGGTGGTGGGGGTGGTCGTACCGAAGCCATCGATCATCGAGTTTCCATCACCGGAACCCATACCGCCGCCACGCGCCGTCATACCCGCTGCGGCTGCAGCATCGGCATTGATATCGCCGGGAAGGAACTGATATTTATCGCGGAAGGTATTCATCGCCGCGTTCAGCGACCCGATTTGGCTGACCGTAGAGCGGATTTCCGCCGCCTTGATCATGTCCTGACCGACCAGAATCCCGCCGACGATGAGACCGATGATGACCAGCACGATGGATAATTCCACCAGCGTGAAGCCCTGTTCCTGTTGTTTTGATTGATGTATATGTGTCATGTGATTCTCCCTGAATTCGGATTAATTAAAGCGTACACGAAGGCTACATGCAGGTGAGTTCGAGTTCGCCTCTGCTGTGTTCACGCCCGCGCCGGCTGCTGTGTTATATTCCCCGCCGGACGCTAGTGCAGTCGCGTTGATACAGCTACCGATGGTTACCGTACCCACTACCGTATATGCGTTGTTCAGACCACCGGTGCTTTGCATAGCGCGTGTGGAACCTGTTTGCGGACGCCCGTCATCCAGTTTCTGATCCAGATTCAATGCTTCCTGCGGTGTCAGAGCTGCGACCTGCGTCGGCACACCCGTCGCCTGTACAATCGCCGTCATCCCAAGAATCTGGTAATAATTAACCCCAGCCGTGGAATAGACGGTGATGTAATTACCTCGACCGAGATTCGCTTCCGGAAGGTAGAGTTTCACCAAGTTCCCGGTAGTGGCCGCAGTGGGCATGGTGTTGGTAATGGCCGCCCCATCCACTGCGGTGACGTAGGAGCCGTCAAGCATCCCCATCTGGTTCAGGTCACGCCAGACCAGCAGGGTTTCTCCCGCAATAATCGTAGCCCCACCATAGCCTTCGATCAGGCTGTTACCGTTACCGCGGCCCGGAAGGGGTGCGCGATCAACGAGACCCGCAGCGTTCGCCGCTGCATCCATTATATCCCCAGGCAGATAACGATATTTGTCGCGAAAGGTGTTCATGGCGGAGTTGTAGGACCCGATCTGGCTGACCGTGGAGCGGATTTCTGCCGCCTTGATCATGTCCTGACCCACAAGTATCCCGCCGACGATAAGGCCGATGATCACGAGCACGATGGATAATTCCACCAGCGTGAAGCCCTGTTCCTGTATTCTCTGTTGCTTGATGTGTTCCATGGATTTTTCCTCCTGTTGTTTATTCCCGAAAACTGAAGGCCAGTCATGTTAGGAATCGTAGCTTGAATATATCAACCGAAGGCTTAACAAACTGCTTACAATGCACTATTTTCAAAGGTGAGCAGCGATTTTGTGTGATATGATTAACGACCTGTTGCAGTTATGCTCATGTCACTGATTTTTATGTTTAATTTTGTTATCATTTTTTAATGATGAGTCATTGTTTTGTAAAGTGATTACTCAAAGAACCGCTTTTAGCGAAAATAAGTATTAATCTTGCAGAAAAACTACAACCCCCTACGGGATGGGGGAATAATATCAGGTATTTTTTCCAATAGTTCGGATGCAGCCATGATGATGGGCAGATAGCCCTTCTTGAACTGATCCAGCCGGGGAGTGGGATCCGGGCAAGCCTTCGCTTTTTTCTGGATTTCGGGTAACGTGTGCCATGCCACTACGTTGCTATCATTTGCCCTGTTGGGAATCAGGTCGGGATTCTTCACTTCCACCAGATGCAAGTCGATGCCGTAAGTTTTATATTTTACAACCCCACACTCAATCCAACGCGTAATATTCTCGGGCTTCAAACCCAACTCGTCCTGCGCTTCGGACAGGGCGGTTCTGGCTGGATGTTCAATAAGATGGCCTAGTTCTACCGCTCGCTTCCACTCACCCTCTTCACGTAAGTCATAGAGACCCGTTTTCGGGTCGATGGCTCGGGGTGTCCCGCGTGCCATTTGAAAAGGGAAGATTTCCCCTTCGTCTACCGTTTTAGTCGGTTTCGGCGAGGCCAATAATAAATGCAGTCCGTCTTTATCGCGAAAGTACGGCAGAATACCTACTTTACAATATTTTATAGTTGGATGCGGAGGCGTATAGGGAAAAGAGCGTAATGGAGCAAAAGCCTCTCCAGCAATGCGCTCGGCCGCTGCACGGGGAAGATAACTCGCATTCATATCAAGCCCTGACCCCATCAGGTCGGAGGGGGGTTTGCCGTACATAGGTCTCATTATGCAATATCCGCTTCCATAAGTGTTTTAGAGCCTGCCGTGAGGGATGACAAGAGGGAGATGGTTTGCGGCAGGATGCGTTGCATGTAGAAGCGGGCGGAAGCGAGTTTCTGGGTGTAGAACACGGCGTCGCCTTCTTTATTCTCCAGTTTTTCTAAGGCGATGGCGGCTTGTTTGGCCCAGATGCTGCCGAATACGACCCACGCGAACATGCGCTGGTATTCCACGGCGGCGGCGCCGGCATCGTTGGGGTTAGAAAGTCCCGCTTTGGCGAGCCAGAGGGAGGCTTGCTGGAGGTAGCCCACATGTTTTTCCAGCGGCTTGATGAATTCTTTCATCGCCGGATTCTGTTGATGTTGCTCGATAAATGCCATCAATGGATGGAAATAGCTGCGCAGATGGCGGCCATACTCATGCGCCAGTTTGCGCCCCACCAAATCCATCGCCTGCACGCCGTTCGTGCCTTCATAGATCATGGTGATACGAGCGTCACGGACATACTGTTCCGCCCCGTATTCCCGGATATAGCCATATCCGCCATAGCATTGCAGGGCGAGGCTGGCCATCTCGAAACCCATGTCGGTGAGGTGGGATTTGAGGATGGGGGTCATCAGCTGGACGATATGGTCGGCCTCTTCCCGCGCTTCTTTATCAGGGTGGCGATGCGATAGATCGTAATTGAGCGCAGTTTCCAGAATCAACGCGCGGCCCGCTTCGGCGATGACGCGCTGGGTCATCAGCATACGGCGGACATCGGGGTGGACGGTGATGGGGTCGGCTGGCTTGTCGGGATATTTTGCCCCCGTCAGGGCACGGCCTTGCAGACGTTCCGTCGTATAAGCAAGCGCATTCTGATAGGCGACTTCGATGATGCCCTGCCCTTGCACACCGACATAGATGCGCGCGGAGTTCATCATCGCAAACATGGCAGGTAACCCGCGATGCGGTTCGCCGATCAGGTAGCCGATGGCTCCGTCAAAATTCATGACGCAAGTGGATGAGCCGTGCAGACCCATCTTATGTTCGATGCCGCTGCAATTTACCGCGTTGCGTTCACCCAGCGTACCATCCTCATTGACCATGATTTTGGGTACGAGGAACAAGGAAATCCCGCGCGTGCCCGATGGTGCGCCGGGGAGTTTGGCAAGTACGAGGTGGAGAATGTTCTCGGAAATATCCTGTTCGCCCGAGGAGATGAAAATCTTGGTTCCGGTGATAGCGTACGTGTCGTCGCCCTGGGGTTCCGCCTTGGTGCGGATGAGGCCGAGATCGGTTCCGGCTTGCGGTTCGGTCAAATCCATCACCCCTGTCCATTCGCCGGAGACGAGTTTGGGCATGAAGCGGGGTTTCAGGGATTCGGGGCAGTATTTTTCCATCAGGTTATAGGCACTGTGGGAAAGGCCGGGGGTGAGGCCGAAGGAGAGGTTGGCCGAGCAGATCATCTCGGTCATTGGCATGTTCAATACTTCCGGCAAGCCTTGCCCGCCCCATTCGGGGTTACAGGTGAAGGACGGCCAGCCGCCCTGGACATAGGTCGCGTACGCCTCCTTGAATCCTTTGGGCATGGTGACGCTGCCATTTTCGAACTTGCAGCCTTCTTCGTCCCCCGATTGATTCAGGGGAAACAGTACGCCTTCACAGAGTTTCGCGCCCTCTTCCAGTAAAGCCGGAGCGAGTTCCGCCGCTTCGGGAAATCCTTGGACATCCTTGTATTGGGCGATGTCCAGATAGTCGTTCAGCAGGAACAGGAAATCGGCGAGTGGGGCTTTATAGGTAGGCATAATCTCTCCATTTCCTCTGATACTATCAGGGGTTACCTTAATATTCTGTTAGGACACGCCCGGCCTGCGCTGCTGCGCCGCAGCGATTTCCCTTGAACGAAGAAATAAAGGCGCTTAAGAGAGCGCGCATACGACGTTTCCAATCATCACCGACTGAGTGACCCACGTCCCCTTTTAAACATTATATATATGATCGTCAGCATTCAGAAGCTCAAGCATTTCCTGCTTGGAGCGCCGCTCGACCCGCTCGGGACCGATACGCGCCGCCATCTCGCCCTTGTCACCTTCATGGCATGGGTGGGGTTAGGCGCGGACGGGATATCCTCGGCTAACTACGGGCCGGAAGAAGCCTTCCTCGCGCTGGGCGATCATACGCAGATGGCCATCTTCCTTGCCCTCATTACGGGAGTGACGGTCTTCCTCATCGCGGCGGCGTACACGCAAATCATCGAACTCTTCCCCGGTGGCGGCGGCGGATACCGCGTCGCTTATACATTGCTCGGCCCCCGCTGCGGGCTGGTCGCGGGGTCGGCGCTGCTGATCGATTACGTGCTGACCATTGCCATCTCGGTCGCCAGCGGGGCGGATGCGCTATTTAGTCTCCTACCCCTGGACTTCCAGCCTTATAAATTATGGATGGGGTATGGCTGTATTTTCTTGCTGTGCTATCTCAATCTGCGTGGGATGAAAGAGTCCATCACCTTCCTGATTCCTATTTTCTTCGGGTTTCTACTCACTCATAGCGTATTGATCGTCTACGGTATCGTGGGCCACGCAGAAGGCTTGACGACCCTGATTCCCGAAGCCATCCACGAGACTCAGGAAACGGTGCTGGAGCTGGGATGGATTCCCCTTCTCGCCCTCTTCTTTAAAGCCTTCTCACTGGGGGGCGGAACCTATACGGGACTGGAGGCTATTTCCAACAGCGTCCACAATCTGGCGGAACCACGTGTGAGAACAGGCAAGGCGACCATGTGGTGCGTCGCCTTTTCGCTCGCCTTCATGGCGATGGGGATTATTCTTTTATACCTGTTATGGGGCGCGAAGCATGTGGACGGGCAGACGCTGAACGCCACCGTGTTCACCAGTATCACGGCGGACTGGACGCTGGGGGGTATCTCGCTCTCGCAACCCGTCGTCACCATCGCGATGATCTGCGCGGCAGGTCTGTTGTTCGTCGCGGCCAACACAGGCTTCCTCGCCGGGCCTGCCGTACTCGCCAACCTCGCGCTTGACCGCTGGATGCCGACGTTGTTCAGCCTTCTTTCCAGCCGCCTCGTCACCAAAAACGGTATCCTGCTGATGGGCCTCTCGGCGATGATCGCGCTCTACATCACGCAAGGCGATGTCAGTACGCTTGTCATCCTTTATAGTATCAACGTGTTCCTCACCTTCACGCTGTCGCTGGCGGGGTTGACGCGCCATCGCTGGCGGGAGCGGAAGAATATCCGCATCTGGCCGAAGCTTATCATCGCCTTCGTGGCCTTCTTCGTCTGTGCCTCTATCCTCACCATTACGCTTCTGGAAAAATTCACCAGCGGGGGGTGGATCACCGTGCTGGTCACCAGCGTGCTCATCCTCATTGGCTTGCTCATCCACCGCCATTATGTGCATGTGCAGCAGCAGGTGGATGATATGGAACATCTGCTCACCGACGCGATGCAGTGTGACACGACGCGCTGTCAGGACGCCATCCCGCCGATGAACAAAAAAGACCCAACTGCCATCTTCCTCGTCAGTGGCGCGAGCGCTACGGGAATGCATACCTTCCTCTGGGTGCAGCGCATCTTCCCCAAGGTGTTTAAGAACTTCCTGTTCGTCAGCGTCGGCGAGATCGATTCGGATGAATTGGCCGACCAATCACGCTGGCGGCAGATGCGGCGCGATACGAAGAAGATGCTGAAGCGGTACGTAGAGTTTTGCCAGCGTCGCGGCTTGCCGAGCGACTACCATGTGGCGTACGGAACGGACTCCATCAAGGAGCTGACCACACTGAGCAACATGCTAGTCAAGGAATACCCCAACGCCATCTTCTTCGCGACGCGCCTCATCTTCAAGAACGATAATTTCTTCATCCAGATGCTGCACAACCAGGGCGCATATCTGATGCAGCGCCGTATGCATCAAAAGGGCCGGACGATGATCATCCTGCCGATGAATTTGTAGGGGTTTCTGTTGACTATCCACTGCGTGGATAGTCGTCACGCGCCATCAGGCGCGGCGCGCGGTCGCGCTTGCCGATTCACCTTGTGAATCGGATTGGTGGCTTCTTTCACCGTTTGTAAAAATCACTCCGAGAATTCCTTGATATCGGGAATACGCGTGAAGGCGATTTTTGTGCCGGAGAATGTCTTCACGTGATTGGGAACAAATCCCTGGACGAGGCTATCGCGTCCGAAGCGTTGATTGATGCGGTCCATCGCTTTCGATAGCGCTTGCCGACGAGCAAGCGATCGGCGGGAGGTGTCCGGTTCCTGCCAGGTAAACAGATTCTCCTGTACGCGGGATTCGGCAACCAGATTGAAGAAGGACACCGACACTTTCCGGATACGCACACGCGGCCCCAGATGCTCCATCATCGCCTGCCAGAGGAGGATCAATTGCTGCATCAGCGCGGGGGTGTCGGACGCGTGGGAGAAGCGCGCTTCCACCGACGCGTGCGGGCCGTGCTCCAGCCGAACGCTGAGCACCAGATGCGAGGTCGCCATATCCATCCGCCGCAGGCGGCTGGCAGCTTTCAGCAATAGTCGCTGAGCGACGATGAAAGCGGCGGCAGGTGGCCGGAATTCGGGGGCGAGGACGTGACTATGACCGACCGTGGTGCGTTCGGATTCATATCTCGGCAGTTCGACGCCGTGGAGTTTGTACCAAAAGCGTTCGCCTTCGACGCTGCCCCAGATAGCGCGCATCCGCTTCGGCGGGGTTGCCCATAAGGTGGGAATGTCGCCGATGCCTTTCAGGCGCAGGCGGCGCAGCATCTGATGGCCGATGCCGGGGAGGTCGTTCAAGGGAGCGGTGGCGAGGCGGCCTGGCATATCGTCCGGGTGCAGCAACGTGAGGCCATCAGGTTTCTGCATGTCGGTCGCGACCTTGGCGAGGAAGCGGTTGGTGGAGACGCCGATGGAGCAGAGGATCGCCTCCCCCACGTCACGTCGTATCGCGCGTTTGATGTCATGTGCCAGTTTCGTCGCGCCTTCTGCTGTGCATTGCGGGCCTTGCAAATCGCAAGCGAATTCGTCGATGGAGGCGACTTCGGCGACGGGGATACAGGTGTCCACCGCTGCGGCGATACGGTGATGGTATTCGGTATAATATTGATGGTCGCCGAGGATGGTGATCAATCCCGGGCAGCGCTTCTTCGCTTCCCATACGGGCGTGCCCGTCTTGATGCCGAAGGATTTCGCCTCATAGCTCGCGGCAATGGCGCAAGTGGCGTCCGTGTCCACGGGAACAACGATCATCGCTTTGCCACGCAGCGCCGGGTTCCGCTGCTGCTCAACGCTCGCGAAGAAACTGTTCAGGTCGAGAAATAGTGAGGTGAATGGCAGGGCCATGTAAGCATTATAAAACTCCG
Organism: Rickettsiales bacterium; assembly: GCA_041749475.1. Taxonomy (GTDB): domain Bacteria; phylum Pseudomonadota; class Alphaproteobacteria; order Rickettsiales; family UBA998; genus JBGTBD01. The sequence goes on from JBGTBD010000024.1 coordinate 15,047, forward strand.
TTTAAAACAATAAAGAGAGAATAGGCTATACCCGTCTTAATTCTGGCCGGGACGCCTGCCTCATTGCGTCATCATAGGAAATGGCGGTGGAAGACACCGCGAGTACCCGTAATGCCTTCATACAATGCAGAAATTCCCGGGGGATGCATTCACTTTTGGGAGCCTGCTCAATGAGTTTAATGGCAGCATCCATTCCTTGAGAAAATTCATGGATTTTGTTTTTATCATAGGTTCTGCCATGCATCTCTCCCCGTAACCAGATGATGCCGCGCGCAAAACTTTGCACACGCGTCAATGCCTGCTTGTAGGGCATTTTGCTTTCAAGTATCTGAGCTTTATTATCGTCGAATTCTTGATATCTGACTCGGAGGTCAGCAGGAAAGCCTTTTGCATTGTCATTGCTGGCAACCAGGCCCACTTTATCCAACGCATCAAGAGAATCCGACAATCCCTCCTCCATCGCTTGGATTACGTCAGGGTATTGGCTTCCTAATTGCTCGATGGCAGGGCGGTCAATCTCCATCAACAACGGGATGAAAGGCGCCACTTCATTAATTTCACGTTCCAGATGCAGTGCAGTGTCAGGCGGCAATTTCAGCATCTCTGGCATTAGTTCCTCAATGGCTTTCCCGTATTGAGCATATGCTCGATACGGTCAATCGTACCCTTGGTTTTCACCAGTTCCATGAAGAGGTCGTGTTCGAGGTTCAGTACGTCCTGCTCGGTCATCTCGCGGGTCATATCTGTATCGCCGCCGGAGAGGACGGTGGTGAGAGCTTCGCCTACCACCATGTCATGCGGGGTGGTTTTGCCTTGTTCCTTAAACCCGTCGAGCGCCATCATCAATGCCGCTTTGCCGGATGGCCCGGGGAGGCGGATGGTGTGGGGGAGCGGTGGGGTGTAGTTCTCGGCGAGGCTGAGGCAGAGTTCTTTGGCATCGGCAAGAACACGTTTGCGGTTCATCGAGATGCGGGATTCGCTGTTGAGGATCAGCATCTCTTGCGCCTCTTGCGCGCTGCCCGCAACCTTCGCCATCGCGATATATTCAAAGGCTTTGGCGACGGCGGGCATGGGACCTTGCGGCATCAGTGCTTCAGGTTTCTGACCAGTCATCACCTGTTCTTTCACGCGCTGTTGTAATGCCACATGGCGGAACAGCATTTCCTTGCAGCCACCCCAGCCGGGGATGACGCCGACCCCGGCTTCGACGAGGCCGGGATAGGATTCAATATGGGCCTGCACCGCGTCCGCGTGCATGGTCAGTTCACAGCCGCCACCGAACGCCATCCCCGCGAGGGAGACCACGACCGGGAAGGGTGCGTATTTTAAATCCATATAGGTTTTCTGGCCCGTGCGGATGACTTCCGAGAGCGTAGGCCACGCGGCGAGGTTCGCGACATACATGAAGAAACCGAGATTGGCGCCAAAGGAGAAGTGATCGCCGTCATGCCCAATGACGACTCCTTTGAAGCCTTTTTTCACCTCGTCATGGATGCGGTTCAGCATCGTCATCACGTCGGGGTCGAGCGTATTGCCCTTGCCGGTGAATTCGACGCCCAGGATACCATCGCCTAAGTCCCACATCATCGCCGTGCCGCCTTTGACGACGGGTTGTTTGCCGCGGGTCTTGTCTTTCAGGAGCCATGTGCCTGCTGGAATGTCGATCGGCTTATAGCCTCCCTCACCCAAAACGGTCTCGCCGTTTTGACCTCTCCCGGTGGGAGAGGTGAAGGATAGATAATAGCGATGCTCGCCTTCTTCCTTGTAGAAGGTTTTGCCTGATGCGGCTTTGAGAATGGCGGGAACGTCGAGCCCCTCTTCCTTGCAGGCTTCGGCCAGCCAGTCGGAGCCTTTTTGTTCTTTCGTTCCCAAACGGTCGATGAGTTCGAAGGGGCCGTATTTCCACGCGTAGCCCAACTTCATGGCGCCGTCGATATTCAGGATATCGTCGGAGATTTCGGGGATGAGGGAGGCGGCGTAATGCAGCGTGTGCACCAGCACTTTCTTGGCGTATTGGCCGCCGATGTCCTTGTGCGTCACCAGTGCA
>JBGTBD010000025.1:0-35278 GCA_041749475.1 Rickettsiales bacterium
GTTTGATGACAACGGCAGGGTTTCCCTTGTGCTTCGCCCAGTTGCAAACTATTCTCAACTGCATGAACACCTCCTTTACCCCCACCTCCCTCACCGGGCGGAATACTGCCCCTGTCACTGCCGCCGACAAGGAAGCGGCGAAAACGCCCATCGAGCAAGGGATGGATACATCCTATACCGTGAACCACACATTGAGCTGTTACACGGTCGATATCGCGTCGCAGACGGTCGCATGGTGGGGCAATAAGAAGGAACAGGAAGCCCATGGCCACGATCATCACGGCTCATGGTGGCAATTTGCGGTCGGCGAGATCCTAGGGGATGCCGCGGCGATTCCCTTCACCATCGCCACGCAGCGCTTCTTCCCCGGCTTCATGCAGGGGCTGGAAAAGACGCTGGAGCCTATCGTCGAGCCTATCCTTAAATGGAGTACGCGCCGCACCGCCAACGCATGGGCGCAGGAGCATGGCTTGTTGCCGGATTCTCCGGAAGCCAAGGAAAAAGCCGATAACATGTACCGTTATGAGATCGAGCATCTGCCTCAGGCAGTCGTATGGACGACATACGGCATTCCGCTGGCGGTGGGGATGCATAAGCTGGTGGGAATGGAGGAGCCGGTCATGCAGCTCGCCAAACATCAGACCATCAGTAAGCTGATTTCCTCCGGCGGGCTTATCGCCGTGCGGAGCGTCGCGCCCAAGCCCATGCATAAATGGGACAAATGGACGAGCAAGCATATCTACACCCCGATGACCCAGATTTTCACCGGGAATAAAGAGCAGGATGCGCCCGTCACCGAGAAGTTGGATTCGCCTGAAATTCCCGGCGGTTCGCGTGCGGCGGCACTCTAGTATCAACCATTGAAATATATGGTGAATTACTGGTATGGAAAGATGACCTACTCCGCAGGCAAAAAAACACTGGATTTTAACGGTAACATCTGCTTTAACTCCCGCCTCTTAACTTAGAAACATGACAGGAACTTATGTCGACAACGATTCGCCTCGCCCGTGGTGGCACCAAGAAACGCCCATTCTTCCGTATCGTGGTTGCGGATTCCCGCGCTGCGCGTAACGGGGCATTCATCGAGAAGCTCGGTGTTTATAACCCGCTGCTGGCGAAAGATAACAAAGAGCGTTTCAAGTATGACGCGGAGCGTATCAAATATTGGCTCGGAGTTGGCGCACAACCGTCCGATGTCGTCGCTCGTTTCCTGCGTATCGACGGGCATTACGATGCACCGCTGAAATACACCGCGAAAGAGAAAGTCGTGAAACTGCCGGCTCGCGCGCAAGCCCGTAAGGATGCTGCCGAGAAAGCCGCTGCTGAAGCGACCGCCGCGAAAGAAGCCGAAAGCGCGAAAGCCGCTGAAGCTGCCGCCGCTCCTGCTGAAGACGCTGCTCCGGCAGCGGAAGAAGCCGCTCCGGCCGCTGAATAGATACTACGAATACGCTGAACATATATTCAGTCAAAAGACCCGCTGCAAGGCGGGTTTTTTGTTGGTTTTTTTAAAATAAAAAACTTCATTCATTGCTTGCAAAATATCAGATAAACGGCAGACTTATCACATGAAAGAATCGCTCATCCCCGTTGGCAAGATCACGAGCGCGCATGGCATCAAAGGCGAGGTGAAGATACAAAGCTTCACCGCCTCCCCGCGCGATATCGAGACCTATGGACCACTCTTCAACGCTGCGGGGACACGTCAGTTCACCATCTCCATTACCGGGCAGGTGAAGAAGCAGTTCGTCGCCCGCATCGAGGGCGTCATCGACCGCAACGAAGCCGAGACATTACAAAACACCATCCTCCATATCCCTCGCGAACGGCTACCCGCGCCGGAGGACAGTGACGAGCTATATCTCGGCGACCTCATTAGCTGCACGGTGGAGTTGGAAGATGGCACAGTGTTCGGGGAAGTGAAGGCCTATCATAATTACGGCGCGGGGGATTTGCTGGAAATTGCCCTTGCCGAATCGACGAAGACCGAATTCTTCCTGTTCACAGAGGAGAATTTCCCCAACATTGACTTGGATGAGCGTGTCCTTGTCATCCAGCCGCCTGCCATCCTGTGATTATTCCACTCGCCCCTCCCCGTCATTGCGAGTGGAGCGAAGCAATCCATCCCACCAAACGTTGAGGGCTTTGGATTGCCGCGTCGGCTGCGCCTCCTCGCAATGACGAGATGAAGAAGACGCGCAAAAGTTTTATCTAAACTTTCTTTTTTTCAGAAGTTTGCGTTATACTGAGCATCCGCAGCAAATCGAGGGGGTGTGAGTGGCAGACCGGATGCAGCAATTCCATAAGATCGCGCAAAGCTATCCGGAACTCCGCGACGCTGCCACCCGTACCCATGACTATGCCGAAATCTACCGCGAACTGACCGACGGCAAGGCCGCCACGCAAGCCTCGCGCTGCCTTCAATGCGGCGTGCCCTTCTGCCAGGTGCATTGCCCGCTGTCCAATAACATTCCCGACTGGCTGAAACTGACCGCCGAAGGCCGCCTGCGCGATGCATATGACATGGCGGCGCTGACCAATACGTTTCCGGAAATCTGTGGCCGTATCTGCCCGCAGGATAGGCTGTGCGAGGGCAATTGCGTCGTCGAGCAGGCGGACTTTGGGACGATCACCATCGGCGCGATCGAAAAATTCATCACCGAGAATGCATGGAAAGAAGGCTGGATCACCCCCTTCTCGCCTCCGCAGGAGCGCCATGAATCGGTCGGCATCATCGGCTCCGGGCCGGCAGGATTGGCGGCGGCGGAGCAATTGCGGAAAGCCGGATATCAGGTGACGATCTATGACCGGCATGACCGGGCGGGGGGGTTGTTGATATACGGCATCCCTAATTTCAAGCTGGAGAAGGAAGTCGTCACCCGCCGCCGTGAGCAATATGAGCAGAGCGGGATACGGTTCCATTTGAACGTTGATATCGGCAAGGAGATGCCCTTACAGCACCTCCGAAAGAAGCATGATGCGGTGCTGATCGCGACGGGGGTTTACCAGCCGCGTGAGTTGGATAGCTTGCCCGGGGCGGAATTGACCGGCATCACACGTGCGCTTGATTTCCTAATCACCAGCAATAAGCGCGGGTTCGGCGACAGTGTTCCGCGTTTCGATTCCGGGGAGTTGAACGCGGCGGGGAAGAAAGTGGTTGTTATCGGTGGCGGGGATACGGCGATGGATTGTGTTCGTACTGCCGTGCGCCAAGGCACGAAGAAAGTCACCTGCCTCTACCGCCGTGACCGCGAGAATATGCCGGGGTCGGCGCGCGAGGTGAAGCATGCGGAGGCAGAGGGTGTCGAGTTCCGCTGGCTATCCGCGCCGCATAGTTTCCGGGGTAAGGGGCATGTGCAGGAAGTCATGGTGCAGCAGATGCGGCTCGGCAATGCCGACCCTTCCGGCCGTCGCCTGCCTGTGGCTGTGCAAGGGGAAGTGTATGGCCTGGACGCCGACCTTGTCATCAAAGCGCTGGGGTTCGATGCGGAAGCCCTGCCCGCGATGTTCGATGAGCCGTCGCTTACGGTCACCGCGCAAGGGACATTAGCGGTAGATAGGAAACTAATGACCTCGCTACCGGGCGTATTCGCCGCCGGGGATATCGTGCGCGGGGCGTCGCTCGTCGTCTGGGCGATTGCGGATGGGCGTGAGGCGGCGCAAGGGATAATGCGGTATTTGGAAGACAGAAACACTCTTGCTCTCCCCTTGAGGGGGAGCGGGCGGAGCGAAGCTGCGCCGTGGGGGGCCGTATGACGAAGATTCCCCCCACCGACTCATTGCATTCGCCGACTCCCCCGCAAGGGGGGAGTATCGTCTTGCCCGATGCATGGAACGCACATGCGGATGCGTTAGAAAAACACGGCATGTATTCCCGTGAGCACGAGCATGACGCATGCGGGGTGGGGATGGTGGCGTCCATCGACGGTGCGCCGCGCCGCGAAGTGGTGGAATCGGGTATCGAGGCGCTGAAGTCGGTATGGCATCGCGGGGCTGTCAACGCAGACGGGAAAACGGGTGACGGTGCGGGGGTGCATCTGCAGATCCCGAAGCCGTTTTTTCGTGACTATATCAACCAATTCGCGCGGGCGATTCCGGAAGGGGTTCCGTTCGCAGTGGGGATGCTATTCCTGCCGCGCACCAATTTCGCCGAGCAGGAAGAATCGCGCCTCATCATCGAGACGGTCATCATCAATTTCGGGTATGAGATACTCGGGTGGCGGCAAGTACCGGTAAACCCGGAAGTGTTGGGCCAGAGCGCCGAACAGTCGCGCCCCGAGATCGCACAGATATTCATCCGTGGCCATGAGGGCGAGAGCGAACAGGTGTTCGAACGCAACCTCTATGTCATCCGTCGGCGTATCGAGAAGCGCTGTCAACAGGCGGGAATTCGGGGGCTGTATGTGTGCTCGCTGTCGAGCCGCACTATCATTTATAAGGGGCTATTTTCAGCTGAGCAGTTAGCAGGGTTCTATACCGAGTTGAACGATGCGCGGTTCATATCCAACTTCATTATTTTCCACCAGCGCTTCTCGACCAATACCGCACCGGCATGGCATCTGGCGCAACCGTTCCATGTCATCGCGCATAACGGCGAAATCAATACGCTGCGCGGCAACGTCAACTGGATGGGGAGTTACGAAGCGGTATTCGGTTCGGACGTGCTGCAGCAATATGCGGAAGATCTGATTCCCATCGTGCCGCTGAATAGTTCGGATACGGGCGTGCTCAACGCGGTACTCGATTTGCTGATCCACGCGGAAGTGCCGTTGCCGATGGCGAAGCTTTTATGTATCCCGCCCGCATGGTCGCATGATGCGTCCCTGCCCGATCATCATCGTGCATTCTTCGAATATTGCACCTGCCTGATGTCACCGTGGGACGGGCCTGCCGCCATCATGGCGACGGACGGGAATTGGGTGATGGCGGGGATGGACCGAAACGGCCTCCGCCCGATGCGGTATGCTATCACGCAAAACGGGTTGCTGCTGATGGGTTCGGAGACGGGCATGGTTCCCGTGAAGCGTGATGAGATCATTGAGCTTGGGCGGCTTGGGCCTGGGCAGATGATCGGCATCGATTTATCAAAAGGAAAACTCTTCAAAGATTACGAGATGAAGGATTATTTTGCGGCGGCCAAACCGTTCCGCGAATGGGTGGATGAGATTACGCATCTCGATGAATTGACCATCGCCCCCTTGCCGAAACAGGCATCGCTTGCCGAAGGTGCGATGCAGCAGCGCTTACTCGCCAACGGGTTTACGACGGAAGATCTGGAACTCATCCTGACGCCGATGGTGACGGACGGGAAAGAGCCTGTGGGTTCCATGGGGGACGATACGCCGCTGGCGGTATTGTCCAAACACTATCGCGGACTGCATCATTATTTCCGGCAGCATTTTTCGCAAGTCACCAACCCGCCGATTGACCCGCTGCGTGAGCATTATACGATGAGTCTCATCACGCGCGTCGGGCGGATGGAGAATATCCTGAAAGAGCGCACCGACCTGCGCAATTTGTTGCATTTAGATGACCCGCTGCTGTTCACCAACGAGCTTCAGGCCGTCATCCAGCATTGCGGGGAGAAGGCCGTCATCATCGACGCCACGTTTGCTGCGGACGGGTCTTCGGATGCGCTGAAAAATGGCATCGAAGAAGTCGCGCAAGCCGTGGAGGAAGCGGTGCGCACAGGGGCGCATACCATCATCCTGACGGACGAATATGTGAGCGCGTCGCGATGCGCAATTCCCTCCATCCTCGCGGTGGGTGCTGTGCATACGCGCATGGTGCGTTGTAGCTTACGCAAAAAAATGTCGCTGATCGTACGTTCGGCCGCGTGCATGGACGTACATCATTATGCGGTATTGATTGGTATCGGCGCGACGGTCGTGAACCCCTATATCGCGGAGGATTTGATCCTCTCGCGGCATGCAAAAAAGCTGTTCGATCCATTGACGTTGGAGCAGTGTTTTGCCCACTATCGCAACGCACTCAATCAGGGGCTGTTGAAAGTCATGTCGAAGATGGGAATCTCCGTCGTTAGTTCCTATCGCGGCGGGCGGAATTTCGATGCGATCGGGTTGTCGCGTTCACTCGTCGCGGAGTTTTTTCCGGGGTTGATTTCGCGCATCTCAGGGATTGGATTACGTGGGATTGAATTGAAAGTGCTGGAGATGCATCACCGCGTATTTATGGATGCGAAAGTGACTGCGCTTCCTGTCGGTGGACTCTATAAATACCGCGCCAGCGGTGAGACGCACGCACTACAAGGCGAGCTGATCCATATGCTGCAATCGGCGTGTGGTAGCGGCAAATATCAGACGTATAAAAAATATTCGGATGCAGTGGCGGCGTTACCGCCGATTAACCTGCGCGACCTGCTCGATTTCCGCTCGAACCGTGAGCCGATTGCATTGAATGAGGTGGAGCCGGTAACGGATATTCGCAAACGCTTCGTCGCACCGGCGATGTCGCTCGGCGCCTTGTCGCCGGAGGCGCATGAGGTGCTGGCGATTGCAATGAACCGCATTGGTGCGGCGTCCAATTCCGGTGAGGGTGGCGAGGGGTCGGAACGGTTCTACCCCAATGCCAATGGCGACAATGCGAATTCGACCATCAAGCAGGTGGCGTCGGCGCGGTTCGGCGTCACGGCGCATTATCTGAATCACTGCAAAGAGATTCAAATCAAAGTCGCGCAAGGCGCAAAGCCGGGCGAAGGCGGGCAGTTGCCGGGGTTCAAGGTGACGGAGATGATTGCGCGGCTACGCCATGCGACGCCGGGGGTGACGCTCATCTCCCCGCCGCCGCATCATGATATCTATTCCATCGAGGATCTGGCACAGTTGATTTACGACCTCAAGCAGATCAACCCGACAGCCATCGTCTCGGTGAAGCTGGTGGCGCAGTCGGGTATCGGCACCATTGCCAGCGGCGTGGCGAAGGCGAAGGCGGATAAGATTCTCATCGCCGGGCATGTGGGCGGCACGGGGGCGAGTCCCTACTCCAGTATCAAACATGCAGGTGCGCCGTGGGAGATGGGGCTGGCAGAAGCGAACCAGGTGCTGACGCTGAACGGGTTGCGCAATCAGGTGACGTTGCAGACGGATGGCGGGTTGAAGACGGGGCGCGATATCGTCATCGCGGCGATTCTCGGCGCGGAGGAATACGGTATCGGCACGTTGTCGCTAGTGGCGATGGGCTGCCTTTTAGTGCGGCAGTGCCATAGCAACACCTGCCCGGTCGGTATCTGTACGCAGGACGAAGAGTTGCGGCAGAAATTCGGTGGGACGGTGGAGAAGGTCATCCACCTGATGAGCTTCATCGCCGAAGAGGTGCGTGAGATTTTGGCGTGCCTTGGCTATGCGTCACTCAATGACATTATCGGGCGCACGGAATTGTTGCACCAGATCCATAGCGGTAGTGCGGAACTCGATGCGCTTGACCTCGGGCCACTGCTGACGCAGCCTGCGATGTATGACGCGGAAGGGGCGCGGGTTTGTACGCGTGAAGGCAGAGTAGAAGTAGCGGATAGCCTCGATGAGCAGATGATAAAGGATGCACGCGGGGCGTTGGAGAATTTCGAGAATATCCAGCTGAGTTATACGGTGAATAATACGCACCGCACTATCGGTACGCGGCTATCGTCGATGATGTGCCGCAAGTTTAATACAGAGGAGTTGAACCCTGACCATGTGACCGTTTCCTTGCGCGGGTCTGCCGGGCAATCGCTCGGTGCATTCCTTGTGCGCGGGGTGCGTATCGAGGTGCTGGGGGATGCGAATGATTATGTCGGCAAGGGGTTATCCGGGGGAACCATCATCCTCCGGCCTGCCCCCTCCTCTCAGTTGGAGACGCAGAAGAATGTCATCATCGGTAACACGGTGCTGTACGGCGCAACGAGTGGGAAACTCTTTGCGTCGGGAATGGCGGGGGAGCGGTTCGCGGTGCGTAACTCCGGGGCCATCACCGTGGTCGAAGGCTGTGGCGATAACGGGTGTGAATATATGACGGGCGGTACGGCCATCATCCTTGGGCATACGGGCAACAACTTTGCTGCCGGGATGACGGGGGGGATGGCATTTGTCTATGACAAAGAGAGCCTGTTCGAGGGGCGCGTCAACCCGGAGAATGTCGTGATCCAGCGCCTCTCGTCAACGCATTGGGAAGATGTGTTGAAGACGCTGATTGCCGAACATGCGAAGGAAACGGGATCGCTATTCGCGGAGAATATCCTGAACCAGTGGGAGTATAAACGGGAGATGTTCTGGCAGGTCTGCCCGAAGGAGATGCTGCGTTTTCTCTCCCACCCGCTCAGTGATGAGCAGGCAGGAGAGGCGAAATTACTCGCATAGATTAGATGGTGGTGGCGGGTGTTGCGCCATCCGCCAGCAACGGGTCCGGACCGAAACGGTTCGCGCCTGCCGTGCCTTTGGAGCAATACCAGTAGATCAGCGGTATCGCGCCGATGATGGTGAGGCCGATCAGCATCCACCAGCCGCTTTTATCGACATCATGCAACCGGCGTGCGGCGACCGCAAGGTTAGGCAACAATACGATCAGTGAGAACAGGTTGCTCAGCATTGTGTTGGGCATCTCCCCTTCTGCGGGAGCGCCAAAGAGCATACCCTGCAGGAAGCCAATGATGAAGGAAGCCAATACAATGAACAGAACGAAATACCAATATTCAGACCGTGTGGCGCGGCCAGTAAAGGTCGCGTATTTCTTGAAACATGTTTTTGTGGCGTCAACTAAATTCATAAAGAACCCCCTGTTAATGATTGCACTTCAAAATACTAGGCAAGTTTCATCAAGTCAATCGGGTGGTCCACTCCGGCTACTTCACAATGCTCCAAAAGTTGTTTTTCGGGGCCGGTGTAACCTTGTTCCCGCGCTACTTCATATCCCAGCCGGGTGGTGAGGGCGCGGGTGGCGGTGAGTTTGTTGTGCTTTTCCAATTTGGCGGCGAGGTTGACCGTGCCGCCGATGACGGTGAATTCCAGACGCGTCTCGTCCCCCATCACCGCGAAGACAACTTCGCCGACGCCGACGCCCATGCCGATATCGACTGTGATGAGGCCGGAGGATGCGCGGTCGAGCTGCCAGAGTTTGAGCGCCATGACAATGTCGTCCACCGAGCGCAATGCATCGGCGGCGTAGGTGGTGGAGGCGTTGACCGCGCCGAAGCTGGCGAGGATGCCGTCCCCCATGAATTTGTCGATATTGCCGCCATGCGCCTGGATGATAGGGACGACGAGTTGCTGGTATTCGCCCAGCAGGTCGATGAGCTGGTTCGGCGTCAGTTTTGACGAGGCGAATGTGAAGCCGCGGAGATCGGTGAAGATGATGGCGGCGGGGCGAAGTTCGCCCTGGCCGGGGACGACGTTCATCGTGCCTTGGGCGATCTTCTGGGCGACGTCCTTATCGAAGAAGAGGGAGAGATTCTTGGTGGCTTTGGATTGGTATACGGCTTCGAGCAGCATGTTACGCGTGCGTACCAATACCAGTGAGAGAATGGCGCTGACGAATAGGATAGAGAGGATCTTGTCGAGCGAGGCGAAGGGCAGTGCGAAACCGCTATGGGCGGGCATATCATCCATCGCGATGACGAGCCAGCAGAGGGCGCCGGTCACGCCGGAGATGAGGACGTCCTCCGCTTCGAAGCGTAATGTGCGCAGCGCGATCAGGATGAAGACATAGACGAAATAGATGGTGCGGGATTCGATATCGACCAGCGGTTCGGTCTTCTCGTGATAGGCCCAGATGAGGAACGTCATCAGCAGCATCTCGAACACTATTGAAGAAAGATGGAACCAGCGCGGGGTGCGCATGCGGCTGGCCAGCCAGACCTGTAAGCTGGTGATGCACGCCATACCCGCCACCGCGAGGATGACCTGCAGGCGCAAGCTCCCCTCCCCCCATGCCTCGATGCCAAAGAACAGCATGACGGTGAGCGCGGTGAACATGACGAGGTGGATACCGGCGATGATGAGTTCGCTGCGTTCCTGCAGCCAGTGCAGGCGCATCTGGATATGGGGCGGGAAGCCCGATTCCGTGCCGTCCTGCTTGGCCAGCAGGAAATCCGCGAAACGCGTGAGGGGCGATGGTTTAGCCGGGTGGCGCATGATTCCTGTTTTCCTCTTCCCGCATTGTCCGCTATGCTACGCTGGATGGTTTGGGGTCAGTGTAGCTGGCAAGTTCTAATTTTCTACTAACCGGACAAGTGCTTATGGATGTTACGGCGATACAGGTGTGGCAGGTGTTCATCGAACAGTTCGGGGCGGCGTTCGCCCTGCCCTTCGCGACGCCGGTCAGCTATACGGCGTTGGTGGCATTCGGCTATGTGGTCACCTTGCCGCTTGCGGCGCAGACGGCGGGGTTGTTCTTGGCATGTGTGATGAATCTGGGGCTGGGCGTCTTTGTACGGCGGGTGACACAGGGCAGGATACACTTGCCCTCATGGTCATTATTCCATTGGGTGGCGCGGTATCAGCATATCGTCTGGCCGACGCTTGCCTGCCTGTGTTTCATCCCGGTATTCCCGCAGCTATTGTTTTTCGCAGGCGTGGGGAGTGTGAGACCGTGGCGGTTGGTTCCGTTCATTATAATCGGATGTGCGGTGAGTGCTCTATCTGCTATGTAGAACTAACGACCCCGGGCTTTGAAATTGCTAACGGGATTCTTGCCATCCACATGCGTGTTTTGAATTTGCGCCGTCGTTTCATCATACATCAATGTGTGCCCTGGCCCATCATTCGAGATGATACGGTTTTCTTCATTTAACTCGAAGCGAACTGTGTTGATGTCAAAACCTTTCGCAGGAGCTTGATCGGGGTTTGTATCAACGGATGTTTTTACACTTTTGTCCTGCAGTGAAAGCGCGATATCGCGTGCCAGTTCCCACCCCTGTTCCGGAGTAACAGGAACTTCCTTACCGTTACGCTCCAGAGAGGCATCCAGCGGTACGATGGGTCGAACATCTTCAGGACTACCGAGTCTACTTTCGCCGATAAGTACACTTAGCGTGCTATCCTTATCCTGAATGGTTACTTGTGTTGCGTGGGTAATTTCGGGTTCTTTAGTCGTGGGCATATTCTTCTCCTGTTATGACAACAGAATAGCCTAATGAACGTTAATTTTCATTTAGAAATAGGAGAAGATTGTGTGACAGTCAGGTTAAGCAGCCTTGCTTTTCTTCTTTTTTAGCAATGGTTTGAGGAATTTGCCGGTCACGCTTTTGTCGTTGGCAGCCAACTCTTCCGGAGTGCCGACGCCTACGACATAGCCGCCTTTGGAACCGCCGCCGGGGCCGATGTCGATGATGTAATCGGACGTTTTCAGGACGTCGAGATTATGTTCGATGATGACCATCGTGTTGCCGGATTCGACCAGTTGCTGGAGGACGTGAAGCAGTTTGCGGATGTCTTCCGAGTGCAGACCCGTTGTTGGTTCGTCGAGGATGTAAAGCGTCCGACCTGTGGCGCGTTTGGAGAGTTCTTTCGCCAGTTTGATGCGCTGCGCTTCCCCGCCTGACAGAGTCGTCGCGGATTGGCCGAGTTTGATATAGCCGAGGCCGACTTCTTTGAGGGCGACGCATTTCTCGCGGATGGAGGGTTGCGCGGTGAAGAAATCGACGGCTTCATCGACCGTCATGCCCAGCACGTCGGCGATGGATTTGTCCTTGTATTTCACTTCGAGCGTTTCGCGGTTATAGCGCGCGCCTTTGCAGACGTCGCAGATGACGTAGACATCCGGTAGGAAGTGCATCTCGATCTTGATCAGCCCGTCACCCTGGCACGCCTCACAGCGACCGCCCTTCACGTTGAAGGAAAAGCGTCCCGGTTGGTACCCGCGGGCTTTGGAATCGGGAAGTGCGGCGAACCAATCGCGGATGGGAGAGAATGCGCCCGTATACGTCGCGGGGTTGGAGCGCGGGGTACGACCAATCGGGGATTGGTCAATCTCGATCACCTTGTCGATATATTCAAGTCCGGTGAAGCTTTCATACGGGCCGGGGGCGGCCTTCGTGCCCATGATGCGTTTGGAGGCAGCCTTATACAGCGTCTCGATGACGAGCGAGGATTTCCCGCCGCCGGAGACACCGGATACGCAGGTCATCACGCCCAAAGGAATCTCGACGGAGATATTTTGCAAATTATTGGCGGTGCAGCCTTTGAGGTGCATGCGCTTATGCTTCGGCGCGGTGCGGCGTTCGGCGGGAACGGCGATCTCGCGTTCGCCGGAGAGGTATTGTCCGGTGATGCTTTTCTTGTTTTTCATCACTTCGGCAGGCGTGCCTTCGGCGACGATGAAGCCGCCGTGGATACCCGCGCCGGGGCCCATGTCGATCAGGTGATCGGCGTGGCGCATCGTGTCCTCGTCATGCTCGACGACGATGACGGTGTTGCCTAAATCGCGGAGATGCTGGAGGGTGAAAAGCAGGCGTTCGTTATCGCACTGGTGGAGGCCGATGCTCGGCTCATCGAGAACGTAGAGGACGCCCGAGAGGCCGGAGCCGATTTGCGAGGCGAGACGGATACGTTGCGATTCGCCGCCGGAGAGCGTTCCAGATTCGCGGGAGAGGGTCAAATAATCGAGACCGACATTGACGAGAAAACCTAAGCGCTCGCGGATTTCCTTGAGAACTTTCTCGGAGATTTTCTTGTGGGTGACGTTCAGTTTCGCTTCGAGCGTGGAGAACCATTCGGCGGCGTCGTCAATCGACTTCGCGCAGATCTGGCCGATGTTCAGTTCGCCGACCTTGATGCAGAGGGCTTCGGGTTTCAGGCGGTAGCCGGAGCAGGCTTCACAATCGGTGACGCTTTGGTATTTTTCCAATTCCTCACGCATCCATGCGCTCTCGGTCTCGCGCCAGCGGCGGGTCAGGCTGGGGATGACGCCTTCGAACGGTTTGTTGGAGACAAAGCTGCGCGAGCCTTCCTGATAGTTGATGCGGACGGTCTCTTCACCCGAGCCATGCAACAGCATCTCGCGGATTTTCTCCGGCAGGTCGGACCATGCATGATGCAGGCTGAATTTATAGTGGCGGGAGAGGCCTTCGAGCGTTTGGATATAATATTTCGTTTGCGCGTTGGCCCAAGGTGCAATCGCACCGTCATTCAGCGAAAGCTTATCATCGGGGATGACCATGTCAGGCGCGAAATAGACCTGGCTGCCGAGGCCGTCACAGACCGGGCAAGCGCCGAACGGGCTGTTGAATGAGAACAAACGCGGCTCGATCTCTTCCAGCGTGAAGCCGGATTCCGGGCAGGCGAATTTGGAGGATAGGGTAATGATGTCGCCCTTTTTCAGCGCGGCATTGCGGATTTCCTGCGGGGTGAGGATCGCGACGTCGGTTTTCTTCGAGGTTTTCTTAGTCGGTTTTTCGGCTTTTTCTGACTTCTCAGGCTTTTCGGCTTTGGGGAGTTCGACGATCTCAACGTAAACCAGCCCGTCGCTGATCGAAAGCGCGGTCTCGATGGAATCGGCGAGGCGGTTGCCGAGGTCGGGTTTTACGACCAGGCGGTCGATGACGACTTCAACGTCGTGTTTCTTCTGTTTATCGAGCTTCGGCAGTTCGTCCATCGTGTAGAGCTGGCCGTCGATCTTCAGGCGCGTGAAACCGCGTTTCTGGAGTTCCTTGATCTCCTTGATGTGCTCGCCTTTGCGGCCGCGCACGAAGGGGGAGATGAGGTAGATCTTGGTGTCCTCGGGCAATCCCATGATGATATCGACCATCTGCGAGACGGTCTGGCTCTCGATGGGTAGGCCGGTGGTGGGCGAATACGGGATGCCGATACGCGCATAGAGCAGGCGCATGTAATCATAGATCTCGGTGACCGTGCCTACCGTCGAGCGCGGGTTGCGCGAGGTGGTCTTCTGGTCGATGGCGATAGCGGGGCTGAGACCGTCGATGGACTCGACGTCCGGTTTGTCCTGCACGTTCAGGAACTGGCGGGCATAAGCGGAGAGCGACTCGACATAACGGCGCTGGCCTTCGGCATAAAGCGTATCGAACGCAAGAGAGGATTTCCCCGAGCCTGAAAGGCCGGTGATGACGACTAACTGATTCCGGGGGATATCGACAGATACGTTCTTTAGGTTATGCTCTTTCGCGCCGCGAATGGAGATGACATCGTTTTTCATTATATAATCCGCTGTTGAAGGGTGGGGATGTATATAGGAAAACGGGTGTGCATTGCAATGATAAACGGGGCAAACCGGGGATTTATTATGCGCCGGGGCCTGCTGCGCCATTTTTTCTGGCGATTATTGCGCGTCTGGCCTGCATTAATTCCCCCCAACCGCTGGGACGGACGACTTTGCCATCCGAATCTAGATTTCTATTTATATCTCCCAAATCACCGTCAGATTCTACATCAGTCCTTGGGGCTGTTCCATCATTCTTTCTAGCGATATCTTTGGGATGATTGGACATGAGTGATTCTCCTGATTTATTGCTATTCTATGCTATAAATATGTCGCTTTTATGACGCTTTTATTTACTTTAACTCAGCAGCATTATCATCCACCCGGCATTCAAGAGGTATGGAGGTTTTCGTGAGCAATAATACCCTGATGGCCTTGTATAAGCCCTATCCATGGCGCTCCTATGTTGTAATTTACTATTCTATTTGCAATGGCTTATCCATAAACAGGGTGGCTGGTTCTGCAGGACCGTTAATGCGGTTTACGGGACCGCCCTGCTTTTTAAGGGTTTCCAGAATTTGATGAAGTACTTCCAACGTCGCACCGGGGTTATCACCAAGCTTCAATATTACGTGAGAATCACCCGTGATACTCATGTGACTTACACCCGCATGGATGGTTTGCTCAAATAACTCCTTACTCACCGAGGGGCGTAACTCACGCCATGCCTCCGCAACGAATTGCGCAAGTCGCGGATCATGAAAATCTACTATGAATTGAGTGAAGTCCTCCGGAGAGGAGTTGGGGTCAAATTCGACAGTGACGCCTTCGCCAAAAATCATACGCAATTCCTGCACCAGAGCTTGTCCACCTGCAATAAATTGCTGAAAGCGGGGATTTATATCGGATAGGACGTGAACAGGACCGGGTTTACCGGGAACTTTCACTACGTCAGTACGTGCCACTATATCATTCATAATTTTTTCCTCTTCATTTTGCTGGCATATCCTATTAAAACGTGCTTTTTTGTGTGTGAAGTTTTAATGAAAGGTTACGTGATATGGCTGGTAGCATTAACAAGGTGATTTTAGTCGGCAATCTGGGCAAAGACCCGGAAATCCGTTCCACTCAGGACGGTCGCGAGATCGCGCATTTGACCATCGCCACGTCCGATACTTGGAAGGACAAGAATAGCGGCGAGCGTAAAGAGAAAACCGAATGGCATCGCGTCGTCATCTTCAATGACGGGCTGGTCGGCGTCGCCAAGAATTACCTGAAAAAAGGCGCGAAGGTCTATATCGAAGGCGCGTTGCAGACGCGTAAATGGACGGATCAGGCCGGTGTCGAGAAATACTCCACCGAAGTCGTGCTACAAGGCTATGGCGGCAATTTGACGATGCTGGACGGCAAGCGCGAGAGCGGTGGCGGCAGCAGCGATGAGTACGGCAGCGCGGGCAATTCCGGCGGCGGATATGACGATGTCAGCTATAACGCACCGCAACGTAGCGCTGCGCGTTCTTCTGCGCCTGCACAGGAACTGGACGACGAGATTCCGTTCTAGGTTTTTAAATTGTATCGCAAATAGTGCTCAGCGCGACTTGATATGTGCATTTTGAGATATTTCCAGTTTGGAAGATTGTTTTTTCTCAGGATTTATCAACCAGTCCCATGCGTGTAATTATCGACCGCGTTGGGGCTCTTGTTTACTTAAAATTGACTCCATCAAACCTGTCAGCCCTGTTAAAATACCTCTTGAATCCTTTGGGGTCGTTACTTCGTCGGGGAATGTCACTAAAAACTTTGTGTATTGCTCCTCGGTCGAGAAGGGTGTTTGTGTCAGCTGTGCCAAGGCCTGTAGTCCTTCGCGGATGGTGGGCAGAATTTTTTCCCGATTATCCATCGCTTCTGACTTTATTGAAATTCCGTTGATACCAACAGTTATTTGAGGTTCGCGCTGCGGCGCAAACCTCTCTTTAGATTCTTTTATCCATTGTGAAAGGTTGTAAAGCCGCACCACCTTCCCGATGGCGTTATGGTCATGCTGGGGGAGCCTAAATTCATTATAGAGCTTTTTGAAATCCCTAAATTTTCCAGAAACGGTAAAATCATCGCCACTTTCTTCTACCTTGAATCCAAGCGGTCGCAGATATCTTTCAGCATCTTCAAGATTGATGTTATGGTCGAAAGTCGCCACGACTTCTTGCCGCTCCTTATCCCATGCCCATGAAACAGCGTGCGGCAGTATCTGCTTTGCCTCGTGTTCGCAAATGGCAATCATGGCACCCTCCGGGCGGGAAGGGCTTCCAGATTTCGGTTCCGCATAAAGTGCTGATATACGTGGTTTTGCCGCGCCGGATTGATGTCGTCTAGTCAAGGTAAACCTCATTTTTGTTTGGTCTTAATTAGGATTGAATATAGCAAAACCAATGCTGAAGAAAATTAAGATTTGATGACAGGTTCAGGATAAACCTCTGAAAAAAACAAACGGAGTCAGGGGCTTTGACACTAATGGCAAATATCGCAAAGTGGCATGCGCTCTGTGCGCCTCTGCCCCGGCGGGCGCCGAACTGGACGACGAGATTCCGTTTTAGGTTTTTTTTAGTTGTCTCTGCTCCGGACTCCTGTCCTGCTCAATAGACTGTTCGCTACGCTCACCGCTCAGGACTGGCTCGCGCTACTCCGCTCGTATAACGTGTTTTGGGGATTAGCGGGTTTGGCCGTCTTTGCCTTTATCGTCAAATTGTTCTGCGATAATACCGTGCGCCCAACCTTTGCCTTCTTGTTGAAACTTTATATTTGGCCGGAACTTATCAATATCTAACCTTTTCCTTCTATGCGGGCTTGCATCTACTACTGTCTGTCGCCACGTGTCATCATTATTTTTTCCCATATAGATTCTCCTTGTGCGTCCTATTGCAATTCGCCCGATTATGCCATACGTTAACGTAAATAAACGTTAAGATTCTGTGACGTAAGGGCATATGGGCATAACATTCGAGAAAATGCATGGGCTTGGCAATGATTTCGTGATCATTGACCAGCGCAAATCGCCGATGCAGTTGCTGGGGCATGAACAGCGCGAGGAGCTGGTGCAGCAGATCGCCAACCGTAAGACGGGCGTGGGCTGCGACCAGTTGATCGTGATGCGCCCCTCCTCCCGCGCCGATGTCTATATGCAGATTTACAATGCGGATGGCAGTGAGGTCGCGGCATGCGGCAACGCGACGCGCTGCGTCGGCTGGCTGTTGATGCGCGAGAAGCGCGGGGAGCATGTGCTGGTGGAGACGGAATCGGGGTTCCTGTCGGCGCAACTGGCAGGAAAAGAGCTCATCAGCGTCAATCTCGGCCTGCCGGGGTTGGGGTGGGAGGATATCCCGCTCTCGCGGCAGGAGGATACGCTGCATCTGAGTCTGAAGAAAGACCAGTTCCGCGACCCGGTCGGCGTCAGTATGGGGAATCCGCATATGGTGTTCTTCGTCGAGGATGTGGGCAAGGTTCCCTTACGCGCCGTCGGCTCCGAGCTGGAGCATGACCCGCTTTACCCCGAGCGTGCCAACGTCAATTTCGTGCAGGTGGATAACCGGGTGCATGTCACGTTACGCACATGGGAACGCGGGGCGGGTGAGACGCTCGCCTGCGGTACAGGCGCCTGCGCCACCGTCGTCGCCGCACGCCGTCGCGGGTTAGTGGAGCCGGAAGTCACCGTGCTGATGCCGGGCGGCGAACTCACCATCCGCTGGGAAGGCTCCGAAGGTGATCCCAATCACGATGTCTGGATGACCGGGCCAGTGGCGCATTCGTTCTCCGGGGAACTGGATGAGCGGTTTTGGGTTTAGGGTATGAATGAATATCCACTCTCTTATCTTATCATTTTCATTTTCATCATCGCCACGTGCTATTTCCTTCCCAGTATAATCGCCTATTTTCGTAACCGTCATCGTTTCAGGAAGATATTCCTGTTTAACTTACTGCTTGGATGGACGGGCATTGTATGGATCGCCATGTTGTGCTGGAGCATCGCCAAGAACAGGGAGTTTGAGCGTGAAGATGATGACGGGTGGGAGAGTTTCTTCGACGCCTTGTGGAATAAAAAGGATTCCGGGATTTGTAATTCAGATAGTTCCGGAGCTGATGATGACGATTAATTCCCTGAGGATTTCAAACCGAACTCCCGCTCGACATATTCCATCAACTGCCCGATGCATTCGTCGATGGAGTGGGTGCCGGAATCGATGACCAGCTCGGGATTGGCGGGGATTTCGTAGGGGGCGGAGACGCCGGTGAAATCGGGGATTTTTCCTTCGCGGGCTTTTTTGTAGAGGCCTTTGACGTCGCGGCTTTCGCAGACTTCGAGGGAAGCATTGATGTGGACGGTGTGGAAGAGTTCCGGTGACATGGCGCGCGCGCGGCGGCGGTCTTCGCGGTAGGGCGAAATGAAGGCGGAGATGACGAGCATACCGGCCTGAGCGAAGAGGCTCGCGACCTCGCCGACGCGGCGGATATTCTCCGAACGGTCTTCCGGCGAGAAGCCGAGGTCGGAGCAGAGGCCCTGGCGCATATTGTCACCGTCCAGCACGTACACCTGATAGCCCTTGGCGAAGAGGCGTTGCTGGAGTTCGAGTGCAAGAGTGGATTTGCCGGAGCCGGAAAGGCCGGTGAACCACATGATACCGCCCCAATGGCCGTTCATCTCGGCGCGTTGTTCGGGACGAATTTTCAGATCCATCGTGGTGACGTTCTCCGATTTGATGGGCAGGCGGCCGGAGACGCGCTGGTCGGCCAGGCCCTCCATGTCGATAATGCCGCCGCCGACGATGTCGTAATCCTCCACCAGCACAAAGCGGCCCATCTGCGGATGATGCTCGTGCGCGTCAAGCACGGCGAGGCCGCGGACGTGGAACATGACTTCGGCGACCTGTAGACGCTCGACTTTATTGGACGGGGTTTCGGCAAGCGTGTCGGTATCGATGATGCGTTCGATCTCCTTCACCTCGACCAGATATTCCGACGTGGCGATGCGCATTTTGTAGCGGCGGTGGAGTTCGAGCGGGACATGGCCCAGCCAGAAGATGCGGCCGCGCAGCATGTTGGAGAGCATCGGCGCGTGGTCGGCGTGGCTGATGATATTGCCGCGTTCGACGAAGCGCTGGTCGGCAAGCGTAATGCCGACGACTTCTCCGGCGGTGGCGGAAAGCTTCTCGCGCGGCGGCCAGACTTCGATGGATTTGACAGTGGCTTTCTGGTTGGTGGGCGAGAGGAGGATGTCGTCACCGACATGCAGCACGCCACTTTCAACGCGGCCGACGATGATGCGGCGATCGTCGAATTTATAGACGTCCTGTACGGGGAAACGTAGCGGGAGTTGCTCACCCTGTTTTTGCGGCGAGATGTGGGAGAGGGTTTCGAGGACGGTCGGGCCTTTGTACCAGTCGAGTGATTTGGCGCGGGTAGCGATCATGTCGCCGTCCCGCGCGGAGACGGGGATGTAGGCGGTGGCGGCGATACCGAAACCGGAGAGGTAATCCGTGCATTCTTTGACGATACGATGGAAGGTCTCTTCGCTGTAGTTCACCTTGTCCATCTTGTTGATGACGACGGCGACCTGGGGGATACCGAGGAGGTGGAGCAGGAACGCGTGGCGGCGGGTCTGTTCGCGCATCCCCTCCTCCGCGTCGATAAGTAATAATGCCGCGTCGCTTTGCGCAGCGCCCGTCACCATGTTCTTCACGAACTCGCGATGGCCGGGAGCGTCGATAATGACGACGTCGCGTTCAGGAAGGCGTAACCATATCTGGGTGGTGTCGATGGTGACACCCTGATCGCGCTCGGTCTGTAGTGCGTCCATCAGGAACGACCACTCGAACGGCATGCCGCGTTGTTTGCAGCGGGTGCGGATTTCTTCCTCACGACCGTCGGGCAGGGAGTCGGTATCGTGAATCAGACGGCCGATGAGGGTGGACTTGCCGTGATCGACATGACCGACAATCACCAGCTTCACTTGGGGGTGAATAGCGGCGGCAGTCACTGGCAGGGGCTTCAACCCGGTTTTCATGGGTTGAATTTGCTTACTTATGCCAGTCTTTGCAACCGATTAGTGACTACATGGCGCGTTTTTGCGGCATGGAGGCATTGGGAAGGGTGATTTCGCCCTCTTCATAGCCTTTCCAGTACTTGATACGGGTGGCGCGGACGTGGATCAGGGTGAGGCCGGGGGTGTCGAGACCGTCCTTGAACCAGACTTCGAGGTCTTTCACCCAGTGCTTTTCCAGCATTGTGCGGTCTTGGTGGAGATGGGCGTCGCCGGTGACGGAGATGTACATGTTCTTGCCCAGCAATGCCGGTTCGTGGACGTAGGATAGGTTCACTTCCGGTTTGGCGGTGATCTCTTTCACGGCGGAGCAGTCGCCGTTGCAAAAGAAGTAGGAATCGCCGTCGTAATCGACTTGGCGGTTATTGCTCATCGGACGGCTTTCGAGCGCCATCGTGGGGGTCTTCGTCGTCATCATGCAGATGTCGATGTCCTTCATCGCTTCGCTGATGTCTTTGAGGGTGAGTTTGGTCATGGGGTTCTCCTGTGTATGAAGGAGAAGCTATATGGGGAGTGCCATAAAAAAACTATGTGCTAGGGCAGGAAGTTTACTTCGCGCATCATTGGATCAGGCGCTAAAAGGTGGGGCTGGATGGCCCTATAGTTGCTGCGCAACTCAGGCCATGACGAGGATTTAAATGGTGGCAGAGTGGGTTAATAGGACAAAGCACGCCGCATTTTCGTCATCACCCGAATTTCATGCAATGAAATTATAGGGTGATCCAGCGTAAGAAGACGACCTCTTACTGCATCTTCTTCTTATACTCGGTCTTGGTGGGGGCGAAGTCGCCGATGGGGAGGACGCCTTCCATGCCGCTTTTCTGCCAGTTGCTGTAGACCATCTTGCCGTAGCGGTGGATGAAGGCATCGGGGTCGTTGGTGGCGAGGTCGGAGAATTCCTTGGGGTTCAGTGAGGCGTCGATCTCGGCGCGCATGGACTTGGTGATGCGCGGCTCCCTGCCCTCCCCCACCGCTTCGACCATCAGCGCAAGGGCAGCGGTGCGGCGGTAGATGGTAACGGTGTTATAATGGTTGGACTGCACGATGCGCAGGATGTCCTGCAGCATTTTTTCGATATGGGCGAGGCGGGTTTCGATGTCGGTCATACTATTTCTTCATTATTAGGTATATACCTTTTAAAGTAAGCCTCTGCCAGAAATGATGTGACAAAAGGAATAGAATTTAAAGTATGAAACATTACGTAATTATCGAATGATTCCAGCATTCCCGTCACAACAGCTATTCTCCCCAGCCAAAGCTTTACAACATCACCTTGGCTTAAAGAAGCTCTAACGGTGCATTTATAGGCCATTTTTATAAACACCAGTAACCCACAAAACCCTCCATATCCGACAATCACGCATGATATTGCAGATACATAATCTCCATCCAGTGTTTGTATTTCCAACTCTCCGCTGAATAATGACATTGGACCAAAAATCATGCACAAAACAATAAACGGGAGCATGGGTAAGCAGGGGATAATGCCAGCTACTATAATGAAAAGCAGGACAACTACTCGCATCACATATAACCCGCAGCGCGCAATCGCTCAAAACTGGACTCATCCTCATCCGCGCCCATCGGGCGGCCGGAGCGTTCGGAGACTTTTGTGGTCTCCAGTTCGGCGATGATTTTTTCGATGGTGTCGGCTTGGCTTTCGACGGGCCAGGTGATGCCGCGTTCGCCCAAAGAGCGGAAGCGCATGGGGGCGCCACCGAAGTTGCGGCCTTCGAAATCAGCGTATTTCCGGGAATAGTATAAGGGGACGACGGGGATATTCTCGCGGGCGATGTAGCGCCAGATGTCGAGTTCCGTCCAGTGGAGTAACGGGTGGATACGCAGACTCGTGCCGGGGGGGAAGTCAGTCTTGAACTGGTCCCAGAATTCGGGGGGTTGGTCTTTGACGTCCCACCGCGCATCGATACCGCGGGGGGAGAAGACGCGCTCCTTGGCGCGGGTTCCCTCTTCGTCACGCCGTATTCCGGCGATGACGCCTTCAAATTTATGTTTCTCCAGTGCGTTTTTCAGGCCGAGTGTTTTACGCGCGGCAACGCGGGCGGCGGCGGGGAGCGTGGGGTCGGTCTCCTCCAAGGGCGGACAAAGCTCGGTGATGAGGTCGAGTTTCCATTCCTTTTGGTATTGGTCGCGGTAGGCATAGACTTCGTTCATCTCCAGTTCGGTGTCGCAATGGAGTAAGGGGAACGGCACTTGTCCGTAGAAGGCTTTGCGGGCGAGCCAGATCATCACGGTGGAGTCCTTACCGAACGACCAGAGCATGGAGAGGCGCGTCAGCGCGTAGTAGGCCTCACGGAGGATATAGATACTGCGGGCTTCGAGTTGGTCGAGCGTGTCCATCGGCGGGAGTTTATTCGCTTTGAAAGCAGATGCCAGAGAAATATGCGCGTGGGTGCGGCGGAGCGCCACGCTCTTGGGTCATGAACATCATTGGTGAAACCTGAACGCATGGGTTGCATTACGCCCTTACAGACCCCTTACGACTCACGGGTTTTGACCGACAGACACCTGATGAAGACTGGCTTACAACTTCATAGGCATCAACAATGACGCATTTAACCAACCCAAGGAGATTTCTCATGAACAATCAAAAACCCACCAACACCAATCAAGGTTCGTCCACCACCCAAGGTTCGCGCGAGCAAGCTGAAAACCGTTTCGGTAACGAAGGCAAGAACGCTCAGAACCAAGGTCAGAACCAAGGTTCTAACGCTACTCAAGGTTCCGGTACGCAGGCACAAGGTCAGAATCAGGCTAACCGTTCCTCGCAAGGTTCCACCTCTGACACCAACGCCAAAGGCGGCATCAACAGCGGCGTGAGCGAAACCGATACGCGTTCTACCAAAGAAGGCGAACGCCTGAACCAAGGCAATAACTTCGCTTCCGGTAAATCGGACACCTCTGCTGGCCAATCCACCCGTAACACGGGCGCGGAAGGTCAATCTAACAGCAGCCGCACCGAGCTGAACGATAAAAACATCGACAGCGAAACCGGTTCCAAACAAGATGAAGACTTCGCGAAAACCCGCAAAGCCGCTGGCACCCGCTAGTCTTCTTTAAAGTTACTACCCCGGAGGGAGCAGTCATTTTTGGCTGCTCCCTTTTATTTTGTGTGAATATGAATAGTTGGTTTTTTCGCTCCTGCCGGAGCGCGTCACCCTCCCCTTACCCCTCCCCTCAAGGGAGGGGAATGATGAGAGGATGGTTCTCGGATTGTCATTGGGTGAAAACTAGGGTATTTCAACGGCGAACAGGATGTTTTCCATGAGCCATGAAATGAGTGTCGCCCTATCCTACCTGCTGGCGGGCGGTGTGTTGGTGGGGTTGTGGGTCAGTAGTGTGTGGCGCTGGAAAGCGCTGAAGGCGCGGCTCGCCACAATGAAAGAGCGTGCGCAATGAAGCCCAAGCACCAGCGGCTTATCCTCATCTCCATCGCGATGGTGGCGGGGGCGGTATTCGTCGGGCTGGTGCTGACGAAATTCCAGGATAATCTCGTATTTTTCTATACCCCTGCCGATATCGCCGCGAAGAAACCCGAACCGGGGAAGCCTGTGCGGCTGGGTGGGTTGGTCGATACCGGATCGGTGGTGTGGGAAGGCGATACGCTGCATTTCACGGTAAGCGATATGGTGGGCACTATCGCGGTGACCTATCGCGGTGAAGTTCCTTCACTCTTTCGGGAAGGGCAAGGGGTGGTGATGGATGGGACATTGGCGGAAGATGGGACATTCACCGCGTCACGTGTGCTGGCGAAACATGATGAGAAATATATGCCGCCTGAGGTCGAGAAGGCGCTGAAGAAGCAAGGGCACTGGAAGGATGATTATGGGAAGGGTGAGGGTGAATAGTTACGCGATGTTTCCTATCATTACCTCCTTATCGTCATTCCCCGAATTTTTTGTGTCGCTACGCAAAATTCGGGGAATGACGAAGGGTTTTAATACTATGTCTGTGAGGGCAGGATGATTCCTGAGCTTGGGGAGGCACTGTTATTAGCCGCGTTTGTCGTCGCATTATGGCAGGGGGTGTGCCTATTCGTCGGGCCGTTGAAACGGAAAAGTGCGGAGGCGAAAACGCGGGTGTTGCGGTTTGCGGCAACGGGGAGTTTTCTCCTCATCGGCGCGGCATTCGTCCTGTTGATCGTGGCGTATGGGATTTCGGATTTCAGCGTGCTGAACGTGGTGCAGCATTCGCATAGTCAGACGCCGATGCTGTATAAACTGACGGCGGCATGGGGTAATCATGAGGGGTCGATGATCCTGTGGATTCTCGTGCTGGCGATGTACGGTACGGCGTTCCAGTGGCTTACGCTGCGCGAGGAAGCGCGGGCGTTGCAACAGATGGCGGCCAGCCTGCAAGGGCTGATGCTGGCTGCCTTCATCGCCTATATTTATTTTACCTCCAACCCGTTCCTGCGCATGTCCCCGCCTGCGCCGGAAGGGATGGAGTTGAACCCGTTGCTGCAAGATATCGGCCTCGTCTTCCATCCGCCGTTTCTCTATCTCGGCTATGTGGGATTCGGCATGGTATATCTTATCGGCGTGGCGGCGATGCTGAGGCCTGTCGCGCCGAAATTACTGGCGGAGTTGATGTATCCGTGGACGGTGATTCCGTGGTCGTTGCTCACCATCGGTATCGGCCTTGGAAGCTGGTGGGCGTACCGCGAACTGGGCTGGGGTGGATGGTGGTTCTGGGACCCGGTGGAGAATGCGTCCCTGATGCCGTGGATCGCGGCGACGGCGCTAGTGCATTCCGTGGTGATTTTGCGCCGTCGTGGGCTGCTCGCCGGGTGGGTGACGTTGCTGGCGGTGCTGACGTTCATCTTCAGTCTGTTGGGGACATTCCTTGTACGCTCCGGCATCGTCACCTCGGTGCATAGTTTCGCCAGCGACCCGACACGGGGAATTGTGATTCTCGGCCTGCTCGTCGTCATCGGCGGAGGGGCGTTACTGGTCTATGCACTCAAGCCCACCGCCACCCATGCGCGGCCCGATTTCGGAATTCTTTCACGCGAGGGCAGCGTGTTGGCGCAGAATATCCTGATGCTATCCATGCTGGTGACGGTTTGTCTGGGGACACTTTATCCCATCTTCATGCAGATACTGGACCTCTCCAGTCTCACCGTCGGTGCGCCATTCTTCAACCAGACGCTGGCGCCGCTGCTCATCTTCATGCTGGTGCTGATGGGGGGTGCGTATCTCTATCGCTGGCAACAGGATTCGGTAGCGCGCATTGCGAAGGTGGTATGGCCGATGCTGCTTGTCGCGCTACTGGGAACGGGTCTTTTCTATCTACTGACGGGTACGGGTGCATGGGAAGTGCTCACCGCTGTGGGGTTGACGGTGTGGGTACTGGCGGGACTTGGGTTCTCGGGGATTCGCGAATGGAAGGCGGGGAGTTTCACCCCAGCCCGTTTCGGCGGGTATCTCAGCCATTTTGGAGTAGCGATGCTTGCTATTGCCATCACCTCTAATCTCCAGATGAAGGAAGAATACGCCTTTGAACTAACGCCCGGCAAGGCAGTAACGCATGGCGGATATCGGCTGGAAATGCTCGGTATCGACGCGGTAAAGACGGCCAGCTACGTGGCGCTCCGCGCGCCTGTGCGGCTGGAGAAGGACGGGGTTATCCGTACTCTCACGCCGGAACTCCGCGCGTTCCCGGTCAGCCGCGAGCAGACCACGGAATCGGCTATCGCGGTGACGGGGTGGAAGGACATCTACCTCGTGCTACGGAAACACGACTTCGCGGAGGATTTACGCAAGGGAACTCCGCCTTCCTCTTTTTCCTTCACGTTATATGTGAACCCGGCTATGGTATGGCTGTGGATGGGGATACTCCTCATCGGCGCGGGGGGAATGGTCTCACTGGCAGGAAGAATGGTTCATGGTCGCAATCCGGTACGAATACCCGCTGAAACTCCCTAAAAATTGGACCTCTACCCCACCGGGACAGCGCAATTTCAATTCCAATTTCCCGCGGACGCTGACGCTTCTCGAAGCGATCCGTTTTTTTGAGGATGAAATCAACCGGCTCAATGCGGATGGGGCGATCTGTTACAGTAATTACCAAAACCTGAGCAATGAGCGATTGCGGAAGAAAATCGGCAATGACTCCGGCATTAGCCTGATGCTGAAGACGACGAAAGGGTCGTTCTTCATCGCGTGCGATAAATGGTCGCTGCCCGAACAGAATATCTATGCGCTGCATTTGACGCTACGCGCCATTATCAATATCGACGAATGGGGTGTGATGAACGTGCGGCAGACGCTGCACGCCTTCCCCGCCGAAGGCAGCCTCCTGTTGCAGGAGCAGATTTCCAAGCAGCCGGAATGGATGACGTTGCTCGGCGTCGGTCCCTCGGCGACGCTCGATGACGCGCATGCGCTCTACCGCCACAAGGTGAAGCAGTGCGGCAATAACGAGGAGGAGCTGATGCGCCTCAATCTCGCGATGGACGAAGCCAAGCGGATCCTGAGTTAAACCGGTGCGCTCGCTTGCCATCCTCCCTCTTATCCTATTCATCCTCGCTGCCGGATTCTTCGCGTGGAAACTGACCGTGACGCCGGAGGCCAAACCCGACCCCGCCATCGGGCGCATGGCGAGCGAGCCGGTGCTCAGCCCCATCAACGAGGAGACTCCCGTCGCCAAACCGTTGGCACAGCTGAGGGATAAATACGTGATGGTCAATTTCTTCGCCTCATGGTGTGTGCCGTGTCTTGCCGAACATTCCCTTCTCAAAACCCTCGGTAACGATCATGCGGTGACGCTCTATGGCGTGGCGTGGAACGATGACAGTTCGGCGGTCACCGCGTGGCTGAACGAGAACGGCAACCCTTACGACCTGCTGGGACTGGACGTGGCCGGGAAAACGGGCGTGGAATACGGCATCACCGGCGTGCCGGAAAGTTTCCTCGTCGACCCCGAGGGCAAAATCATCTGGCATATAAGCGGGCCGCTGACGGAGGAGATCGTCCGCCAGCAGGTCATCCCCCTCCTCCCATGACTTTTTCACCATTTTCCTGTGTCTTTACACTGGTGGTGGCGATGGCATTCCCTGCTACTTCCGCGCAACCGGACATGCGGACGAAGGCGCTGTTCCACCAGTTTCACTGCATGGTCTGTTCGGGGCAGTCGCTCGCGGAATCGGACGCGGTGCTGGCGGTCAACATGCGTGCGCAGATTACGTCGCTGGTGGCGGAGGGCCGCAGCGACGCTGACATCGTCACCTATATGCGCGAGCGTTATGGGGATGGCATCCTGATGCAGCCGCCGGTGAAGGCCGCTACCCTGCCGTTATGGGCCGCGCCGTCGGTCAGCCTCGTCCTCGGGGGCATCATCGCTTTTTTCTATCTCCGAAAGCGCAAAAAAGCCGAATAAGTCAGGTGTTTGCCATCTCAAGACGTTTACGCGGCGCGCTTAATTCGCTATACTCTTTTCATGCGTATTGCTTTGTTCCTCTTTTGCCTCGGATTTTTCATGCTCGACGGCGGGTCTGCCCATGCAGCGCTACGGGAGGCGGATTGCATCGTCACCCAAGGCAAAACGGTCACCACCACGGCGAAGGATTATCCCGCATTTCGAACCTGCCTGCGCGGCACGACATACGAGAAGAACTACGACACGCAGTGCACAGCGCGCATCAAGGCCGGGGAGTATTTCGGCAAGCGTGAGAATTGTATGTATCACAGCGTCGCCAATTACTTCTGCACCTTGCGGGAGGCGGGCAGCGCAGGAGCCGCGAAAGCCTGTTATGACAACCACGCTTATTACGGTACGTGCGTGTTCTACCCCGCACCGAACCGCCCACAACTGGCCGCGAGCGACTTCCCGAAATTCCTCGGCTGCGTACGCGGCACGGCATTCCACCGCGACGCGGATCTGCGCTGCCAGAAACCCGACGTGAAGCAGAAAGCGGGCGGACATAGCAGCTGCCTCAAGTGGGAATTTGTTTATGCCTATTGTAACCTTACCCAGAGCGGCAAGGCCCAACGTGAGGTGTGTTACGGCTCGTACAGCCAGTTCATCCGCAGTTCGGGAAATGCGCCGGGCATCCACACACCCACGGTCAAGAACGGCAAGGTGACAGGCCCGCGCAAACCGGGGACGCCCTATGGCGACGGGTCGGATTACGTCTGGGCTGAAGCGCCGAAGCCGAATCCCTCCCGCGCGCAGAAAGGGTATACGCCGCCCAAGCGAAAGGTTGACCCCCGGAATACGTACGCCTACTACACCGCACGTGACATCGCCGCCAAAAACGCGGCGCAGCAGAAGATGATGCAGAGCTACATCGCCCAGCGCGCCAGCAGTTTCGGCGCGACGTTGGATAACGTGCGCAAGGCGCTGCAGCTCAATAGCGAGAAGAACCGTCCGCCGACCCAATGATACCCTTAAACCCTTTGCACGAAAGCGCCCCAATGTCCCGCACGTTATACCTGATGAGTCTCCTCCTCTGCGCCGCCACCCCCGCATGGGCTGCGGATACGACCGCGACCACACAATGGCGCGACATCCCCGAGCGGCTGGAAGACCTCGCCCACGCGGGCGCACGCGTCGCCTCCTCCAGCGCGGTAATCTGGCCGGGAGGATGGCCGACGCTCATCACCTATCTGCAGAACGAAAAGAAAGTCTATCGCTGCATCGACTGGTACGACGCCAAGGGCCAGCCCGATCATTTCCAGTGCTATGAAGCCTTCTACGGGGGGAAGGAATAATCGTTCGGATGTTCCGGGGAAGAAGTGGGGCGAGTGACCGGGATTGAACCGGCAGCCTCCAGTGCCACAAACTGGCGCTCTAACCAATTGAGCTACACCCGCCACAACAAAGCGAAGCGTTTGTGTAACGCAGAGCGCGTTCGGGGTCAAGAACCTCCTCGCCTGATGATGTATTCCGGTGAATGCCTTATTTTTAGGCATCGAGGGCATTAGATGGGCGCTCCCCGTAGCCGAAATTGAGGCCGGCTGTGGATAACTCTGCGATTTTCACGATATTACAATGGGCGTGAAATCGCTTGATAAGTGGCATGGCTCCTGCTTTCTATGAGACCCAAAACCGCTGCGGAAGCCCCATGAAAAAAATCGAAGCCATCATCAAGCCATTCAAACTCGACGAAGTGAAGGAAGCACTGCAGGAAATCGGCCTGCAGGGAATCACCGTCACGGAGGCGCGCGGGTTTGGCCGCCAGAAGGGGCATACGGAATTATACCGTGGGGCGGAATATGTCGTCGATTTTTTGCCCAAGGTGAAAATCGAACTCGTCGTACAGGATGATCTCGTCGACCGCACGATCGACACCATTATCGCCGCCGCCAAGACGGGGCGTATCGGCGACGGGAAAATCTTCGTCATCCCCATCGAGGACGCCATCCGCATCCGCACGGGGGAACGTGGAGATAGCGCAATATAGAGAACACCGCCCGTGGGCCGGACATGGGCGTCCAGTAGAGAACACCGGCATTGTTGAATAACTAAACCCAAAGTGAGAGAGTGTTATGACTGCCAAGAAAGTGTTTGACCTGATCAAACAACACAACATCCAATTCGTCGATTTCCGCTTCACGGACCCGCGCGGAAAATGGCAACATACCAGCTATTTCGTCGACGCCGTTGACGATGAGAAATTCGAGGAAGGGATCATGTTCGACGGTTCCTCCATCGCCGGCTGGAAAGCGATCAACGAGTCCGACATGATCCTGATGCCGGATACCGAGACCGCGTTCGTCGACCCGTTCGCGGCGCATCCGACGCTCATCATCACCTGTGACATCGTCGAGCCTTCCACGGGCCAGTCCTATAGCCGTGACCCGCGCTCCGTGGCGAAACGCGCCGAGGCGTACGTGAAATATTCCGGCGTCGGTGAAATCGCTTACTTTGGGCCTGAGCTTGAATTCTTCATGTTCGACGACGTGCGGTTCGATACCAGCATGATGAGCTCGTTCTATCAGATCGATTCCAATGAATCGCCCGTGAACTCGGGTACTATGTATGACACGGGCAACCAAGGTCACCGTCCCGGCATCAAGGGCGGGTACTTCCCTGTGCCTCCCGTGGATTCCCATAACGACATCCGCGCGGAGATGATGCTGATGCTCGACGCGATGGGGCTGAAGCCGTACGTCCATCACCATGAAGTCGCCCCGGCGCAGAACGAGATGGGGATCCTCTTCTCGACGGCAGTCGGCGCAGCGGACGCGGTACAGAAGTATAAGTACGCCGTGCACATGGTCGCCGCTTCCTATGGCAAGACGGCCACCTTCATGCCGAAGCCGGTCAACGGCGATAACGGCTCGGGGATGCACGTCCACCAGTCGATCTGGAAGAAGGACAAGAACATCTTCTCCGGGAATGGCTACGCCGACCTGTCCGACACCTGCCTCTATTACATCGGCGGGATCATCAAGCATGCGAAGGCAATCAACGCGTTCACCAACGCGTCGACCAATAGCTACAAGCGCTTGATCCCGGGCTATGAAGCGCCTGTGCTTCTGGCGTACTCCTCGCGTAACCGTTCGGCGTCGATCCGTATCCCGTACGTGTCCAGTCCGAAAGCCAAACGTATCGAGACGCGCTTCCCGGATGCGACGGCGAACCCGTATCTCGCCTTCACGGCGCTGCTGATGGCCGGGCTTGACGGTATCGAGAAGAAAATCCATCCCGGCGACGCGATGGATAAAAATCTCTACGACCTGCCGCCGGAAGAGCTGAAAGATGTGCCGCAGGTGTGTGGTTCCTTGCGTGAAGCGCTGGAGTCACTCGATGCGGATCGCGACTTCCTGAAAAAAGGCGACGTGATGACCGATGAGATGATCGATTCCTACATCGCGCTGAAGATGGAAGAAGTCATTAAATACGAACACACTCCCCACCCGGTCGAGTTCCAGATGTATTACTCCGTGTAATAGTTTGGACGGTGCGTCGCGGGCCGGGCCGCCTGCGACGCACCCCTCCGCCGACGGCTTCTATAAGCCCCTCTTGGGGAGGGGCGGAGACGGGTGGCTCTGGGCAGGGTGCGGTGCGATATGCATCGCACCCTCTTTTTTTGGTAGAGATTATTATTCCCCCTGCTCGGTCTCCTGACCTCGCAGCTTTAATTAATTGCTTCTGCTCGGGCTACTACCCTGCGCAATAAGCGCCGCTCAGGGCTGGCTCGGTCTCCTGACCTCGCTCTTACACACAGTGTCATTCCCGCGAAAGCGGGAATCCATGTGAGGGGTATGTGGAGAGATGGATTCCCGCTTGCGCGGGAATGACAGATTATTTTTGAGCTTGGATTTTCAGCCTCGCATAACACACAACTGTCATGCTGAACTTGTTTCAGCATCCATGTAACCATGCGCGATGGACCCTGAAATACATTCAGGGTGACAAATAAAGAAGAAATCCATTCTCCCACGGCATATAAAAAAAGGGAGCGCAGCGTGCTGACTCCCTTTTTTTGAATTTTAAAAATGCTAGCTGTGTTCGATGCCTTGTTGCTGACTCAAGGAATGCAGCATCATGGCGATTTTCTCCTGACGCTTTTTCAACTCTTCGATCTGCGCTTTCTGCATAATGCGGTCGAGGGAGATTTCCACGAAATCGATAAAGTGGGAGACGATGACTTCCACCTGACGTTTGATTTTCTCGACGATAGGGTCGGCGATGTTGCGTAGTGCACTCGATACGTTTGAGGAGGATTTCTTCACACGTTCGTTATAAGCGTCAATCGCCATATAGACTTTACGCAGCGCCCCTTCCACTTTGGTGCGGCGGGTCTTTCCCGCGCCGGGATTTTCGGCGATGGTGATGAATTCTTCACAGAGCGTATCCGCCGCTTCACCGACGCTGTCGATCAGCGGTTCGACGAGGGCGAGTTGCTCTTCCGGGTTGGTGATGAATTGACTCTCAACCGTGGATACCAGATCCTCCGCCAGATCATAGAGATCGGTGATGTCGTGGTATTTCAGTTCCAGTTCTTCTTGTTTCATTGTCATATCTCCTTGAGGAGCCATCTGCTTACACCCCTTGTGTTACAGAATTTTGACCATATTGCAAAGAATTACCCCATACTGCATTTTGTCCGGCCCGTTGGCCATACCCGGCAGCCACAAGGCGCTGGGTCTGCGGGCCATAGACGCCTGCGGGCGCACCAGCGGGCATCGCGGGGCCTGCCATGCCGGGGAAGGCCACGGCGGCATTGGCGGAGGTCAGGGTTTTTTTATTGATATTACCATCCAGCGCATCAAGCGCTGCTCCAGTGACCTTAGCAGCGTTGGTAGCAATGTAACTGCCCGTGAAGGCCAGCGAGGCGATATTGGCAAGGCCCAGCGTTGTCCCGTTCAGGAAGGTCACAGCCGCTTCCACCGCACCCGTCACGCTGAGTTTCACAGCTTTTCTCAGGTTTCCGTGTTGCAGTTGGTCGATAACTTCAAGCCCTGCACCGGCGGCGACCAGCCCCGCTCCGATGACACTCCCACCCGCATTTAGCGGGTCTTTAATTTGGCCCAAGTAATTGCTTTCGCCACCGAAGGTATCTCCGGCGAAGGTGTCGAGTGTCTTCCCCATCCATTTGAGTTTCTTGCCTAAATTACCGGCAAACCCCTCTTCGGAGACGTTGGAATCTTCATTCAGGAAGTCATTGGCCATAGTTCAAACACCTGTTTCTACATTACTAGAGTAGCAGGCGGAGATGACATTTTCATGACAGGAGTTAAAATAATTATCATTACATTTCAATAGCGTTAGGCACTCATCAGGCCAGTGGCAAGCCTGCGCCGGGGGGCAAAAGGCTAGCGGCTTGCTGGCGGGCGAGTTCCGCTTGGGCGAATCCTTGGGATGGGCGGGGGGCGACGCCTTGTTCGGCCATGCGCGTTGT
Source organism: Rickettsiales bacterium (assembly GCA_041749475.1). Classification (GTDB taxonomy): domain Bacteria; phylum Pseudomonadota; class Alphaproteobacteria; order Rickettsiales; family UBA998; genus JBGTBD01. Next base: position 33,105 of record JBGTBD010000025.1, read on the forward strand.
CCACGGGCTGGAAGCGGCGCGAGGGGCTATGAGCTGCATCCCCTTCCCGGTCTGTGGGATGGTCTGCATCATTGGGGTCATGGATTGACCGGGGACAACGGCATAACGCAGCGTCGGCGGAATCACTTGCTGTTGCATCGGCACGCCGAACATGGGCGTGTTAACGGCGGGTTTGGGGGTCGTGTCCTCGGATTTTCCTATCGCGTCGGTCATCACCTGATCGGCCAAGTTGCCGACATGGGTGGTGAGGAATTTTCCCGTGAAGATGAGTGAGGCGATCTCTGCCGGGAAGGCGAGGCTCATCATACTGGCTTCGACGGCGACCGTGCCGATCATCGACGCGCCTTTAGCAACGGAGGTGACGGCGTTCTTGAAATGGCCCTGAAACCCTTCGCTGACCGCATGGATGGCCGGGCCAGCGCCCACGAGTAGCGGCGTCCATCCGCCGATGGTGCTGACACCGGTTTCGAGGATGCCGGGAGTGACCGTGGTGAAGCCATTGGCGGCCCATTGCGCCGTATTCTGCACGCTTTGCGCGGCGGCCATGCTGGCATTGATCGCCTGACCGGGCCATGACATGCTCATCACGTTCAGCACATTACCCGCCATGGTGACGTTCTTCTCCGCTGTCTCGCGGGCTTCGGAGACATCGTCGAGCGGTTCATGCGGCGTGCTGTCAGTCATATTTTACATATATATCATAGCACAAAAGCACGGTCATGCAGATGACGTTTACATGACAAGTTGTATGTTTGCTTCTGCTCGGGCTACTGCCCTGCGCAATAAGCGCCGCTCAAGGCTGGCTCGGTCTCCTGACCTCGCTCTTACACACAGTGTCATTCCCGCGAAAGCGGGAATCCATGGTGCGTGTATGGGGTGAGATGGATTCCCGCTTTCGCGGGAATGACACTTTATTTTAAACTGTCATGCTGAACTTGTTTCAGCATCCATGTATCCATGCGCGATGGACCCTGAAATAAATTCAGGGTGACAATAAAAAAAAGAGAGGCGCGGCACGATCTGGCCCTCAAAGCAACTGTAATGTAACGCAATTATTTGCGGTTGAATTCGGCCGTGATAGGGCGTTCGAGGAGTTCGGTGATGCCTTCGTCCACCGTCATCTGGCCTTTGAGGATGTGGTGGATGGCGATGCAGATGGGCATGTTGATGCCGAGTTTCATAGCGAGGTCGTAGACGGAATCGGCCGTCGTCACCCCTTCGGTCAGACCGTGGAGATTGCCGGGGAGAATGTCGCGGAGCGACCGTCCCTGCCCTAGTTCATAGCCCAGCGCGGTATTGCGCGATTTGACGCTGGAGGCGGTAAGGACGAGGTCGCCGATACCCGCCAGGCCCATCATGGTTTCCTCGCGGCCACCGCGAACAAGGGCGAGGCGCGTCATCTCGTTCAGGCCGCGGGTGATGAGGGCGGCGCGGGCGTTCTCGCCGAAGCCCTTGCCCATCGCGATGCCGCAGGCGATGGCAATCACGTTCTTCACCGCGCCGCCAATTTGCACGCCGATGACATCGTCGGTGTAATAAGGTCGGAAGACGCGGCCGCCGATGGCGTAGCTGAGATGCTCAGCGATGCCCGCGTCCTTGCAGGCGATGGTCGTCGCGGTGGGGAGTCCGTTTGCGGCTTCCTTGGCGAAGTTGGGGCCGGAGAGGACGGCGACGGGGTTATGCGGCAGAATGGCCTGCACGATCTCGCTCATCAGGGCGAGGCTGCCGCGCTCGATGCCCTTGCTGGCGATGAGGAGTGGTACTTCGGGTCGCAGCAAATCGGAAAGCGAGATGCACACGGTGCGCAGCGACTGCGCGGGCACAGCCATGATCAGCATCTGCGACTGGCAGACTTCGGACAGTTCGGAAGTGGCAGTGATGGCGGGGTCGATGAAGACACCCGGCAAATGCACCTCGTTCATGCGGCGGTTCCGGATCACGTCGACGACGCCGTCATTGCGCGACCAGAGCGTCACCTTGCAGCCCATGCGGTTGGCGATGACGGCCAGCGCGGTTCCCCATGACCCTGCGCCGATGACACCTACGGTGGTTTTGTGGCTCATGCAACGCTCTTGGTCTTGGCGGGGATGCGGGCGAAGGCGATGGTTAGAGGCATGCCTTCCAGCGTCTGGTCATAGGTGAACTCCACCTTGTCCGGCAGGCCGATGACGAGC
>JBGTBD010000026.1:0-3691 GCA_041749475.1 Rickettsiales bacterium
TAGATGCATTTGGTCATGTCGATATCGTAACGCGTCGTCCGGCGGGAGCCATCTTCGCGGGCTTCGGCCTCAATGGTGATGGCCTGCGCGGGGCAGATCGCCTCGCAGAGTTTGCAGGCGATGCAGCGTTCCTCGCCGTTCGGATAGCGGCGGAGCGCATGTTCGCCGCGGAAACGCGGAGAAAGCGGGCCTTTCTCGTACGGGTAGTTGATGGTCACGGGTTTCTTGAAGAAATACTTCAGGGTCATCAACATCCCCGTGGCGATTTCTTTCAAGACGAGCGAACGTGCGACCTGTGCAAACATTTTTTTTACTCTTTCTCTTTCATGTCATTGCGAGTGCCAGCGAAGCAATCCAACGGGGTGGTGGATTGCCGCGTCGCTTTCAGCTCCTCGCAATGACGGATATACATAGCTTTCATCATTGCGGGAGGTTCCCCGAATATACCAGATATCCTGCCGTGCCGACGACCCAGAGCAGAGAGATTGGCAGGAATACTTTCCAGCCCAAACGCATCAGCTGGTCATAACGATAGCGCGGTAATGCAGCCCGCACCCAGATGAAGACGAAGAGCAGCAGGACGATCTTCGCGACAAACCAGATGACGCCGGGGATGACGTATAGCGGCTCCCAATCGAACGGGGGCAACCATCCGCCGAGGAAAAGGATAGTGGTAATGCCGCACATCAGGATCATGTTCATGTATTCGCCGAGGAAGAAGAGCGCGAAGGCCATCGAGGAATATTCGACGTTATACCCCGCGACCAACTCGCCTTCGGCTTCCGGCAGATCGAACGGATGGCGATTGGTTTCGGCCAGCGTCGAGATGAAGAAGATGATGAACATCGGGAAGAGGAAAGAGAAGACGTGCCAATGATCCTGTTGCGCCAGCACGACGTCCCGCAGGTTCAGCGAGCCGACACAAAGCAGCACGGTGATGATGACGAAACCCATCGAGACTTCGTAGGAAATCATCTGTGCGGAGGAACGGATGGCGCCGAGGAAGGCGTATTTCGAGTTACTCGCCCAGCCGGACATAATGATGCCGTAAACCCCCAGCGACGAAATCGCGAACAGGTACAGCACGCCAACATTGATATTGGCGACGACGAATTCGGAATGGATGGGGATGACTGCCCAGCCCAGCAAAGCCAGCGAGAAGGTCAGCATCGGGGCGAGCACGAAGACGATTTTATTCGCACGGCTCGGGATGATGGGTTCCTTCAGCATCAGCTTCACGCCGTCGGCGAAAGGTTGCAGCAGACCGAAGGGGCCGACGATGTTCGGGCCTTTGCGGAGTTGCATCGCGCCAATGACTTTGCGTTCCATCAGCGTGAGGTATGCCATGCCGATAATGAGCGGCATCGCAACCATCAGGACGTCACTTACTACAATTAGCAGCGGCATCAGGAAATCGAGGATCTCGTTCACCGTCTTCATCATGCCGCCGCCTTCTTCCGCTCGGGAAGGATTTCACGGGTGCATTCGGCCATCGTCTTGGAGACGCGGGAGATGGGGTCGGTCATGTAATAGTTGCTGAAGGCTTCCTCGAAAGGCGCATCTGCAATCGTGAAGCCGCGAAGGACTTTCGCTGCCGGATGCCATAGCGCGGGCGTCACCTGATCGATATGCGCTAAGTGCGGCGCGAGTTCGACCATGCGGGCGCGGACGTCGGCAAGGGTGTCGAACGAAATGCTTTTGCCTAGCGCATCGGAAAGGGCGCGGATGATCGTCCAGTCCTCACGCGCTTCGCCGGGGGCGGAGACGGCTTTGTAGCCACGTTGCGGACGGCCTTCCATGTTGACGTAGGTGGCATGCTTCTCGGTATAGGCCGCGCCGGGGAGGATGACATCCGCCCGCTCCGCGCCGATGTCGCCGTGATGGCCCTGATAGACCATGAAGACGTCGCCAAAGAAATCCATGTCGATCTCATCGACACCGAGCAGGAAGAGGACTTCCATCTCGCCCGCCTGACAGGCTTCGACGATGCCGGAAATATCTTTGCCTTTTTTCTGCGGGACGAACCCGATATCCAGCCCCCCTACCCGCGCGGCGGCGTTGTGCAGCACGTTGAAGCCGTTCCAGTCCTTCTGGACGATGGGGGAATGGGTGGCGAGGTGTTGGGCGGTCTTCAGGATGTCGTTACCATCCGCCCGCGCCAGTGCGCTCATACCGAGGATGATGGCGGGGTTTTTCGCAGCGGCGATCTGTGCGGCCAGCGGATGCGTGCCCTTGGCGATGGCGTCGAGTATCGCGGGCGTCGCGCCAAGTTGTTCCACCGGGTAGGTCAGGTCATGCGTGTTGCCGATGTTATAGACCTTCATGCCGCCGCGGAGGAAACGCTTGCGGATGCGGGCGTTGACGAGCGGGGCTTCGAGGCGCGGGTTGCAGCCGACGAGGATGATCATATCCGCCTGCTCAAGCCCGGCGATGGTGGTGTTGAAGAGATAGCCGGAACGGTCGGTGGGGTCGATCTTCGCGCCGTCCTGACGGCAGTCGAGATTGTCGGAACCGAGGGCGGTCATCAGATCTTTGAGGGCGACCATGCTCTCGGTGCAGGCGAGGTTACCCGCGAGGGCAGCGATTTTCTCGCCGGGAACGCCTTTTACATGCTCGGCTATGGCGGCGAAGGCTTCGTCCCAAGACGCGGGTTGCAATTTGCCGTGGCGGCGGACATAAGGCCTGTCGAGGCGTTGGAGGCGGAGGCCGTCGCAGGCGTGGCGGGATTTATCGGCCAGCCATTCCTCGTTTACCGCTTCGTTGAGGCGGGGCAGGATGCGCAGCACCGCGTTGCCGCGCGCATCGACGCGGATATTGCTGCCGACGGCGTCGAGCACGTCGACGGATTCAGTCTTCGTCAGTTCCCACGGGCGGGCGACGAAGGAGTATGGTTTCGAGGTCAGCGCGCCGACCGGGCAGAGGTCCACGAGGTTGCCGGAGAGCTCGGAGGTGATGGCTTTTTCGACATATGTCGTGATTTCCATATGCTCGCCCCGGCCTGTCGCGCCCAGTTCAGGCACGCCTGCGATCTCGGAAGCAAAGCGGATGCAGCGGGTGCATTGGATGCAGCGCGTCATATGGGTTTCCACGATCGGGCCCATGTATTTATCTTCGACGGCGCGTTTGAATTCGTCATACCGCGAGACGCCCTGCCCATACATATAGGCCTGATCCTGCAGGTCGCACTCGCCGCCCTGATCGCAGATAGGGCAATCGAGCGGGTGGTTGGCGAGAAGGAATTCCATCACCCCTTCACGCGCTTTTTTCACCATCGGCGTGGTGGTGAAGATTTCCTGATTCTCAGCGGCAGGCAGGGCGCAGGACGCTTGCGGCTTTGGCGGCCCCGGCTTCACTTCGACCAGGCACATGCGGCAATTACCCGCGATATGCAATTTTTCATGATAGCAAAAACGCGGAATCTCCACACCCGCCTGCTCGCAGACCTGTATCACGGTCATCCCGGGGGTGAATTCGACTTCCTGTCCGTCAATCTTTAGCGTTGGCATAGCTTCACTCAACCTCTGTTGTCATGCCAGCGCAGGCTGGCATCCAGTAATCTCATCATACAAATCCTTCCAATCAGGATTCTGCTCTTCAATCAATCGCAATTTCCATTGGCGCTTCCACGCCTTGATGTTTTTTTCCCTGACAATGGCCGCCTCGATACTTTCTGTCATTTCATACCAGACCA
>JBGTBD010000027.1:0-121749 GCA_041749475.1 Rickettsiales bacterium
CAGGGGTTGAACGGGATCAGATTGACCTTGGCGGGCAGCCGATAGGCTTTCAACAGGCGGACAAGTTCGCGCGCGTCATCGTCGCTGTCGTTCTTGCCCATCAGCATCACATATTCAAAGGTGATGCGCCGCGCATTGCTCGCCCCGTCATACGTCCGGCAGGCATGCATCAATTCCTTGAGCGGCCATTTTTTGTTGATGGGAACCAATATATCCCGCAGATCATCCCGAACCGCATGTAGGGACACGGCAAGGTTAACGTTCAACTCCTTGCCGCACCGCTCCATCGCCGGAACGATACCGGAGGTCGATAGCGTGATCTTGCGCTTGGAGATGGAAATCCCCTCCCCGTCCATCGCAATCAGCAGTGCCTTGGCGACGTTATCGTAATTGAGCAGCGGCTCCCCCATCCCCATCATCACGATATTGGAAAGCTTGCGCGATTCTTTCGGCGTCTTCCAGTCCCCCAACGCATCCCGTGCCACCATGATCTGCCCGACGATCTCTTCCGAGGTCAAGTTACGCACCAGCGGCTGCGTCCCTGTATGGCAGAAGGAACAGGAAAGCGTGCATCCGACCTGCGAGGATACGCATAACGCCCCGCGATCCTCTTCGGGGATATGCACCGTCTCCACCTTGTTGCCGTCGGGAAATTTCAACAACCACTTCCGCGTCCCATCGAACGAGATAAGATCCTTCTCCGCTTCCGCGCGCGCGATGGTGAAATGGTCCGCCATTTTCTGCCGCGCAGGCTTGGCGATATTGTTCATCTGCTCGAAATCGGTGACACCGTGATGGTATATCCACTGCCATACCTGCTTGGTACGGAATTTCTCCAGGTCGATACTCGCCATCGCCGCCGCCAGCTCATCGCGTGACAGGCCGATGAGGTTTGTCTTGGAAGAATGTGTGGATGTATTCGCCATCTGCGACATAGGGTTCAGGCCTTTGGGTGCAAAATAGTAAAATCGGGGCGAAGCTATAGACTAAGCCACCTTCAAATACAAGCACATCCTACTGGTTTTTTGTAATAATCTACCGGCAGCGCGCTTTCATTTCGCGGTGCGCCTGTGTAATGCCCTTCAACGAGTAGGTATCGAGCGAGAAGGTGTCCTTCCGTGACGTCCCCCGCGCCGTCATGCTGGAGCCCTTGACCATTGCCCCGACCATGCGGTTATCCTGCGAGGCGTCATACGCCCAAGCGCGGTCATCCTTGATGAACATCTCGTATTTCTGTGAGCCGATGCTAACCGCGACTTTGCTGTTATCCTTATAGGGATAGCCACTGCTGATGCTCACCTCATCCACCCCGGCGGAGCGCTGCGTCACCATCGCGAAGGGGGTGCTGCGCTGCTTATACGTCCCTGCCGTCTGCACCGGCACGCTGGCGATATAGCAGACATTGCCCTGCGACGCATCATACTGGAACAACCGCCAGTCACCGAACGTGCCCAGCAATTTCGGCTCCGCCGCCGAAACTCCCACAGCCCATAATCCCATCAATCCGAAACATAGTATCGCAGCACGCATATCCACCTCTTTCATCACTCCCGTAGGCCATAGCGTATTTCGCCGCGAAAATAAAGCCTCACGCGCGACGCTTCATCTCGTACCCATCCTCATGGGTGATGATTTCAAGCCCCGCCTCCACCCCATCCTGTAACGAGGTGAGCTTCTGTCGCAGGCGGTAGATATGTGCTTCCAGTGTGCGCGTTTCCGCTTGTTCGGAATATCCCCAGATGCCGGTGAGCAATGCCTGACGGCTCAGCATCGTCCCCTCCGCCTGCATCAGCGCAGTGAACAGACGTGCCTCCAACTCGGTCAATTCTTCCCTCTGCCCGTTATCGCTGCGCGCCAGAATACGCTGGCGGCTATCATAGGTCAAAGGAGGTGGCAGGGTAAGTGTCACCTCCTCTTTCAGCGCCGCCAATATCTCCTGTAGTTTCCGCCGGACCTTTTCAAGCCGGAGGGGACGCAGCATGGTGTAGTACCTGCCGGCAGGTGGCAGGTCGTCGGTCGGCGCATCAGCCAGCACGAGAAGCGCGGCAGGCGCAAACCCCTCTTCCCATGGCATTTTTTTATCCCAGATGATGACGCGCGCATCCGTTGCAGTGGTGGAGGAGAATGAAGAAAAATAACGTCGCACCATTTCTTCCAGACTGAGACGACATTCGTTGTCCGCGCAGCGGATCTCGATGCGCGCGTTCACTGCTTCTGTCTCGGTCGTTCAATCACCGAAAGCAGGTCGCGCTCCAACGCGGTTTGGGACGCGCTACGCATCGCGGCGCGTTCGGCGTCCTCATGTTTCCACGCGCATTCATCGCGCTTCCACATCGCAAGGGAACGATAGGGATCGACCTCTTTCCACTTGGGATGCCCCATCTTGATCAGTTCCGCCTTATGCATCCGTATCGCGCGGCCGATATGGTCTAGCTGTTCGCACCGTTCCGCGGCGAGCGTTTTGTCCGTCACCGCAAGCTGGTTAGATATGAGTGCCGCCCTTACTGCGATGGTGGGAATGGGGTCGGTGATGAAACTATAATCCTCCGACGTCAGCACCGCCTGTTCATATTCTTTCAAAATCGCCGGGTCGGTAATGGGCACGAAATGCACCTGCCGCATCAGCCGTGCATTCTCCCCCTGCTGCACGTCTTCGAGATTCTTGAACAAGGTGACGGGTTTTCCGCCCGTGAAAATCACCGCGTCCGCTTCATTGGCCAGCACGGCAACGACGCCTTCGGGCGGGGCGAGTTGAATCTTTTCCTGCGGCTGGATACCCAGTAGCGAAAACAGGTTGATGGCGGTGAGCATATTGCCGCTGCCTGCCTGCCCGACTACCACGCGCTTACCGTGCAAGTCCCTGAGTGAACGGATAGGATCACGCGCCAGCACGTGCACTTCTTCACTATAAAGCGGGAAGATCAGCCGCAAGTTATTCGCCACCTGTTTAGAGCGTGGGTTTTCCGAACGCAGCAGGAAGCCGAGCACATCGGATTGGACGACGCCGACACCGACTTTCGCCGGACTATCGGTCATCTTTTGCAGATTATCCACCGACCCGTTGGAGGTGAGCACGGTCACCGGCTGGCCTTCTTCCTTAGTGGAGATACGGGCAATATCTCCGCCCACGGCATAATAGGTTCCGGTCTTCGGCCCCGTCACCATGGTCACCGGCTGCGCTGCCGAAGCCCCCACGGCATATGCCGAAAATAGCATCGCCATCACCGTTATCCACGAGCGCCTCTGGTGCATCATCATTGTTCCTTATGGCTGGTTTCCAGCGTCTATAGCATCGTCCGGCGCAGTCGTCACCCCATTCAGTTGTCGCAATAATAGCTGTCGCTGTACGGGAGTAATGTAGACTTCGGTAGTGCTTCCCGCCGGCGCGTCCAATGCAAGGTCGCGCGCGGTGCGTACAGGGCGGGTCAGGGGGACGGACGTCGTATACGGGGCGACTTCATCCGCAGAGGTGGGCCCAGCGGAAGGCGACAATGTGTCAGGCGAGGGGGTGGTATCGGCAGAGAAAAGGATGACCAGCGCGGTATTCACCAGCATGATGGCGAGCACCAGCCCGACCGCGAAACGAATATCCCATCCCGAACTGTAGCTATAACTGGAGGTACGCGCCCGCTTATGGACTTCCGGCGCACTCACGTTGGGCTCCTCAGTCCCTGCTGCGTCGAACGGCGAAGCGCTGGCACTGACGAACGTCGGCGCGATATTGATCTTCGGTTTCGCCCGCGAGGGGATATAGGCGTCTGATTCCACCATACCTGCCTTCACAATAAAAAATATCTTGTTGTTATTTCTCTAAAATAGAATCAAAATTAACGAATGCAAGCATTTTGCCTTAGAACGTTAACCTACTATCAAGGCATTGGGTCTATAACTGATTGGTACTGCAGGTGTATGCGGACAGGCGATCATAACAGGAGGCATTGGTGAATAGCATGGAAACGGCCTATGAGCAGGCGCAGAAATATGCTGATAATGCATTGAAAATGATGGCGGAGCACAAAGTTGCCCCCACGCCTGTCAACTTCACCGTCTGGTATCAATATATCTCCTTCGCCAATTTCGAGTTGGTGGACGAAATGGACAAGGCCATCACCGGCAAAGTGCAGTTCGATGAAGGAATGCACAACTACCTTTACAATAAATACATTCAGGAAAAAAATAGCTTCAATACCGATCTCCACCAGAATACCAAGCGCCTCCTCTCGCAAGTACTCGGAGCCATTAGCCAGTTTACGGGGGACACGGCGGAATACGCCCAGCAGATGGACAGCCATATCCAGACACTGGAAAAATCCGGCGACGAAGAGAGCCTCTCCGGTCTCGTCGAGCAAATCCTCAACACCGCGCGCACCATCAAATCCGGTAGCGACACACTCACCGAGCGCCTCAACACCTCCCGCGCCGAGATGGACAAGCTGAAGCAAAATCTTGCCCAGGCAACGCAGGAAGCACAACGCGACTTCCTTACCGGCATTTTTAACCGCAATGCGTTGGAGAAGATGCTGGATGAGCTGACCGCCATCTCCTCACAGCAGGATACCCCGCTTTCCCTGTTGATGATCGACATCGATCATTTCAAAAAATACAATGATACGTTCGGCCATTTAATCGGGGACGAGGTGCTCAAATCCGTTGCCAAATCCCTGACCGATTCGTTGAAAGGCAAAGATATCGTTGCCCGCTATGGCGGCGAGGAATTCTGTGTCCTGCTTCCCTGCACGGAAGTCGAGAATGCCTCCATCGTCGCCGAGAATATCCGGAAGCTCATCGCCTCCAAGGAACTGAAACGGCGTGATACGATGGAGCTAATCGGCCGCGTCACCGTTTCGATCGGCGTTGCCGAATTCCGCCCTCATAGTGACACCGTTCCGGTATTCCTCAAGCGCGCCGACGAAGCTCTCTACGCCTCCAAGCGCAATGGCCGTAACCGCGTCACCATCCACGACACGACGGCAGCCGCCTGATTTTTAAAGGTTACTTGCCCTTTCCATTCTTTTCGGTTTGACATTTCCCGGCAACGCCTCTAGAACCGTCGCTCCTGAGACAGGGAGCAAGGTTTTACGCCGTGTTTCCGCATCGAATGTGGGTCAGTAGCTCAGGTGGTTAGAGCGCACGCCTGATAAGCGTGAGGTCGGAGGTTCAACTCCTCCCTGACCCACCATTTTCTACCATAAATCTCCGTGCGCGGTGATTATTTCTCTTCCTTCACCTTGACTTTTGCATAAAAATCTGTATTTTAGACTTCGAGTTTAGTAGTTTCTCTTTGACGATGTGCAGTGCTTTGACTAGCGTTTCTGCACTGTAGGTGGGTTCGCCCCACCAATTCGACGGTCCTCCTTCGTATTAGCAAAGAGCATGTCCCGGAAATCCTCCATGAGGGTTTTTACCCGGGTTTACAAGGCTCATTATTGACCTCCGCATGGTGCGGTGGTTGTAACTTGCTATACGAAAAGGATTCTAAAACTATGGCAAACGGTATCGTAAAATGGTTCAACCCGACGAAGGGTTATGGTTTCATCGCTCCTGATCAAGGCGGCGGCGACGTGTTCGTACATATCACCGCTCTTGAGAGCGCTGGTATCTCTTCGCTCAACGAAGGCCAGAAGGTCAGCTACGAATTGACCACGAACAAAGGCAAAACCTCCGCAGCAAATCTGAAATTGCTCGGCTAATCAGCCTTTACGCTTCTCTACAATAACAAGAATAACGAACAACGCGGCTCTGTGGCTGGGAATGATCCCTGCTGCGCGAGTGCGCACAGGAAGAAAACACATGGAAAATTTCGATAGCTTTCAGCTACCCCCCGCTCTGAAGACCTCGCTGACGCGTATGGGCTTCACCGTTCCCACCCCTATTCAGGCCCAGGCCATCCAGCACGCACTGGAAGGTAAAGACGTCCTCGGTACGGCGCAGACCGGCACCGGCAAAACCGGCGCCTTCTCGATTCCGATTGTCGCCAAACTGCTGCAATCCACCCGTGGCTCCGCCCTCATCCTGACCCCGACGCGTGAACTCGCGACGCAGGTGATGGATGTCGTTACCAAACTGCTCGGCGAACGCAGCGCCATCAAGGCCGCGATCCTGATCGGTGGTGAGCCGATGGGCCGCCAGATCAACCAGCTCCGTCTGCGTCCGCGTATCATCGTCGGCACGCCGGGCCGTATCAACGATCACCTTGAGCAAGGTAACCTGATGCTGCTCGATACCAGCACGCTGGTGCTCGACGAGACCGACCGTATGCTGGACATGGGCTTCAGCGTGCAAATCGACCGCATCCTGAAATTCCTCCCCAAACAGCGCCAGACCATGCTGTTCTCCGCGACCCTGCCGCCGGAAATCTTGAAACTCTCCAAGCAGTATCTGAACGATCCCGTGCGTATCGCCGTCGGCAATGCCAACATGGTCGCGCCGAAGATTCTGCAGGAAACCATCAACACCACCATCGTCGGCAAACATGAAGCGCTCTGCAAAGAGCTTGACAAGCGCGAAGGCTCCATCATCGTCTTCGTAAAAACGAAATGGGGTGCGGAGAAACTTGCCGATAAGCTGGATCGCAGCGGCTATAGCGCCGATGCCATCCACGGCGATCTGCAACAACGCCAGCGTGACCGCGTCATCACCAACTTCCGTAACAAGAAGCACCGCATTCTGGTGGCGACCGACATCGCAGCGCGGGGTCTTGATATCCCGCACATCGAACACGTCATTAATTTCGACCTGCCGATGCAGCCGGAAGATTACATCCACCGTATCGGCCGTACCGCGCGCGCGGGCGCTGAGGGCTCCGCCGTCAGCCTCCTCCTGCCGGAAGACGGCAAGAAGTGGAACGCCATTCGCCGCCTGCTCGACCCGACCGATCGCTCACTAGACGTCGCGCCGACCGGCAATGACGGCAATCGCGGCCCGCGCAAAGGTAAAGGCGGCTTCCGTGGTAAACGCACCGGCCAAGGTGGCGGTGGTGGATACCAGGGCGGTGGCAAAGGTCAGGGCGAAGGCGGTCAACGCAACACCCGTCCGCGTCGTGGCAAACCACAAGGCGCAAGCACGGCACGTGTAGCCTAAATACTCACTATATCGTAAAGGCCCGTTTCCCTGTTGGAAACGGGCCTTTTTTTATTGCGGGCTTATAGGTGGGGGTAGTCCGCGGCATCGCTCCCTGACACGCACGCTCTTAAAGTGGTACGACTAAATATTTCACACTCATTTCAAGGAGCATCATTATGAAAATCATTTCCGGTAGTTTCGACAACCGTCTCAACGCAGATCAGGCTGTCACCCAACTCATTGCTAAAGGCTTCCGTCAGGAAGACATCAGCCTTATCATGAGCGATCGCACGCGTGATGCGATGTTTTCGGATACGACAGAAAAATACGAGCATGAATCCACCGGCGATAAAGTCGGCAAAGGCGGATTCGCTGGCGCATTGACCGCAGGCGCAATCGGCGCTCTCATCGGTGGCCTGACCGCTGTCGGCAGCGTCGTCATCCCCGGCGCTGGTCTGCTCGTCGCAGGCCCGATCATCGGCGCATTGACCGGCGCTGGCGTCGGCGCTGCATCGGGCGGTCTGCTCGGCGCACTGCTCGCTGCAGGTTTCGCGGACGATGAAGCGAAACTGTATGAAAAAGAAGTCGTGGAACACAACAAGGTGCTGGTCGTCGTCCATGCGGAAGACAGCAAAGCCGCCATCGCACGTTCCATCCTAAAAGATAACGGTGCAGTCACTAAAGCTGCATAAGCTTTGGTATATTGCATCGTTGAAGAAGCCGGTGAGCCCCTCACCGGCTTCTTTGTATGTGGAAAATAGAATTTAGCCTTCCGCCTGAAAGCGGTGTCCGTTCTGGATCATCTCGGGCAATACCAACTCGATGAAAAATGGCGCGATATGTTCAGGTTTCGGCAGCGCAGATGGATCCTCACCCGGATAGGCTGCAGCACGCATTTTCGTAGCAACGATACCGGGATCGACGAGATTCGCTTTCACAGCGGTTTTCGTATGTTCCGCCGCATAGGTGCGCACCAGCATTTCCAGCGCCGCTTTGCTGGCCGCATATGCGCCCCAATAGGCGAAAGCCGCCTGCGCCGCACCGGAAGTAACCATCAATACACGTCCTGTTTCCGCACGCATCAGTAACGGGTCAAGGCTGCGAAGGAGGCGCCAGTTAGCGGTGAGGTTGAGATCCATCACCTGCTTCCACATCTTGGGATCGGCATGGGCGAGCGGGCCCATCACGCCGAGCGTGGCCGCATTGCCGACAAAGATATCCAGATGCCCGAATTTCTCGAACAGGATTGCCCCAAGTCGGTCGATCTGGTCGAAGTCGGTCAAATCCATCGGTACAAGCGTCGCTTTGCTGCCCGCTTTCTGCACGCGGTCATCCGTCTCTTCCAGCCCGCCGACAGTGCGCGCCACCAGCACCAGTTCCGCCCCTTCGCGGGCATAGGCCTCCGCGACGGCAGCGCCGATCCCGCGTGATGCGCCCGTAATCAGCGCGACCTTACCTGCCAGCCGCCCGCTCATCTCACTTCCGCGATTCGGGAGAAGAGATCATTCTGAGAATGTTTTGTACCCGCATTGAAATCCGTTAGCTCCACCGGATAATCGCCGGAGAAACACGCGTCGCAGAATTGCGGTGCGGCGTTGTTACGCGCCGCTTCACCTACCGCACGATAGAGTCCGTCCATTGTCAGGAAGGAAAGGCTGTCCACGCCGATGAACTTCGCCATCTCTTCCAGCGAATGCGTCGCTGCCAATAATTTGCTGCGCTCCGGCGTATCGACGCCGTAATAGCACGAGTTGGTCGTCGGCGGTGAGGCGATGCGCATATGCACTTCCTTCGCGCCGGCCTCACGTACCATGTTGACGATTTTCTTCGACGTTGTCCCCCGTACGATACTGTCATCGACAAGAATCACCCGCTTGCCCTTCAGCACGATCGCATTCGCGTTGTGTTTCAGCTTCACGCCGAGATGGCGCACCTGATCCGTCGGCTCGATGAATGTCCTGCCCACATAGTGATTTCGAATGATGCCGAGCTCGAACGGAATACCTGCCTCCTCGGAATAACCGAGCGCCCCCGGAACTCCGGAATCCGGCACGGGCACGACGATATCCGCCTCCACGCGATTCTCCCGCGCCAGCTCACGCCCGATACTTTTGCGCACCTCATAGACGTTATGCCCTTCTGTCACGCTATCTGGCCGCGCAAAATAGACATATTCAAAAATACAGAATCGCTTATGCGCCGGTGCGAACGGATGCAGACTAGTGAGCCCATCTGCATCGATGGTCACCATCTCGCCCGCCTCGATATCGCGCACATATTCCGCACCGATGATGTCGAGCGCACAGGTCTCTGACGCGAGGATCAGCGCGTCGCCCAGTTTGCCCAATACGAGAGGGCGCACCCCATACGGATCACGCACTCCGATGAGTTTTCCGTTCGCCAATACCACCAGGGAATATGCGCCTTTCACTTGCGACAAGGCATCGACCAACCGCTTCTCCAGCGTATCGGCCTGACTCACCGCCATCAGGTGAATGATGGTCTCGGTATCGGACGTGGATTGGAACAGACACCCGCGCGCTTTGAGCTGGGTGCGCAGCGTCATCGCATTCGTCAGATTACCGTTATGCGCGACCGCAACGCCGCCGAAATGGAACTCGGCGAATAGCGGTTGCACGTTACGCAGGAACGGCTCGCCCGTAGTCGAATAGCGGTTATGGCCGATAGCGGAATCCCCGCGCAATTGTTCGATGACCGACGCGGAGTTGAAATTATCCCCCACATGTCCCATCGCGCGGTGGGAATAGAATTGCTGTCCGTCGAAACTGACGATACCCGCCGCCTCCTGTCCACGATGCTGCAGCGCATGTAGCCCCAGCGCCGTGTGCGCCGCCGCTTCCGGATGGCCGAACACACCGAACACGCCGCATTCCTCACGGAACTTATCGAGATGATCGTCGTGTTCGTTCATGGGGTGACTACTTTCGGGGTGGTGGGTTCATCCTCACCGGAACCATTGAGCAACCGTTCCAATGCTTTCACATCGTCATTCTCAAAGCCCGGCGCGTCCGCTGGCTTCGTGGTCGAGTCTTTGCTGAAGGGCATGGTGAAATCGACCGGTTCACCGTTCTTGGCTTTATCGGCCATCGAGGTGATGCCCTTCAGATAATCCGGCATCATCGTGATCATAATCTCTGTGCCTTTCTCAACATACGGCAGGCTATAGGCCGTCTTCATCCAGTCGGGATAGTCCTCTTTCGTCATCGCAAGGCTGGTCAGGAAATAGCCGAGTACGATGATGATGGAGCCTTTGAGAAACCCGAAGACAAGACCGAGGATATGGTCGAGCGACCCCACATCCGCCCCCGGCTTGATGTAGCGCATCATGATGCTGCTAAGGATGGAGATGATGACGAGCGAGGTGAAATACGTCCCCAGACTTGCAAATATAAGGGCGACTTCCGGCTTCTTCACATAGGGCTTCAAAAGCTCCGCCACATCCATCACTAAATACAGGGTCAGAAACGCCGCACCGACCCATGCGAAGAGGGACATAAGCTCGCGGATGAATCCACGGAAGAACGATAACATGCACGACAGGAACAGAACACCAATGACGATAGCATCGAACAGGTTCACATTGAGCTGTGCATCGACCATTACGCGGCTTCCTCTGAGCTAGCCATTTTCGGAAACAGGCTTCGCATGTGTTCTACATGATGTAGCTCGTGAATGCCAAGCGAGAAATCATGCGCTGATTTCTTGGCCGTTGACCCCTTTTTCATGTTAGGAACCGGGATGATAGCAGCCTTGAAGCCCAGTTTTTCCGCCTCCCGCATACGCAAGTCCATCCCCGATACCGGGCGTATTTCCCCGGAAAGCCCAATTTCACCGAACATTACCGAACCCGCAGGCAAGGGACGGTTCAGCGCAGCCGACACCAATGCCAACGCCACGGCAAGGTCGGCAGCGGGTTCGTTGATGCGCAGCCCTCCCGCCACATTCACATAGACTTCCTTGTCAGAGAACCGAAGTCCGGCACGCGCTTCCAACACGGCCAGCAACATTGCAAGCCGCGACGTATCCCATCCCACCACCGCCCGCCGCGGCGTCGCCATCATCGTCGGCAAGACCAATGCCTGGATTTCCACGAGTACGGGGCGCGACCCTTCCAGCCCCGCAAACACGACGGAACCGCTGATGGCTTCATCCCGTTCGGGCAGGAACAGGAGCGATGGATTTTCGACTTCCTCGATACCGCGTTCGCCCATTTCGAACACGCCGATTTCATCTGTCGCGCCGAAGCGGTTCTTGACGGTGCGGAGAATCCGGAACAACTGCCCACGCTCGCCCTCGAAATAAAGCACGGCATCCACCATATGCTCCAGTACACGTGGCCCGGCAATTTGTCCGTCCTTCGTCACATGCCCGACCAAGATCATTGCACACTGGCGCTGCTTGGCGAATCGAATCAGCTCTTGCGCGGAAGCGCGTACCTGCGCGACGGTTCCCGGCGCGGAATCGAGCGTATCGACAAACATGGTCTGGATGGAATCGATGACGACGACGGTAGGCGTATTCGCCCCGTCCAATGTCGAGAGGATATCACGCACCGAATTGGCCGAGGCCAGCGCCACATTCTGCTCCTTGATGTCGAGGCGGGACGCACGCAACTGGATCTGCGAGATAGATTCCTCGCCCGAGAAATAGACCACCTTCTCACCCGCCGCTGCCAACTTGCCCGCCATCTGCAAGAGTAGCGTCGATTTACCGATACCTGGATCACCGCCCAACAGGACCGCTGAACCCGCCACTAACCCACCTCCCAGCACCCGGTCAAGCTCACCGATGCCGGTGGAATAGCGTGGGAATTGTTCTGTTTTCTCACTCAGCGCATGCAGCGATACGCCTTTGCCCTTCTTTGCGCCCAATCCTTTAGGCAGCGCGGCCTGCACCTGCTCTTCCACAAGCGTGTCCCACTGCCCACACGCATCGCATTTCCCGGCCCATTTTGCGGTGACCGAGCCGCAGGATTGGCAGACATACTGTGAAGAGGATTTTGCCATGCATCTTCGCGGGAATCACCCTCGCTCTCCCTAAGACTATAGAATATAGGACAAAAAAATAAAATTACGAGCCGCGTTTTTCGACCTGTATGGGACCTTCTTCGCGGCCATGGACGAACTGGTCGACATAAGCGTTATCGCTGTCATAGATATTCTTGGCCGGGCCTTCCCAGATGATTTTTCCCTTATAGATCATCGCCACATCGGTCGCTATCTTCTTGGCGGAGACCATGTCGTGGGTGATGGAGACCGTCGTTAGCCCCAACTCTTTCGAGCATTTGATGATAAGGTTATTGATGACGTCGGCCATAATCGGGTCAAGCCCCGTCGTCGGCTCATCGAAGAAGATGATTTCCGGATTCGCCGCAATCGCCCGTGCCAGTGCTACGCGCTTTTGCATCCCGCCGGAAAGCTCGGCCGGTTTCAGCAACGCAACATCGGAAGAAAGCCCCACCATCTGCAATTTCTCCACCGCCACGTCCCGCGCTTGCGCCTTGGAAAGTCCCTTCAGTGCGAAGGTGATATTCTCCCATACCGGCAACGAATCGAACAATGCCCCGCCCTGAAACAGCATCCCGAATTTCTGCATCAGCTTCTCGCGCTCACGCGTCGAATAGCGGCTGGTCTCTTGGCCGTCGATCTTGATGCTGCCGGAATCCGGCTGATGCAGCCCGAGGATGCATTTCAGCAGCACCGACTTTCCACTCCCCGACCCGCCGATGACGACCAGCGATTCGCCCTTCCGCACGGACAAATTCACTCCGTCCAGCACCTTCTTCGGCCCGAAGGATTTGCTGAGATTCTCGACGAGAATTTTAGGTGCGTTGCTCATTTGGCGAAGAACAATTCCGTCAGCATGTAGTTGAACAAGAGGATGGTGATGGAGGCGGAGACAACCGCGTTGGTCGTCGCCGCGCCGACGCCCTGCGCGCCGCCTTTGGAATAGAATCCGTGATAGCAGCCCATGAGGGCGACGATGAAACCAAATACACTGGCCTTCACCAGACCGGAGACGACATCCCGCACCTCGATAAAATCAATCGTATTATGCAGATAGGGTCCCGGCGAGAATCCGAGCTTATGGATACTGACCAGATACCCGCCGAACACACCAATGATATCCGCCGTGAACACCAGCAACGGTAACATCAGCAGCCCTGCCATCAACCTTGGGAAAACGAGATATTTAAACGGATTGGTCGAGAGCGTCACCAGCGCGTCGATCTGCTCGGTCACGCGCATCGTCCCGATCTCGGCAGCGATGGATGCCCCGATGCGCCCGGCGACCATCAGGCCTGCCAGAACCGGCCCAAGTTCACGGGTGATGGACAGTACGACCACCATCGGGATGGAACTCTCCGCCGAGAACCGCGAGAAGCCCGTATAGCTTTGCAAGGCCAGCACCGCTCCCGTGAAGATGGCAGTCAGCCCCACGACGGGTAGCGAATAATAGCCGATCTCGATCATCTGGCGGACGATCTGGCGCGGATAATAGGGGGGGATGAATAAGGCGGACACACCGTTAAAGGCGAAAATCGTCAGGCGGCCCAGCGATGCCATAAACGCGAGGAAGGTACGGCCTATCACCTGTAAGGGATTTTTCATCTCACACCATTAATTCGTATACACACGATGGATGCGAGGGCCAAGGCCCGTCAACACCTCGTAGCCGATGGTATGGCATATCTCAGCCACCCTGTCCACACCCTGCAACGGGCCGATGAGGGTGACGAACGGCTCTGCGCTCAACACCGCTTCCGGCACATGGCTCACGTCATAACAGGTCATGTCCATCGACACCCGGCCTAGCAGCGGCACTTCCCATTCGCCCACATGCCCCACCAGCCGATGACTGCCGACGCGATGCACCCCGTCGGCATAGCCAAGCGCCACAGTCGCTGTACGCATCCCTTTTGTCACGGGGAGCGTCCCCCCATAGCCAATCGTTTCGTCCCTATCGACCGTCCGCACTTGCAATATGGGGCCTTTCACCGTCACCACGCCCTGCATCGGGTTCGGCAGTGATCCATTTGGCGTAATCCCATAGAGCGAACATCCCGGCCGCCCCAGATCCTGATGGAACGCTGCACCCAGAAAATGCCCGGATGAATTAGCGAGGCTGGTTTTCAACTGCGGCAGCTTCACATGCGCGGCCGAGAAACGCTGCAGCTGCTCTGCATTCAGCGGATGCGAGGGGTCGGAGGCGCAGGCGAGATGGCTCATCAGCAAATTAAGATGACACTTCTGCGGCAGGCCTTTTTCGATGACGTGCGCCAGCTCTGTATCGGCCAGCCCCAGACGGCACATTCCTGTATCGACATGGAGCGCCGCGGGCGGTTTTTCGGCGATATGACACCAGCGTTCCATCTGCTCCGGACTGTTCAGTACCGGCGACAATCCATGCCCAATGAAGGCTTCTTCCTCACCGTGACCTACCCCTTGGAACACATAGATGGGGCAATCATGGATGGTCGCACGTAACTCGATTCCTTCCTCTAACGTCGCTACGAAGAAGGTCGAACACCCTGCATCGCGCAGGGCCAACGAAACATGTCTCACGCCCAGCCCATAGGCATTAGCCTTGACTACGGCAGCAACATTCTTCTTCGCATGGCGTTCCTGCAATAGCAAAAAATTAGCGGCGAGCGCCGAAAGGTCAACGGTAGCAGTGGCGGTGATGGCGGTCATACGGACTAATAATGATGCGGTAAATGGCTCTCGTCTTCCAGATCGTCGAAGCGCGTTTGTTCGGAGAAGAACGACATGCGCACGTTGCCGATAGGCCCGTTACGCTGCTTGGCAATGATGGCCTCGGCGATGCCGTGCGTACGCTCCATCTCAGCCTGCCATTCAGCGAAACCGGGTGTGGTTTCATCCGGTTTTTTGCGCATCAGATAATATTCCTCACGGAAGACGAACATCACCACGTCGGCATCCTGCTCGATACTCCCCGATTCCCGAAGGTCGGACAATTGCGGACGTTTATCCTCGCGCTGCTCCACCGCACGCGATAGCTGAGACAGCGCCATGACAGGGATATTCAATTCTTTGGCGATAGCCTTGAGGCCTTGTGTAATTTCAGAAACTTCCTGCACCCGCCCGTAGGAACTATTGATCGTACTCGGTCGTACCAGCTGCAGATAATCCACCACGAGGAAGCCCAGATTATTCACCCGTTTCAACCTACGCGCCCGGGTACGAAGAGCCGAGATGGAGAGCGCAGGCGTATCGTCGATGTAAAACGGCAGTGTCGCCAGTTCGGTGTTCGCCTGATAAAGCTGCGCGAACTCTTCGTTATTGAGTTCACCGCGCAGAATCTTCGAAGAATCAATATTGGTCCGCGCCGAAAGGATACGCGTCGCCAATTGTTCACCAGACATCTCCAGCGAGAAAAAGCCCACGCTTTGCGGTTTTTCCTGTGGCGCCAATTCGCCCTTGTCGCGCTTCCGGTCATACATATCCTGGAAATGCAGCGCGGCTTTGTATGCCATCGTCGTCGCCAGCGCGGTCTTGCCCATTGAAGGGCGGCCAGCGAGAATCAGCAGATCGGAATTCTGCATCCCGCCTAGAAGTTTATTGAGATCACGAAGCCCGGTCGAAACCCCGATCACCTCGCCTTTATTCTTGAACGCGATCTCCGCTTTCTTCACCGCATCCATCACGGAGAATTTGAAACTGCGGAAGCCTTCCTGCGTATCGCCGTGCGCCGCCAACTGGAAAAGGGACTGTTCCGCCGCTTCGATCTGCCGCATCGCGTTATGTTCCAGCGAGAGTTCGTAGACCCGGTTGACGACGGATTCGCCGAGCTCAATCAGTTTGCGGCGCAGCGCCAGATCATAAATGATATCGCTATAGTCCGTAACGTTGATGACGGTGACGGCGGATGACGCCAATCGTGCGAGATATTCTCCCCCGCCAATATCGACTGTCTCATCCCGGTCAAAGAAATGCTTGAGCGTGATAGGGTTGGAAATCTGCCCCTTGTCATAAAAATGGCGGATGGCCGAGAAAATCTTGGTATGCAGCGGCTCGTAGAAATGCTCCGGCATGAGCCGGTCATTCAGATATTGCAACGCCTCGTTATTGATGAGGATCGCCCCCAGCAACGCCTGCTCCGCCTCGATGTTATACGGAGCCTGACGCAAAGGAGCGGGTTCAATAGGTTCGACGAGCGAGATCACGGAGGCAGATTCCATTATTTTTTTCTTATGTACATGTTATGCCGGAAGTGTAGCAGCAGCGCCGCCATATGCAATGTGCAAAGGCTGTGGATATTTTTGCGGCCAAGGTGAAGCGGTTGCCAAGCTTATCCCCAACATCCCGGTACATTCAGCACAATACTACCCGCCGTCATTGCGAGCGTAGCGTGGCAATCCATCTTTGGATGCGTGGCAGGAAAGATCGATTGCCACGTCGCTATCGCTCCTCGCAATGACGATTTGGCGTAAATGGATAATAAAAAAAAACCCCGCACGGAGCGGGGCTTTTATATATGGGATGGCCAAGAAAGCTTATTCCTCTTCGGAGGCTTCTTCGACGGATGCGGTGACTTCTTCTTCCTCTTGCTCATCATGGAAGGAGGATTCAAGACTGCGCACTACTTGTACCTTGAATGGTACGCGCACATCCGCGTGGAAGGAGACAGTCGCGGTATATTCACCCAGTTCCTTGATGGTCGCGGTGAGGTCGATCTGGCGACGCTCAATCTCGCGGCCCGCTTCCTGTAGCGCGGTCGCCACGTCGCGGACGCTGACGGAACCGTACAGCTTGCCGTCTTCACTGGCCTGACGCACGATTTTCACCGCCACGTTCTGGAATGCTTCAGCCAGCTTCTCAGCCGCTTTTTTCATCTCTTGATCGCGCTCTTCCAGGGAGGAGCGGCGGCCTTCGAATTCTTTCAGGTTATCCTTCGTCGCGCGGATGGCTTTTTTCTGCGGGATCAGGAAGTTGCGGCCGAAACCGGGCTTCACGGACACCACTTCGCCAACGCGGCCAAGACGGGAAATATTCTCAAGTAAAATCAGTTGCATATCGAAATTCCTTCGCTAAAGAGGCGTGGTTATACGCGTTTTTCCGGGGGTTGGCAAGCGCTAAATCCGGCGATTTCGGCCCAAAATCAACATCCCGTGATGCAGTAAGCCGTAAAACGCGATGATGACCGTCATCCACGGGAAGAAAAGCAGCATGGCGTAAAAGCCGAAATGCCACCCTTGCGGGTTCTTCCAGCGACCGATGAGGGCGTGCAGCAGCGCGATGCCGTAGAGCAGATAGCCCAGCATCAGGAAGGTCGCCGCCGTCCAGACGATGAATTGCGCCGTGCCTGACATGGTGACACCCGCCCCCCACAGTACGGCGATCCCGATAGGATAAAGCGGCGGCAGGGCGAATGCGTCGATACGCAGGCTGTGCCGAAGCACAGGCCGATAAGTTTCAGTGACGAAATGGGCCATCCACGCCGTCCCATAAAGCATCAGGCTCCAGAACCAGCCGATGAGACCGAACAGGATAAACGGCGCGGAACGGGCCATTGTCTCCATCTGGAGCTGAATTTGCGGATCGAACAGGCCGTTCGCCGCCTTCACGTCCTTCACGAACAACTCTTGCAGCGGCGTCCCGCGGGACTGGGCAATCCAGGTCAGTACCATGAAGAAGAGGATTTCATAGACGATGACACGCACCATCACCCGGCCCATCGGCAGATACCCTACGCCCTGCCCGGGCGTCACCGCAAAGGAAAGAGTGGAATGAATGATGATAAGCGCCGGGATGCCTTGCAGCAGTAGCATCAGCAGCGCGGGGGAGGGGTTGAACAGGATGGCCATCAGCCCGATGCCGATCAACGTGCTGATGAGCGCCGCCGTACTCCCGAAACGGAACCCGCACCAGAATATGGGGATGAGAGGAACAAAACCTGTCAATATACCGACGAGTAAGCCGGAACCAGTCACGGTATAAAGGATACCGGACAGCACACCGCAGATAATAATTTCAAGTGGGATACGCCGCATTACTCCTCCGACCACAGCGGGTGAGGACACATGCGCGGACGCGCCATGTCTCGCTTATTGCTTGACGAAAGGAAGCAGCGCGAGGTTACGCGCGCGTTTCACGGCAACGGCCAGCTTGCGCTGTTTGCCAGCGGAAACAGACGTGATGCGTGAAGGAAGCATCTTGCCGCGCTCGGAAACGAAGCGGGACAGCAGACGGATGTCTTTATAATCGATCTTCGGCGCGTTGGGGCCGGAAAGCGGGCAGGTCTTGCGGCGCTTGAAGAATACTTTTTTGCCAAGGGAACCTTGTGCGGGGGACGGACGTGCCATGTTCTATAATCTCCTGGATAGCCTTATGCAGCTTCGTAATCGCCGTCGTCGCGATCACTGTTGAGGATAGCGGAAGGCTTGGTTTCGATCGCATCGACGCGCACCGTCAGGTTACGCACGATGTTCTCATTGATGCCGAGAATACGGTTCAGTTCTTTCACCGCATCTGCAGGCGCATCGATACCGAGCAGGACATAATGGCCCTTGTTGGTTTTCTTGATGCGGTATGCGAGGCTACGCAGACCCCAATACTCATTTTTCACGATCTTGCCGCCGTTCTGTTCGATCAGCGCGGTGAATTCGTCGGTGAGCTTGGTGATATCGGACTTCGTCAAATCGGGACGGGTCACGAATACGGTTTCATAAAACGCCATATTATTTTTACCTGTAAGTTTTAAAGAGTCCCGTAAAATACCGATATTCCTTGCAAAGGCAAGCGGTTTTTTCACTCTCTTCATTACGCACAATCGCCCGATTTATAACGAAAACCCCTTCGTTGGGCAAAGTGCGTCCTAAAAAGATATACAGCTTCACGAAGGCGGAAGCGCCCTCTTTCACCATCCTTGGGTACGCCTAAAGTGTACTACTTGTATATTGTAGAGATAACTCCCAAATCGCCAATACCCAATGGATTTCATCTTTTCTTAAGAAGAATGTCCGATAATCATCAGGATGAAAAAGAACGGGTTTACTTTGATTGAGCTATCGGTGGTGCTGGTCATCATTGGCTTGCTTATCGGTGGAACCCTTTCTGCTCGTCATCTTCTAAAGCAAGCTGAATTGCGGACGACGATGGACGAGATTAACGCTTATGATGCTGCCATTTCTACCTTCAAAGACAAATATAATGCTTTCCCCGGTGATTTTAATACAGCCACCATCATATGGGGGAGGGCAGATGGAGGAGCGGATGTAACGCAGAATTGTACCAGCCCGGATACCGACACTGATTCCGCGAACATTAAAGCGACCTGCAATGGAAATGGGAATGGTCGCATTGCAACCGGGGGAACTGTAGCAGCCAATACGGAAGTATATCGCTTATGGCAACACCTCTCGAATGCAGAGTTGATTACGGGAAAATACAGCGGAGTGGGCGGCGCAATCGGAAGCGGAGGCTTCTGGCGCATCGCCACGGTGGGCGTTAACATTCCGGGCTCGTTACTTTCCGGAGGAGGGGGTGGGTATTATGTTACTACAAGCGCACCTTCTACCGCCTGCTCGGCCCCCCTATGGACTGGCCCCTACATAGATGACATGTTCACAGCGATTCGTGCAGGTGAGCAAAGCTCGACCGGC
Source organism: Rickettsiales bacterium (assembly GCA_041749475.1). Taxonomy (GTDB): domain Bacteria; phylum Pseudomonadota; class Alphaproteobacteria; order Rickettsiales; family UBA998; genus JBGTBD01. The sequence goes on from JBGTBD010000027.1 coordinate 19,709, forward strand.
GGCTTACCTTGGGCTGGATTGGCCTCAGGAGAAGACATGTGGAAGCTGGATTCCAAATTCGATGATGGAAAACCAGGAACAGGGCGCTTCAGAGTCAATTGTCCGCAGCCAAATTGCATCGTGGGAACCGATACGCTTACATCAGAATATATTCGTGGCGATGAAAGAAGGACGTGCCGCCTAGCGGCGCTCTTGTCGAGCGAATAGTCAAGACCGCTCTATAGCACTAATTGTATTAATCTATATTATGAATTGTCATACGGTCTTAGTAAATTACTTCATTTACAAAGCATAATTATTAATTTATACTAAATGATATAAATGATGAGGAGTGCTATGATGCGCGCAGTGAAGCTGGCTTTTCTATTGATGGTCATGGGGGCGGTATTCATCCCCGGCGTGGAAGCAGCCACTGGGCCGATACGCGATCAGACGAATCCCGGCACGCATCAGACGAGTTATGAGGTCGAGCGCACAGCGGACGGCGGGTATGTGGTGACCCAGAAACCCGGGTTCCGCCGCATCTTCGTCAAGGTGAAGGGCGTTCTCCATTCGCTGTATCTTACGAAATCTGGACGTTTTGCGCTGAGTGACCCACATCCTTCAGAGGCTTACAGAGAGGCTAATGAACGCATACTGGGAGACCGTCTTATTGAGACGGACGACTTGTCCAAACTACACATCACCTTTGTTGGGACGGACGGCAAGCGTTATGATTTGAATCCTGGGGACGACTATTTCAACCCAGTCCCCCAAAGCGGTGGAACGCCAGTAGTAGTGGATAACCTTCCTCAACCCGGCGGCATTGGCTCAACCAGCAGCAGCGGGAATGGATCGGTGCCGCTTTGCCAATTGGTTGGAACCTGTCCCGGTGGATCGGGCAATACCCCCCCTATCGCGGGAGGGAATAATCCTCCCTCAGGTGGCGGTGGAGGTGGCACACCTGGAGGTCCACCTGGCTCTGGCTCCTCGTCTTCAAGTGGTGGAAATTTCCCAATCTTGCCACCTCCCACCAATACGGCGTGCCGTACCGGTAATATTGAACGCCCCATTCTGGGCGGATCGGGATGGGCATCTCCTTCGGGCAAGAAAATCTACGTTTCTCCGAATGGTAGCGGTACGGGCGCAAGTCAAAGCACCCCCACCAAATTTGCAAACGCATTGCAAACGGCGGGGGCGGGCGACGCGATTGTGGCACTGCCCGGAACATATCCCGGTATGAATATCACCCGGGGAGGAACGCCGGATAAGCCTCTCTTCATCATGGCCGCGACCCCTGCTGTAAAAGTAACCCCCACGGGCATGGCCCTTGCGTCGGAAAGCCTCCGCGTGAAATTCTCAAGCGTGATTACCGTGCTTGCAAGCAACGTAGTCTTGGATGGATTGACCTTCGCGACGCCAGGGGGAAGCGGTCTTTATTTCAACAAACCAAGCGGCAGCAGCAAGAAGATTATATTGACCGGCGGCTTGGTGCGTAACAGCGTATTCTATGAACAGCGTTATTCAGCACAAATTTATAATCGGTATGCCAAAGTCGCATTTTACGGTAATTATTTTTATCGTAACGCCACCAAACGTCCAGGAGCTAATCCAGGTGGGTATGGTATAGCAGTATTCCAATCTGATCCTCAGGAAAGCAATCTGCGAGGGCCATTCGATTTCCAAGGGAACTGGTTTGAAGGCGCATATAACCATGCGCTTTCCTTCAAGAAATATGTATATAATGCCACTATTGCCAACAACGTGTTCCGTTGCGGCGGCAAATGTCTTGATATTGGGCAATCCCCCGATGGAAACTTCCAGAGGGATAATACCGGCGGCGATGTTCAGATTGTAAGAAACTGTTTTGATTTCGCTTACGGTGCTCCAGGTGGCGTGAATGCGGCGATGAAGATTGACAACCAGACGCATGTCACGGTGGCCAACAACCAATTCTATGGATTCCCTAAGAACATCTGGGTAGGCTATATTCGCCCCGGTGGGGACCCGGAAAGACAGACCTTCTTCCTTGGTCAGTTTGGCCCGATATATCCGAAAAGCATTAGCATTCTAAACAACTTCTTCCGAGGCGGTTCTATCGTTGTGGAAGGCAGGGGCTCTCCCCGTGGCATGCAAACAGCAACAATCAGTGGCAACCGCGGCACAGTCTCACAATGCGCGGTGTTACCGAGCGACGCACCTGACTGGAACTGGGGCAATGCAACCTTTGATAAGAATTTCAACAGGGAAAAACCACGCCTTACTGCATCCGATAACAGTTTTGCGTGCAAACCCTAAAGGTAGAGAATAAAGTTTTATAAAAACAAAATAAGTTCACTCAAGGATTTAAAAATGCGTACATTTAGATCGGCCTTTCTCTCCATTATCATTTGTATGGTGTTCATCCCCGGCGTGGAAGCAGCCACTGGGCCGGTGCGGGATCAGGTGAAACCCGGCACGCATCAGACGAGTTATGAGGTCGAACGCAAAGCGGACGGCGGGTATGTGGTGACCCAGAAACCCGGGTTCCGCCGCATCTTCGTCAAGGTGAAGGGCGTTCTCCATTCGCTATATCTTACGAAATCCGGACGTTTTGTCCTGAGTGATCCCCATCCTTCTGAGGCTTACAGAAAGGCCAATGAAAGGATATTGGGAGACCGTCTTATCGAGACGGACGATTTGTCGAAACTGCGCATCACCTTTGTCGGGACGGACGGTAAGCGTTACGATTTGAATCCGGGGGATGACTATTTCAACCCCGTAGTGGTGGAGAACCTTCCTCAACCCGGCGGCATTGGCTCAACCAGCAGCAGCGGGAACGGATCGGTGCCACTTTGCAAACTCACCGGAACCTGCGGCACATCATCCTCCAGCAGTTCGACGTCCTCCAGCAGCTCCACCTCATCTTCATCTTCGGGATCGTCGTCAAGCTCTTCCAGTTCTACGTCTTCCTCCAGTTCATCTTCCACCTCTTCGTCCGGCGGTACTGTGGGCGACAAATGGTGGAAAGTCGGCTGGGTGAACGGCAAATCGCCTTATACCCATCAGAATTTCAATATTGGCTGGGCATTTTATAACTACGATTCCGGTTCCGGCTCACCCCAGAAATATATCGATTACATGGGTGGCGTTGATTATATGGGCGGCGGCGTTGTGCAAGCCTGGTCGGCAACCGGAAGCTGGGACAAAATTATCGGCGGCCCGCTAAGCGCCGGACCCAATCAGATTGCCAAGAAAACACAGCTTGATTTTGCCGGCAGCCCGCAAACACGGTACTGGTGGAAGAGCGGCAATATGTATCCTAACACCTGGCTGGGTATCTATATGGTAACGGCTCCTTCAGGAAGAAGCCCGGGAATCTCCGATGAAGTGTTCTATAACAACTGGAAAGCCATCGTTGAAGGCCGTCACGACGCGGATTACGTGATGATGGGCCGCCGCCTGCGCTGGTTCATCGAGACCCAAAGTCTTTATGGCAACCGCCGGGCGCAACCGAACCAAATTATCCTGCGTCCGAACTGGGAATTCACGCAGGATACCAGCCTCGGTGTCGATTTCATCGAATATCTGATCGAGAAAAAAGGTATGAGTTTCCCGCAGGCCGCCAAATTCTATGCGGATGGCATGTGGCATTTCGCACAGAATATACGTGTCGGTTATAATCAGGATTTCGCCCGCAAGGTCCGCCTGAGAATTGCATTTGCTCCGGCACAAAGCGAGAAGTATGGCTCGATGGATGAGTATCTCAAGCATCATCCCGACACCTATGACATGATCGACCTGATGTACCATCCCTCCAAAGACAAAGCCCGGACCAAAGAGGTTGCTTATGACAATCTGTATAGTGTCAATTCCAAACGCCATACATTTGCAGAAGCCATCCCCTTGGCGCGTCGGTATGGACTGGCCATCGGCTCTCTTGAATGGTCACCAACGCGCGAGGATAGGTATTATGTAACTCCCAACCAGGGACTCTATGAGTATTCCATCAAAATATTCCATGAAATGCTGGAAGCCAACAAGGACATCGTCGCCTTCACCGGATCACACCATGTAAGTTTCGTAACGGAAGGGGATAAAGCAGGTTCGCCTTATGCCTCTGACTGGCAGAGCGTGGTGCGGACGCACAAGCAATATTTCGGAAAGAAGTAAACCAGTCTTTCCAATAAACCCGCTGTGTTACGGCACTATATAACGGCATGCCACCTCCTGTGGATGCATAACTCACATGAATTTTTCCTATAGGCTTGACCATGGGGCGCAACGCGGTTATGCGCTTATTATCCACTTTTTCCATCCGCCACTGTAAGGACCCCCGCATGAAACTCGCCTGTATCTTCCCCGGACAAGGGTCGCAAACCGTCGGCATGGGCAAGGCCCTGTACGACCATTTCGCCTCCGCCCGCGAGGTATTTCAGGAAATCGACGATGTCCTGAGCCAGAAACTCTCCAAACTGATGTTCGAAGGCCCGGAATCCGACCTGACCCTGACCGAGAACGCCCAGCCCGCCATCATGGCCGTTTCCCTCGCCGCCACCCGCGTGCTGGAGAAAGAGGCCGGGTTCATCATCGCCGATAAAGCGACCTTCGTTGCCGGGCATTCCTTAGGCGAATATTCCGCTCTCGCCGCCGCCGGCGCGTGTTCCGTCGCTGAAACGGCACGCTTATTACGCATCCGCGGCAACGCTATGCAGAAAGCCGCCCCTGCCGGGACGGGCGCGATGGCCGCCCTTCTCGGCTTGGAGATGGCGCAAGTCGAGGCCATCGTCAAAGAAGCCTCCGCGCACGGCGTCTGCGACATCGCCAATGATAACTCCCCCGGCCAATTGGTCATCAGCGGCACGAAAGAAGCCGTCGAAGCCGCCATGGAACTCGCCAAGGCACAAGGTTGCAAACGCGCTCTATTACTAAATGTCAGCGCACCTTTCCATTCGTCGCTGATGCAACCCGCAGCTGACGCCATGAAGGAAGCTCTCGCCACCGCTGCCCTGCATGCCCCAGCCGTGCCCGTCATCGACAACATCACCGTCCAGCCCGTCACCGACCCCGCCATCATCCGCGACCTGCTGGTGAAACAGGTCACAGGCCGCGTCCGCTGGACGGAAACCATCCACTATATGAAAGCCCAGGGCATCGACACCCTGATAGAAATCGGCGAAGGCAAAGTCCTCTCCGGCCTCGCCAAGCGTATCGAGAAAAATCTTGTTACCTACAATATCAATGGGCCTGAGGATATCGAGACGCTGGTGAAGGCGGCGTAACCATTTCGTCATTCCCCGAATTTCGCATCGCGAAATTATAGGGGAATCCAGTCTGGATCGCCCTATAATTCGCTTGCGCGAATTCGGGCGATGACGGAAAAAATACCAAACTAAGGAGTAATGACATGTTCCACTTAAAAGACAAAACCGCCCTCGTAACCGGTGCTACCGGGGGGATCGGCGAAGCTATCGCCCGCGCGTTGCAAGCCGCAGGCGCACTCGTCGCAATCTCCGGCACGCGTCAGGAAAAGCTGGATGCGTTAGCCGCCGCTATGGGCGGTGAAACGCTCGCCCTGCCCTGCAACCTGTCCGACAGCGCTGCGGTCGAAAAACTCATTCCGGATGTAGAAGCCGCGCTCGGTAAGGTGGATATCCTCGTCTGTAACGCGGGCGTCACCAAGGACGGGCTGGCGATGCGGATGAAGGACGAGGACTGGGAACAGGTCATCAATATCAACCTCACCTCCACCTTTAAACTGAACCGCGCAGCCACCAAGGCGATGATGAAACGCAAATATGGCCGCATTATCAATATCTCCTCCATCGTCGGCGTGATGGGCAATCCCGGTCAGGCGAATTATTGTGCCTCGAAAGCGGGGATGATCGGCATGTCAAAATCCTTGGCCGCTGAAGTCGCCAGCCGCAACATCACCGTCAACTGCATCGCCCCCGGCTTCATCGCCACCCCGATGACGGATGTGCTGAACGACGCGCAGAAGGAACGTATTTCCGGCAATATCCCGATGGGGAAATTAGGCGCTCCGGAGGACATCGCCGCCGCCGCACTGTTCCTTTCGAGTGACGAAGCGGGCTATATCACAGGCCAGACAATCCATATTAATGGTGGTCTCTTAATGGTTTAGCGGACATTGGAAGAAATATTTGACAAAACGCACGTTACTGGCACATTGTGCCCCACGATGCGTGGGGGGTAAACCACCCGCAGATGAGAATATCTAGCGTTGAGCACCAACGAAAACAACAAGGAGTATGGGTATGAGTGATATCGAAGATCGCGTTAAAAAAATCGTCGTCGAACATCTGGGCGTAGAAGCGGACAAAGTCACCGCCAACGCAAGCTTCATCGATGATTTGGGCGCTGACAGTCTCGATACGGTCGAACTGGTCATGGCATTTGAAGAAGAATTCTCGGTGGAAATCCCCGATGATGCAGCAGAAAAAATCCTGACCGTTCAGGACGCTATCAACTTCATCAAAGAACACGCAATGGCGTAAAGAGTGTGGGGCGGGCTTGATGTCCGCCCCCTCTTTACCTATTTCAAAATCGTATGCGACGCGTCGTCATTACCGGTTTAGGTCTCGTCACGCCTCTGGGTACAGGGGTTGAACAGACGTGGAAAAAACTTCTCGCGGGCCAGTCCGGCCTCGGCCCCATCACCTATTTCGACACGTCTGACCTTCCCTGCCGCGTCGCGGGTGAAGTGCCGCGTGGCGATGGTGACGGCCTCTATAACGTCGATAATTACGTCCCCATCAAGGATCAGAAAAAAATGGATGAATTCATCCATTTCTCCCTCGCCGCCGCCGAAGAAGCGGTCAAGGATTCCGGGTGGATGCCAACGGAAGAAGAAGACAGATACCGCACCGGCGTCATCATCGGCTCCGGCATCGGCGGACTCAAAAGTATGCAGGATTCCATCATCACCTTGCATGAAAAAGGCCCGAAACGCCTCAGCCCCTTCTTCATTCCTTCCTGTCTCGTGAATCTCTGTTCCGGTCAGGTGTCCATCAAATACGGCTTCAAAGGCCCCAACCACGCAGTCGTCACCGCCTGCTCCACCGGCGCACATGCGATTGGCGACGGCGCGGAGATTATCCGTCGCGGTGCGGCCGATGTGATGGTCGCAGGTGGCGCGGAAGCGGCCATTTGCCGCGTCGGCATCGCAGGCTTCGCCTCGGCGCGCGCGCTATCCACCAGCTATAACGACACCCCCGAAAAAGCCTCCCGCCCATGGGATAAAGGCCGTGACGGGTTCGTGATGGGCGAAGGCGCAGGCATCGTCGTCCTCGAAGAATACGAACACGCCAAGAAACGCGGCGCGAAGATCTACGGCGAAGTCATCGGCTACGGCATGTCCGGTGACGCCTACCACATCACCGCCCCGGCGGAAGATGGCGACGGCGCCTACCGCGCGATGAAGGCCGCACTGGAATCCTCCGGCGTCAATAAGGAAGACATCCAGTACATCAACGCCCACGGCACATCGACGCCGCTGGGTGACGAAATCGAACTCAAAGCCGTCAAGCGTCTCTTCGGTGACGCGGCATACAAACTCTCCATGTCCTCCACCAAATCCTCCATCGGCCATTTGCTGGGCGCGGCGGGTAGTGTGGAAGCCATCTTCTCCATCCTCGCCATGCGCGACAATATCGCTCCGCCGACGCTGAATCTCGACGATCCGTCCGATGCCTGCGATCTCGACCTCGTTCCCCATAAGCCGAAAGAGCGCGAGATCACCGTCGCCCTTTCCAATTCCTTCGGCTTCGGCGGCACGAACGCCAGCCTGATCTTCCGTAAAGTATAAGCGTGAAGCGTGCCCTCCGCTTTCTTCTGCTTCTCGCGTTGCTGCTGGCGGTAGCGGGTACGGGGCTTTACTTCTACGCATCGCACTACTACACCGCTCCCGGCCCGCTGACGGAAGCACGTACTGTCGTCATCCCCAAGGGCCATGGCTTCCGTCGCATCGTTGCTACGCTGGAAGAACTTCAGGTGCTCGACAAAGCATGGCTCTATACGGGCATCATCATGAAGGATTCGCTGGCCGAGAAATTCAAGGCCGGGGAATATCTGTTCCCCCCGCACATCACCCCGCTGGAGATCACGCGTAAACTGATCTCCGGTGATGTCGTCCGCCACGCGGTCACCGTCCCAGAAGGCCTCATTAGCCGCGACGTGATCGCCCTCGTCGCCGCCGACCCTCTTCTCACCGGAACCGTGCCGCAATCCTTGCCCGAAGGCTCTCTTTTGCCAGAGACCTATGATTATCTACGCGAAGAATCCCGCATGGCTGTCATCACCCGGATGCAGGCCGCCATGCAGAAAACGCTGAAAACCCTTATCCCCACCTGTGATAAAGATTTACCGATACAAACCGAGAATGAATTCCTCACCCTCGCCAGCATCGTGGAAAAGGAAACGGGGATAGACGCCGAACGCGCTCACGTCGCCGGGGTATTCATGAACCGCCTGCGCATGGGGATGCGCCTGCAGTCCGACCCCACGACGCTCTACGGCATGTATCACGCGACCGGGAAGTGGCACAAGAATATCACCCGCAAGGATTTGGAAACCGTCACGGAATACAACACCTACGCCATCGACGGGCTTCCCCCGGGCCCTATCGCCAATCCGGGCAAAGCCTCACTGGAAGCCGTCTGTCATCCGGCAAAAACGATGGATCTCTATTTCGTCGCCACGGGAGACGGCGGCCATCGGTTCTCCGAGACGCTGGACGAGCATAACCAGAATGTCCGCAGTTACCTGAAGGCCCTCCGCAAATCGCGGAACGTGAGCAAACCCTAGATTATTCCGCCTTCAGATCGAGCGATGCGGAGTTGATGCAGTAGCGCATTCCCGTCGGCGCTGGCCCGTCGGGGAATACATGCCCCAGATGCGCGTCGCAATTGCCGCACACGACTTCGATACGCACCATGCCGTGACTGATGTCCCGGTGCTCTACGACCTTGCCCTGCGCTGCGACCTGCGTGAAGCTAGGCCAACCGGAACCGGAATCATACTTATCCCCTGACGAGAACAACGTTTCCCCGCAGCAGACACAGAGATATTCCCCCGGCGTCTTGGTATGGACATATTTGCCCGTGAACGGGGCCTCTGTGCCTTTCTGACGGCACACATAGCGTTGCTCATCGGTCAGGTGAGAGTCATTAACATTATTATTCATATGCTTGCCGTTGTTTTCCATAAATTTAATAGCAGCTCCAACTGTGATATTTCTGTCGATTATCAATGCTTAATTCTGGTTTTTACCCGCTAAGGTTACGCATATTCTATATGTGTGCAGGGATTTTTTGTATATTCCAGCCGAAATTGGTTGTCTCTCCTCAACAAGGGGCAGCTCGGTGAGTTTGTATTAACAGCAAGAGGTATCAACATGAATAAAGCAATTTTCGTTTCCCTGCTGGCGGTAGCACTGATGGGTTCCGCAGGCGCCCTGAATGCTCAAAGCCCGTATAAAGACGTCGTGAAGGATGTTCGCGGCAATGTGATCAAGAACACTTGGAATAACTGCGTCATCACCAAATGGGATGCAGCGACCAACGAGTGCGACGGTATCGACAGCGACTTGCTGGCTGTATATTTCGGCTTCGATAGCGATGTCCTGACCCCGGCTGCTCAACAGAAGCTGGATACTCTGGTCGGCCTGCTGGGTTCCAGCAGCGTTTCCAGCGTTTCCATCGTCGGCTATGCTGATCCGATCGGTAACTCCGATTACAACTATAACCTCTCCAACCGCCGCGCCGCTTCCGTCGTGAAGTACCTGCAAAGCCGTGGCTACCTGAACGCACAAACGCTGGATGTTCGTGGTCTGGGCGAATCCGCTCCGATTTCCGAGTGTGCCGGTCTTGGCGGCGCAGAGCAGAAAGCCTGCCTGTGGCGCGATCGTCGCGTAGAAATCAAGCTGAACCACAATTAATCAGCTGATATAATTCAAGGAAAAGGGGGCTTCGGCCCCCTTTTTTTGCCCATAATCAGGCATATATTCAATACCGGCGAAATCTGCTACACTGCGTGAAAAGGCAAGCACACATGACGTCAATCGGTTGTATCGCGGATGATTCGCCCAAGGCTCGGGAGGCTCTGAAAGAGCTGACCACGCGCTATGGCATCACGGACCTCTGTTCAGGCAAACGCGGTAACGCCGATGTCATCATCGTCCTCGGTGGGGATGGTTTCATGCTGCAGGTATTGCATAAGTTCATGGACAGGAAGACCCCCATTTATGGGATGAATTGCGGCACGGTTGGCTTCCTGATGAATGATTTCTCGCTGGAGAATGTGCCCGAGCGTATCGAGATGGCGCGTTCTTCCCAGCTCCACCCCCTCTCCATGTACGCCCGTTGCGTGAATGGCCGCGAAGTCGAAGCCCTCGCCATCAACGAGGTCTCTCTCTTCCGCGAAAGCCGTCAGGCCGCGAAGATCCGCGTCAGTATCGACCATGTCATCCGCATGCAGGAACTGATCGCCGATGGCATCATGGTGGCAAGCCCGGCGGGCAGTACGGCCTATAACTTCTCCGCCGGCGGCCCCATTATTCCCCTGTCGAGCAACGTCATCGCCCTAACCCCCATCGCGCCCTTCCGCCCGCGCCGTTGGCGTGGGGCATTGCTGCATCATGACGCCTGCGTGAATTTCGAAATACTGGAACCGGAAAAACGCCCCGTCAGTGCCGTGGCCGACTTTACCGAGATACGCGATGTCGCGTCCGTTTCCATCAGTGAACAGCGCAAGATTTCGATGACATTATTATTCGACCCCGAGCATAACCTCGAAGAACGCATCACCAAGGAACAGTTCGTGTACTAGACAATGGTGAAATCATCCGCCGTCAGCGAATTCGCGGCGATGCCGAGGATAGTGACCGACTGCCCAGCGCCGAAATCGATCACCGCATTCCCGCCCGAATAGCCGATATGGCTGAGCACTCCCGCCGCTGTGGTAATGCCGCTACCGTTGATGTTTGAGACGATCTGAAAAATATCGCCCAGCACCGCGCCTGGGGTATCGAACGCCCCCAGCACATCCGCTCCGTGTAGCGATGCAAAGTAGAAAATGTCATTACCGACACCGCCATAGATGGTGTCATTGCCTTCTTGCCCGGCAACGAAATCCGCCCCTCCGTTGGAGATGATATAATCATTTCCCAGCCCGCCATAAATGGTATCCGGGCCGTCCGTGGGGTCGGCCTGCGCACCGCCGCCATAGATCGTATCGTTGCCGCCATTACCGAGGATGTAGTCCGAACCGTTTCCGCCGTAAATGATGTCGGCGGTATCATTCGGATCCACGGCAGCGCCGCCGCCAAAGATGGAATCATTGCCCGCATTGCCAAGGATGTAATCCCCCGCCGCGCCGCCATAGATGGTATCACCCGCATCGGTGGGATCCGCTTCCGCAACACCCCCAATAAGCGTATCCGCCCCGCCATTGCCGATGATGACATCACTCCCCGCCCCGCCATACATCAGGTCGGCTACGTCGGTTGGGTCCACTTCTCCAGCGCCGCCATAGAGCGAGTCGTTGCCGCTGCCGCCATAGACACTATCGCTGCCACCCCGGCCATAGAGCGCGTTATTGTAGACATTTCCGAATATCTGATCCCCATTCTTGGTTCCTTCAGCATTCTCAATGCGCGCCCCGAACGCGTTCCAGCTATAGCTGAGCCCCACCTTGGAATAATTGTCCACTCCTTCATTGAGATCGATACGGCCGCTAAGGCTGCCGGTATAGTTCTTACCCGAGATGATATCCGTCCCACCCCCGTCCCAATAGGTGCGTACGGCGGTCTCACCATTCAGGAAATAGGCTGTGGCGGTCGAGTTATAGCTCGTATTCGCTCCATAGAGATACTGCGCTGCCGCGATGTCGTAGATCATCGGCGTCATCGGCGGGTTCCCTGCCCCCACCAGCGCCCCTTCATAATAGGACATCAGGGTGTTCTGGTAGGTATCGGTGCTGCTCGGCAGGTAGGGAGGGCTGTCGAACGACCCGTAGGCACCGGGGTGCTTCAGGCCAAGCGCATGGCCCATCTCATGCAACATGACGAGATAGGCATAACTGCCTTCGTCGAAATTACTATAGCTGGAGTCAATCTGGACTTCCACAGCAGTCGTCTGCGTACCTACGGAGGTGGTGGTAGTGAGTCCCGCCGTATTCGCTCCCAGATTATCGCGGGAGAAGGTCAGCCGGGCGACAGAACTGGCCGTCGGTACGAAACTAATATTGGCGACATTGGACCATGCCTGCATTGCGGCCTGCGCCCCGACAGCAATGGCGCCGCTGAACAGCGATCCGCCTTCGGTCGAGCGCGCGAACGTATATCCCACACTGGCCGATTGCCCCGTAGTACCTGTCCATGAAGAGACATCGACAAGCGCGTCGATATAATTCGTCCCCGAGGTAAATGCGGCTTCACGTATCACTTCCAAAGGGGTGGACAGAGCGGAAGAGGTCTTCATCTGTTGACAGTACGTACACATCTCGCAGGCTCCGGAAAGTGAGTGATGACAATTAGTCTAGCCGTCAAATCATAACAGCTTGTTAATTTTTTTCCACTTCTGCAGCGCATATAGAGGGGTCTTTTTTCTGGTAGCCCTGTATAGTTTATGGTAATTCAGCCCACATCAAGGTGTTACCGCATGAAAATACTCTTCATCCACCCTAATATCCCGGGGCAATATAAGCATCTCTGCCAGCTGCTCGCGAAGGATTCCGACAACACCGTGGTCTTCATCAGCAAGCCGCGCCAGATAGAAATTCCCGGCGTGCATAAGGTGGAATACCTCCCCCCGCGTGACGCTCTGGGGACGACGCACCGCTACATCATTGGCGCCGAGCGTGCCGTCATCATCGGGCAGGAGGTCTGGCGCGTCTGCAAAAAACTGCGTGTCGATGAAGGCTTCATCCCCGACGTCATCTGCGCCCACCCCGGCTGGGGCGACGCGCTCTATGTGAAGGACATCTTCCCTGAGGCACGCCTGCTCAATTTCTTCGAATTCTTCTATCTCAGCAAAGGCGCGGATGTGGGCTTCGATTCCGAACAGCCCATCACCACGGACGACCATGCGCGCGTCCGTACCAAGAACATCGTGAACCTACTGAGTTTGGACGCGGCCGATTGGGGCATCACCCCCACCTTCTGGCAGCACAGCGTCCACCCCCAGGAGTTCCAGAAGAAAATCTCCGTCATCCATGACGGGATCGACACCACCATCGCCAAGCCCGACCCCACAGCGGTGTTCAAGTTGGAGAACGGGCACGAATTCCGGCTGGGGGACGAGGTCGTCACCTATATCGCGCGGAATTTCGAGCCGTATCGCGGGTTTCCCACCTTCATGCGTGCCGCCGAGATCATCCTGCGCGAACGCCCCAATTGCCGTATCGTCGCCGTCGGCGCGGACGAGGTCAGCTATGGCCGTAAATTGCCCAAGGGCGATAGCTGGCGCAAACGCATGATGGAAGAAGTGACACTGGATACCGACCGGATGCATTTCGTCGGCACGGTCTCCTACGCGAACCTGATGAAGCTGTTTCAGGTCTCCGCCGCGCATATCTACCTCACCTACCCGTTCGTCCTCTCCTGGTCGATGCTGGAATCGATGGCCTGCGGCGTCGCTATCGTCACCTCTAACACCGCTCCGACCAAGGAAGTCGTCCAGCACGGCGTCAACGGCATGATGGCCGATTTCTTCTCTCCTGAGGATGTCGCAAAACAGGTATTCACCATCCTCGAATCGAAGGACGGAATGAAGGAGATGCGCATCAAGGCGCGCGAGAAAGTGGTCAAGGAATACGACCTCACCCGCCTTCTGCCTCTGCATGTAGGTCTGGTGAAGGATTTGGCGCGCGGTGAAGTGCCGCCCCCCACGCACGAAAAGATCAAAGACTTGTACCGTTAGGGAATCCCGCATATGGCACAGAAGAAAAAGAAATCCAAACCCACCGTCCACACTCCCAAACCGGCGCAGTCCGCCCCTGCCTCCACGCCCAGCCCACCGCGCGTGAGGAGCCTTGTGCCTCCGACGCTACCGCCGCTTGCCAACGGGGAAGCACGCAAGGTGCTGTTCCTCGGCCATGCTTCCGCCCATCCGCAACGTCTGCACAGCTATTTCAAACAGGATGGATGGGCCGTCACCAGTATGGATTCCGAACCCTCCCTGAATCCCGATATCAAGGGCACGCTGACGGAACTCAGCACACTTTCTTCCGGCGCGTATGACGCGATCTGGGCACAACATCTTCTCCAGCAATTCTACATGCACCAGATCGGCAACGGCCTGCGCGAAATGTTCCGCATCATCAAGGACGGCGGGTTCGTGTTTTTAAGCATCCCCGACGCGCAGCTGGCCGCCTCGTTCCTCGCCAACAATAAATACGACACCGCCATCTACACCTCCCCCGCCGGCCCGATCAATGCGATGGACATCCTCTTCGGGTATCATAAGTTCCTTACCTCCGGCGCGACCCATCAAGGCCACAAATTTGCCTTCACGGCAGAATCCATCGGCCTCGCCATGCGCGCCTGCGGCTTTACCAACGTGCAGGTTCAGTCACAATATGCAGAGATCATCGTCGTCGGCTACAAATACCCCTATGACCACCCGGAGCGCGCTGAACGCGTTTCCATCACCCGCGGCGCGCAGTACGGCGACATCCCCACTGTGACGGACGCCACCGCCGCGCAGCCGAAGGAAGGCAGCCCGACAGCCCCGCAACCCCTCCGCCCGGGGATGCTGGTGGACGAGCTGGACACCCCTCCGCGCATGTGGAAACCCCTGAATTTAAGAAAATAGAAACCTCGCGCCTGTCATTCTGAAGGGCGAAGCGACGGAAGAACCCGCCTGAGGACTATATAGGGGGAGACTCTTCGCATACGCTCAGAATGACGGTGAATATACTACCAGAGACCTTACATCCTTTTGGGTGGGCAGCCTATTGCTCGCGTAACGCGTTATTGACCGAGTCCGTAATCGGCGTCAGCAGATAGGAAAGAAACGTCCGGCGGCCTGTGATGATCTGCACTTCCGCTGGCATCCCCGGATAGAGCTTCACGTTATCCAGCTCATCCAGCTTATCCAGCTCATCACTATCGATCTCGACCCGGGCGATGTAATATTGCTCGCCCGTATGCTCATTAGTAAAGCTATCTGCGGAGACGTTCACCACCGACCCGTCGATGGTCGGTACTTTCCGCGTCTTATACGCCGTCAACCGCACTCGCGCCAGAAGCCCGGTATGCACCACGTCGATATCCTGAAGCTGTACTTTGGTTTCGATGATGAGCTTATCATTCTGCGGCACGATATCCATGATCGCCGCGCCCGGAGCGATGACACCGCCGATCGTATGCACCTTAAGTCCGGTGACCACGCCCGAAATTGGAGAATGGATGGTGATACGCATCACCGCGTCCGCACTCGCGCGGATCTTCTCATCGAGATCGGCGTTCTGCGTCTGCATCTCTTTCAGTTCCTTGAGCACCTCGTTCTGGAAATCACTCTGCAGGTTGATGATCTGGATTTCCGCTTCCGAAATCTGCTGCTGCGCCCGTGCCATATTGGCAAGATACTCACCGCGACGGCCTTGGATATTGGCGTATTCACGTTCCAGCGCAAGCAGACGCGGCTTGCTGGCGTTACCCTGCGCGAGCAGTTTCTTCACCGCCCCGATTTCTTCCTGCAACAAATCGAGCTGGTTCTTCGCCGATTTCTCCTGCGAGGTCATCCCGTCGATCTCTTTCTTCATCTGCTCAATCTTCTGTTTCAGCACCGCCGTACGCCCGTCCAGGCTTTCGCGGCGGGACTTGAAGAGGCGCGTCTGCGCGTCGATATTCTCGTCGATCAGCTTATCCGTATCCTGCTTCTCCAGCATATCCTTAGGGAAGGTAATGGTCTCATCCCCGTCCCGTTCGGCCTTCAGCCGTGCTTCCGCCGCGCGGGAGTTGATGCTCTGGGCCACGAAGATGTCCAGCCGTGCCTTGGTCGTCGTCGCGTCCAGCGCGACGAGCGGCTGATCCTTCTTCACCTTGTCGCCTTCTTTGACGTAGATTTTCTTAACGATACCGCCCTCCAGATGCTGGATGGTCTTGCGGTTGGAATCGAGCACCACATGCCCGGAGGAGACCGCCGCACTATAAAGCGGCGCGAATGCCGCCCAAGCGCCGAAGATGCCGAAGATCAATATGACAGACCACATGCCGGTGATGATCGCGCCGCGCGCGAAATGCTCGGGCAGCTTCTCTTTAGCATCCTGCGGCTGTGGCGTGGGAAAAAGCCGCGCATTCCACGCATCCAGCTTGAGCGTGGTACGCTCCAGAATCGCCTGAACCCGCTTCTTGAACGGGGATTGCTGCTTCAGCGGTGCGACGGGCTCCTGCATGGCTTATGCTACCTTTTCGTTCGGGTTGGCGGACACATAGTATTTGAGGACTTCTTCACGGTTGCCGAAACGCTCGATCGTTCCCGATTTCAGGACGAGCAGCTTATCGACCGTAGAGACGATGCTCGGACGGTGCGCGACGAGGATCGCCGTCGTCCCCTCAGACTTCATGACCTTGAGCGCCGCGATGAGCGCACGCTCGCCTTCGCCGTCCAGATTGGAGTTCGGCTCATCGAGCAGGATGAATTTCGGGCGGCCATACATCGCCCGCGCCAGACCGATACGCTGGCGCTGGCCGGGGGAAAGGCTGGCATTTCCGATACCGCATTCGGTCTCGTACCCGTTAGGCAGGCGCAGGATCAGTTCATGCGCATAGGAACGCTGCGCCGCGTCGATGACACTTTCCATCGTGGCATTGGTGTCCATCCGCGCGATGTTGTCCTTGATCGTCCCGTCGAACAGATCGACATGCTGCGGCAGGTAGCCGACATACGTCCCGAAATTCTCGCGCTTCCATTTGAAGGTTTCCGCCCCGTCCAGACGCACCGCGCCATGGGTGGGGATGAGGAGGCCGATGATGAGTTTGGAGAGGGTGGATTTCCCCGCGCCGCTGGGTCCGATGATGCCGAGCGATTCCCCCGGCGGGACGACGAAATTGAGACCCTTGATGATAGGCGCGCCGTTCGGTGGGGTGTAGATGAGGTTCTCCACGGTGACTTGACCGTAGGGCATCGGCAAGTCGAGCGTGCCGCGGTTAATTTTCTCGATCGTACCCAGCGTCTTGTTCAGACGGCGATACGCGTCACGCGAATTGATCAGCGATTTCCAGATACTGATGGCCCCTTCGAATGGCTGCAGCGCGCGCCCGACGATCATCGACGCCGCGATCATGCCCCCGATGGTCATCTCCGCACGCAATACAAGATAGGCGCCAACGCCCGTCACCGCGATCTGCACGAAATACCGCAGGATGCGTGAGAAGGTCTGGATGGCAGTCGCGCGCTTGCCGCCGATCTGCTGCTGCTCCATCGACTGGTAATGATAATGCTCCCAGCTTGCCAGCACGTTCTTCATCATCCCCATCGCTTCCACGGCTTCCGCGTTGCGGCTGGCGATGTCGGCCTGCTGTTGACTTTTCACCGAGAGTTCGCCCGCAGCAGTATAAGGCTTTTTGGTGACGAATTCGTTGAGGATGCCGAACCCGACCAGCGTCACGAGACCGAGGATGCAGATGACGCCCATGACGGGGTTGATGAGATAGACGACGAGGATGAAGATCAGCGACCATGGCACGTCCATCAGCGTGGAAAGCGGCGGGCCGGCGATAAAGGATTTGATGGTCATCAGGTCGCGCTGGTTCTGTCCGGCGGCGGTCTGTACGCCGAGGGAGGAGCGCGTGATGGATTCAGAAAGCAGTAACGGCGCGAGTTCTACGTCCAGCCATTCGGCCACGCCGGAGAGCACGTGGGTGCGCACGGCGGTGAACATCCCGTAGAAACATATCCCCACCACCACGATGAAGGTCAGCATCATCAGCGTTTCCATGCTGTGGCTGGCCATGACGCGGTCAAGCACCTGTAGGGAATAAATAGGGATGACGAGCGAGATGATATTGAGCGCGAAGCTGAACACCAGCGCATAGGCGGCGCTGCGCTTGACCTTCTTTAAAATGGGACGGAACATGTCCTCAGCGGAATGCGCAGGGGGCTTGGGGGAGGCCATAAGGATTACAATCTACATGTTAGTATGCTGCATTGGTAGCAGGCGTCGCACCCTGCCGCAACAGCATCTAGGTGTCAATCCAAAACAATGCAAGGGCTGAGCGGAGTATTTAGAGAAAGAGCTTGGTGCAATGAGTTACCCACAAAAGAAAAGGGCCGGAGATTTCTCTCCGGCCCCGTTTCTTTTCGTATTGTCGCAGACTATGCGAAGTCAACGAAGTTCGCAACGCTGAGAGTAGCGAGCGTGGTTGCGTTGACGTTGGACATCGTAGCGACGAACTCGAACGTGTCCACTGCATCAATGTCCGTATCACCATCGTTGGTAATGCGAACGATTGCGCTATCCGTACCGTTGCTGAATGCAAGGTACAGGATATCCGCAGCGACGATGGCATCGGTAGCGATACCAGCAACACCTGCAACGATGTCAGCAGCAAGGAAGCCAGTGAACGTGTTCGTTGCGAGGAAGAAGCCGGTGTTCGTGCCGAGGACGGTCGCGCCGACGCTTGCATCCGCTTCCTGATAGGAAGCACCGGTCCCACGGAGGGAGGTGTTTACCAGGTCGGTGAAGTCGAAGGTGTCAGACGTGGAGAAGTCCGTGATCGTCGCAACAGCGGCTTTCGCACCTACGGTTGCCGTAGCAGCGCGGAACTGATCGGCATCAGCGCCACCGGTGAGGCTATCAACGCCGCCACCGAGGAGGAGAACGTCCGTACCAGCACCAGCATCCACAGTATCGTTACCGGTACCGGAGGTGATGTTGTCGTTACCGTCGCCGCCCGTGATGCTATCATTGCCGTTACCGGTCGTGATGGTATCATTACCAGCGCCAGCGGAGATGGTTTTCGCACCGTTACCAGCTACGATGGTGTCGTTACCGTCACCACCGCTTACGGAAGCGGACGTACCGGTTCCGATGGTCAGGTTGTCGTCGCCCGCGCCACCGTCAACGGAAGCAGTCGTACCGTTACCAGCTACGATGGTGTCGTTATCGTCACCACCAAGAAGGGTTACGTTGCCGTCGCCACCCGTGATGCTGTCAGCGCCAGCGTCACCGGAAATACGGTCGTCGCCGGAAGCACCTGCGCCACCCGTGATGGTATCAGCACCAGCGCCGCCGGTGATGACATCCACGCCGGAACCGCCCGTGATGCTGTCCGTGCCGTCGCCACCATCAACCGTGTTGTCACCGTTGCCCGTTGCGATCGTGTCGTTGCCTTCGTTACCGAAGAGATTGTCGTTGCTGTTACCAGCGGTGATGGCATCATCGCCCAGACCACCGTAGATCGTAGCAACAACAGCACCACCGGAGGTGTTGATCGTGTCGTTACCAGCGTTCCCGAGGACGTAAGCGGAAACCGTACCAGCGGCAGCGGAAACCGTCAGGTTATCAGCGCTATCAGCGGTATCAGCCGTCGCACTGCCACCGAAGATGGAGATCGCAGCGTTGGTCGCTACGGCATCCAGCGTCACAACGTCACTACCGGAGTTACCGTATACAACGGTGGTCCCAGTCAGCGAAGCAGCAGGGCTGTCGGTGATTTGATCATTACCCAGACCACCATAGATGGTTTGGCTGGTGATGGAGTTGGTATCGATCGTGTCGTTACCAGCGTTACCGATGATCACTTGGTTGGAACCCGTACCGCCGACGATGTTGTCAGCGCCATCGGTCGTATCGGACGCGGAGTTACCACCAAAGATGGTCACAGCGCCAGCGAAGTTGGACAGATCGAGATCGTCGTTACCGTCGTTACCGTAAACGGTAGCCGTACCGCTCGTAGCAGCGTCAGCGTCAACGCTGTCGTTACCGAGACCACCGAAGATGGTCACGATACCGCCAACGGAACCGAAGGTCATTTGGTCAGCGCCTGCGTTACCGACGATGAGACCGGAACCGGTACCCGTCGTGATGGTGTCGCCACCGTCCGTCGTGTCAACAGCACCCGTGCCGCCGTATACAACGTAGTCTTTGGTGGAGGTCGAGATGTTGATGACATCACCACCGCCGAGACCCATCGCGAAGTAGGACGTGCCTGCTACGATAGCAGCAGCAGTGTTAGCGGAGCTATCGGAAACCGTGGTGGATTGGTCATCCCCGGCGAAGAATTCAGTGCCACCGGAAATGAGAATGTTTGCGGAATCAGCCGTGCCCGCATGTGCGGAACCGGAAGCGAGTTGGGACAGGGTCACGCCAGTCAGCGTCACCGTTTTGCCACCGAACGTGAAGGCAACGCCACCCGCAGCTTCAGCCACGGAAAGGTCGGTCGCTTTGGTCACGCCGGAGATTACGAGTACGTCAGCATCCACGTTGAACGTGATGCTTCCGGACACTGTACTAAAATCAAAAACAGCCATTGTAATTCCTTTCAAGAATTAAGTTACGAATCCAGGTTGCTCCATCTGGGCTGACGGTAATTTACCCATCGCGCCACAAATTGCAATCAAAAACTAACTGTGAGCGGACGGGTATCAATCTCTGGCCATCAGGCATTGATGGTGATTATGACCAGCCCGGATTCACTGTGGCACAGGTGTAAGAATATTGTGCCTCGCTGTCAACTTATGCCGGGATGTCAAATTAGAGTCTTTACTATTCGCACAACCGCTGTTGTAATCTAGTTACAGTCATCGCATCAAAGAATGCAACCGGCTGTTGTTACAGCACATCCGCGAAGGCACGGCGCGTACGCTGGAACCACCAGTAGCCGCCCCCCATCGCCATCAAACCCAGCGATGCGTAAAGCGCGAGTGGCAGGAATGCGGGGAGATGGCCGAAGATAAGCACCGCACGCGTATTTTCCACAATCACAGTGAGTGGATTAAGTTGCAGATAGGGGCGAAATGCTTCCGGTAATGCCTCGGCCGGGTAGAAGACGGGGCTGAGGAACAGCAGGACCGTGGGAATCAGCTGCATCAGATGGCCCAGATCCCTCAGAAAAACACCTAAGGATGCCAATATCCAGCTCAGGCCCAGCAACAGCAGCACCATCGGCAGTAAGACGATCGGCAGCCACAGGGCCGTAAGCGGCAGCGAGCCTTTCAGTATCAGAATGAACCCCAATAAGACGCTGGTCGTGGTGAGATAATGAAATCCGGCAGAGGCCACCATCATAATCGGCAATATCTCCAAGGGAAAGACGACACGGGTGACGTAACTCGCATGGTTAAGGATAAGCTGCGGGGCACGGACGATACATTCGGAGAAATAGAGATGGATACTCAGTCCGGTGAAAAGGATAAGCGCGAATTCGCTTGTGTTGACCGGAGCAACTGCCTCCCCCGTCTGCCAACGCGCCTCGAACACCACGGAGAAGACGAAGGTATAAATCCCGAGCATTAATAGCGGCATCACGAACGACCATATTACGCCCAGCATCGACCCCTGATAGCGCTGGCGTACATCCCGCCGCACCAACTGCCCCAGCAGCGGCAGGTGAGAGTGAGGGGTGACGGTGCGGGACTGGGTATCAGATGACATTGCGGTTCCTACCTTTCTGGGCCTCTCTCCAGGCGATGAAAACCGCGCTCGTAAAAATCACCAGCGCGCCGAGCAGGGTGGTATCGTCTATCATCTGCCCAAAGAAGATATACGCAAAGATAGCCGTAAACACCAGCCGCATGAAATCGAACGGCATGAGCAGGACGACGGGGGCATGTCGGAAGGCGCTGGCCATCGCCAGCTGCGCAAGGGTAGAGGTAAGGGCGATGAAAAACAGCGTCACCACATCCGGCAGGCTCATCGGCTGCCAGTGCCACAGGCCGAGCGGCGCAGAGAGGAGCGACATGAAACAGGCCATGATGGTGACGATACGCCATGGCGGGTCCGTTGCGGAGAGGCTTTTTACCACCACCCCCGCCAGTGCCATCGCCGCCGAGGAGAACAGCACCAGAACCGCATGATAGTCAAAGGACTCCGTATCCGGTCTGAGGATAATGATGACGCCTGCGAACCCGATAGCAAGCGCCAAGATACGCCGCACGCCGATGGATTCATTCAGCAGCAGTACGGCGAACAGGGTGGCGAAGAGCGGCGAGGTGAAGCTGAGCGCCGTCGCCTCGTTCACCGGTACTTCCGTGAGGGAGACGAACCATGTCTCCATCGCCAGTATCCCGATGAAGGCCCGCCAGAAATGTCGGCTGATACGCTGCGTCCGCACATTGCGCCAGCCATGCGCCAGCACGATAGGAAACATAATGAGCACCCCGAACAGATTCCGCAGAAACACCATCTGTGACGGCGGGAGATGCCCGCTCATGCTACTGATAAGCACGTTCATCACCGCGAAGGACAGGCCGACGCATAGCATCAGGGAAATCCCCTTGAGCGGGGCGGGTTCGGGAGCGGGGGACACGGACATGCAAAAAGGGAATCTATGGCCAATCCATCTGAAAACCAAGCAAATTACAGTCATTCACCAAGGTATTGAACGCTTCGCAGAATCATTGTGATTTTTCTATCCATCTTGACTATAATGGCGCTATGGACGGTCTCCCCTCACTCGCAGCATCCTCTCTCCCCGCTTCCGGGAACGTCCGCTTCACCGATTTACCCGACGTTATCCCCCATAGCATCGTCTCCGCGAAAAAAGACGAACTCTTTCGGCAGGGATTGCTGGAACTCGTCCGGCTCCATTTCACCGAGCAGCGCATAAAAATCGAGCGGGAGTTCATGGCGCATCGGCAGGTAAATGAGGCCTTAAAAGCCCATACGGAGCTGATGGATAACATTATCCTCTGGCTCTATGAAGCGGCGATGGCCCGCGCCCGCCAGCAACATCGCCTGAGCAAAGGGCGTGACCAGTCCTTCGCCATCATTGCCACGGGTGGCTACGGAAGGCAGGAGCTATTCCCCCATTCGGATATCGACCTGCTTATCGTCCATGAACTTTCTTCCCCTGAACTGCTGGAACAGCTCACCGAACCCCTTCTCTATGTTCTCTGGGATTTGGGATTGAAGGTCGGACAAGCCGTTCGCAATATCGAAGAAGCCCGGCAGTCGATGAGCGACCACACCATCCTCTCCAGCATGCTGGACGCACGTTTCCTCGCGGGGGATGAATCACTCTTTATACGGTTGTGGGAAGATTATCGTCAGGGCATCGGCCCGGTGGAAGCCATCGCCTTCGTGGATGCCAAGCTCTCCGAGCGCGATGCCCGCCATATCAAGATGGGAGATACTCGTTATATCCTTGAGCCAAATATCAAGGACGGCAAAGGGGGGCTGCGCGACCTGCATTCCCTCTATTGGATCGCGCGCTACGTTTATCACATCGGCAAGATGGAGGACTTGGTCGGTCGCGGCGTGCTTACCGCCACCGAATACAAGCGCTTCGCCAAGGCGATTGATTTCCTCTTCACCGTGCGCATGTATCTGCATTACCTCGCGGGCCGCTCTGAAGATCGCCTGACGTTCGAGATGCAACGCTCCATCGCCGCCGCGCTCGGCTATCGCGGTCGCACGCCCAATCAGGCGGTTGAGCGTTTCATGAAACATTATTTCCAGATCGCACGTGATGTCGGATTCCTCACCAGCGTCTTCTGCGCAGTGTTGGAGGAGGAGCAAAAATATAGCCCCAAATTCTCCCTCGCCCGTTGGCTGACGGCAGGACGGCGGGTGGACGGCTTCCACGTGGAGGGCACGCGTATCACCATCGCCTCGCCAAAGGAAATCCAGAAACATCCCGAACGGATGATGCACCTATTCTACACGGCGGCGCGGGAACAATTGAATATCCACCCGCAAGCCTTGAAGACCGTATCGCGCAACCTGAAATGGCTGGATGCAAAATTCCGCGCCAAGCCGGAAGCCATCACACTCTTCCGTACCATCCTTGAGGATACGAAGTATGGCGAGCTGACATTGCGCATGATGAAAGAAGCCGGTGTCCTCGCCCGCTTCATGCCGGACTTCGCGAAAATCTCCGGCCAGATGCAGTTCGACATGTACCATATTTATACGGTCGATGAACACACTCTCACTGCGCTCGGCATTCTTTATAATATAAAGGAGAACAAACATACCAAAGACTTGCCGCTGGCGAGCCGGATCATCAAGCAGGTGGAGTCCTTACGCGTACTCTATCTCGCCATGCTTTGCCACGACATCGCCAAAGGCAGTGGTGGTAAGCATGAAGCCAAGGGTGAAAAGATAGCCCTCGCCTACGCGAAACAATTTGGCTTCACCGAGGAAGAACAACAGCTCACCGGCTGGCTGGTGAAACATCAGGCGCTTTTCAGCGACACCGCGTTCAAGCGCGATCTATCCGACCCCGCCTCCATCCATTATTTCGCCGAGCGCGTCCAGTCGCCGGAGAAGCTGCGTCTCTTGTTATTATTGAGCGTCGCCGACATCCGCGCCGTCGGCCCCACCGTCTGGAACGGCTGGAAAGCGAGCCTGATGCGCGAATTGTTCAAGAAGACCGAAAGCTTCCTGCAGACCGGGGCACTCCCCAGCGCCCCCGGTGAACGGGACGCGATTCAGGCGGAGATGAAACCCCTCCTCCCCCGCTGGCCGCAAAGCCGTATCGATGTCTATCTTGCCAACTGCCCGGAAGAACAACTCTTCTCACGCACCCCTGCCGAGCATGCGACCATCGCCGCACTCATCCACCGCATCGGCACGGAAAAATCCGAATTTGCCTTAGCCTTCTCCACCGAAGCGGAAGAGAGCATTACGCAAATCGTCTTCGCCGGGTCTGACCGCATCGGGCTGATGGCCGACATCGCCGGAGCCCTCGCCATCTCAGGTATCTATATTCTCGGTGCGCGCATCTGGACGATGAAGGATGGGACCGCCGTGCAATTCTGGTTAGTACAGAACATAGACCGCCAACCGCTCGATGAATCGCTTTACCGACCCCTCCTCGAACGCACGGTGACCGAGATTTTCTCAGGCCGCACAACTACTGAAAAGCAGTTAGAAAAACGCCGCAAGCCAGCCCGAAAATCAGAACTGTTTGAAGTTAAAGGGCAGGTCTTCTTCGAGAACCACCAGAGCGGCACGTTCACCATCGCCGAGGTCAACGGGCAGGATCGACAAGGGGTGCTGCACGCCATCTGCCGCGCGCTTCAGGAACAGCGCGTCAATATTGCCTCCGCGCACATCAACACCTACGGTGCGGAAGTGGTGGACGTGTTCTACATCAAGGATAATTTCGGTTTCAAGATCACCCATTCCCAACGCCTCGCCCAGATACGCGCCGCCGTGCTGGACGCGATGGCAATCCCAACAATCCCCGCGTAAGGAAAAACCATGTTCGCTGTGATGCGCTATGTCATCTTCGCCCTCCCGCTCCTTGTCTTCCTTGGCTGGTTCGCCTATCGCGCCCAGCAGAAAGAGCGAATCACCCGTGAACAATATCTGCGCTACCGCCGTATCCTTTTCATCCTCGGCGGGGCCAACATCCTCCTGATGGTCGCCCTCTGGATCGCCACTCTCATGTTCGAGCAACCGACCGAACGCATGGAATATATCCCCGCGAAAAATGTGGGCGGTAAACTCATCCCCGGTCATCTGGAGCCCAGTGATGAGCGCTACTGAAACTCCCTTCCAGTGGCTACATGAACCGGAACTGGACGCGTTGGGCACAGCACTCTCCCAGCACGGCGTCATCTACCGTTTCGTGGGCGGTGCGGTGCGCGACAGCCTCATGGGCCGCGAGGTGATGGACATCGACATCGCCACCCCCTCCGTTCCGACGCGGGTGATGGAGGCGCTTCGCCGCGCCGATATTCGCGCCCTCCCGACCGGCCTCGACCACGGGACGGTGACCGCGCTGGTGAATGGTCGGCGGTTCGAGATCACCACGCTTCGCACCGATTTGAATTGCGATGGCCGCCACGCCGAAGTCACCTTCGGCACGAGTTGGGAGGAAGACGCAAAACGCCGAGACTTCACCATCAACGCGCTTTATCTCGACCATGAAGGGTCCGTCTACGATTACGTCGGCGGTCTTGAGGATATTCCCAAGCACCGCATCCGTTTCATCGGCCACCCGGAATTGCGCATTCAGGAGGATTATCTACGCATCTTGCGTTATTTCCGCTTCTTCGCCACCCATGGAAATCCCCCTGCCGATAAGAACGCACTAGCCGCCATCACGGCCCATATAGACGGGATGGAAACACTCTCCGGCGAACGTATTCATCAGGAGATGTTTAAATTGCTTGGCTCGCACAACCCATTCGCTTCCATCACGCTGATGGAGAAATGCGGGGTACTCTCTTTCCTTATCGGTTGTCCCGTCTCCTTACGTTCCATCAAGGCACTCGCCACCGTGGAACAGGCATGGCGGCTGACTCCTACGGCAGTCCTGCGCCTTGCCGCCCTGCTCCTCACCACAGATGCGCCGAAGCAGGCTTTGCAACGGATCGAACTGCGCTGGAGACTTTCCCGTGCCGAATCCAAACTGATAAGTTTCCTGCTGCAAGCCTCCACCCTCCCGCTGGAGACATTCAGCGAAAGCGAAGCCAAGAAATTCCTGCGCGCCAACAGCGATAAACCGAACGGCTTGTTGCTCGCGCTCCGCACTACGCTCGTCCATGCCGGGCAACGTCTCAAACTTCAGCAACTGCGCGCCTTCTCCGAACAATGGCAGCCACCGCGCTTCCCGCTGACGGGCCGCGATCTGCAGGCCAGAGGCATCCCCGAAGGCCGCTTGCTCGGCACATTATTGAAACAGTTGGAAAACGACTGGGAAGAAAGCGGCTACACGCTGAATGCCGCAGCGCTACTCAAGAGAATTTAGGTTCCGATAGTCTTGCCGTCCTTGCGCGTGATGGCGATGACCGAGGGGCGCGGCGGCATCCCTTCTTTAAAGTCCGGCCAGCGCGTGGAGGGGCTGTCGAATCTGGAATCCTTCGGCGCTTCCCCCGGATGCTGGATAGAAACAAACAGCGTCTTTCCGTCAGGCGTCACGCAGGGCCCGGTGACCTCACAGCCGATAGGTCCGTTGAAGAACAGGCGCGTCACGCCCTTATACGGCCCTGTCGTTTCGGCGGCGTAGATGCTGTCGTTCTTGTCGATGGCACTTTGCTGCCCGTCGGTCGTGATCCAAACGCGCCCCTCGGGGTCGAAGGCGAGATTATCCGGATTGGTCAGCCACCCATGCTCCGACACCTTGCCCTGATAATACGCGTCATCATCCGGGGAGGCCGGATTCCCGCCTTTAAGGAAGATATCCCACCTATATACATCCGCCGTGTAATCCGGCAGCCCGTTCGCATCCAGCGGCGCGGTGAGCTCCAAGATATGCCCGTAGGGATTTTTATTTCGCGGATTGCCCGGCTCTTTCTCAGTACGCAGAGGGTTCTTGGTGAGGACGACGAACAGCGTCTTGCTCACCGGATTCACTTCCACATCCTCCACGCGATCCATCGGTGTCGCACCCATCAGCTTCGCCGCACGACGCGTCTCGATCAATACGTCGGCCTGGGAATGGAAATCATTCTCCGGTGTGAGCAGCCCTTCCCCGAAAACCAGTGGTATCCAACGTACCGTACCGTCACTCTGGAACTGCGCAACGGAGAGCACCCCGTCATCCAGCAAGTCCTTAGTGACGTCGGGCCGCCCTTGCTTGAACTGCCGTGCGGTGAGGAAACGATACACATGCTCGAACTCATCATCATCCCCCATGAACACCGCAATGCGGCCATCGGGAGCTACAACGGGCGAGGCGGACTCATGCTTCATACGCCCAAGCGCAGTGCGCTTCACAGGGACGGTTTCAGGACGGTAGGGGTCGATCTCGACCACCCAACCGAATCGGTTGGGCTCATGCGGCTCCTTCGCGGTATCGAATCGGTCATGGAACTTATGCCAGCCATAATA
This sequence comes from Rickettsiales bacterium, assembly GCA_041749475.1. Lineage (GTDB taxonomy): Bacteria > Pseudomonadota > Alphaproteobacteria > Rickettsiales > UBA998 > JBGTBD01. Next base: position 47,639 of record JBGTBD010000027.1, read on the forward strand.
GAGTTCTTTCCCTACATCCATCGCCTGATGGTTCCGGTATTCCGGATTATCTTGCGTCGCCGGTGGGAACACTGTGTCGATATTTTCCTCACAGGTCAGATACGTATTCCACGGGGTCACACCCCCGGCGCAATTCATCATCGTACCATGCACGAGGATACCCAGCGGGTCCTCCTTCGTCTTCATCCGTGTATGTGCCGCTGCCGGACCGGAGATCCGTATCGGCGTCGTCGCAGTGATGCGCCTGTTGATGAGGCTACCCACCACAGGACGCCATTTTCCATCCTTTCGATGTATTTCCACGACGCTGCAACCGAGCGATTCCATCTCGATGCGCGCCTGCTTTTCGCTCACCTGCTCGACCTCATGCGAGGGATCGATATGCGGGAACATCAGGCGCAGATCGGTATATTCATGATTAACACAAAGAATGCCATGCTCCGGGTGATAGCTACCGGGGATCAGCGGGAAGAACGCGATGAAATCATTATTATACCCGAACCGCTGCGCCTGTTCTTCCGGCGTCAATTCTTTCGGATCGAACGCGGAGGATTTCGCAAGCAGCGGGTCACCCCAACTCAGCAAAATATCGGCGTGATAGCCGAGCGCTAAGGAAATCTTATCGTCATTCCTCTTGGCGATCTCAGTGAAAGTGAGAGAAGACGTCGAAATGAGCTGCTTCTTGATGCCCGGTTTTGCTGCACATCCGGGTAGCCCTACCAGCAACCCTGCACCAGCCAATCCGACACCTGCTTTCGCCGCCCCGCGTAACCAATCCCGCCGCGTCATTTCACGTTGGAGGATAACCTCGGAGATATGCGGGGATGATGTTGCGCGCTCGGACATGAGCGGACTATAGCAGCTTACGGGGAATTGTGAATAGTCACCAACCCGCCACACCAAATTATTTAGGGAACGTTTCTCTGATCGTAAAAAGGATTATTCTTCGTCGTTGCCGAAGCTTTCGCCGCCCGGGTTCTCTTCGAGCGCGTACCCTGCGGAACGCACCGTACGGATGAGGTCAGGCTGCTTGCTATCGTAATTGAGCGCTTTACGCAGACGTCGGATATGCACATCTACGGTGCGCAACTCGACGTAAATATCATGTCCCCACACAGCATCGAGCAATTGCTCGCGTGAGAAGACGCGGCCGGGATGTTCCATCAGATAGCGCAGCAGGCCGAACTCAGTCGGGCTGAGATGCACTTCCGACCCGTTACGCGTCACCTTATGGGTGGATATATCCATATTGATACCTGCAAAATCCAGACGTTGCTCGGAGAGCGACGGGCGGATACGGCGGAACACGGCGCGGATACGCGCGACCAGTTCGCTCGGCGAGAAGGGCTTGACCATATAATCATCCGCCCCGGCGTCGAGGCCGCGTACGCGATCCCCTTCTTCGCCACGTGCAGAAAGCATGATGATCGGGATATTTTTCGTATCGTTATTCCAGCGGAGGTTCTTGCAGACCTCAACACCGGTCATGGAAGGCAGCATCCAATCGAGCACGATGATGTCGGGCTTGTAGGCTTTCACCAAGGCGATTGCTTCTTCCCCGTCCCCCGTGGTATAGACCCGGAAGCCTTCGCGTTCCAGATTGTAACGCAGCATAGTGACGATGGCCGCTTCATCCTCAACGATGAGGACGGATGTTTCTAACGACGCGCTTTTGGATGCTCTGCTCATATTCTACCGACAACTCCTTGACATTAAGCCATGCTAGGGTACAGACGTTATTTTTTACTTAACAGAACCTTAGTGAATGCTTAAAGGTGGTGCCAATGAAGCCTTTTGTCAAATTATTACTGGATTTCGGGCCTCTGCTGGCGTTTTTTGCCATATATGGGATGTCCGATCTCATCACCGCGACCCTGTTTTTGATCCCGGCCACCATTCTCGTTTCCGTTATCTATTATATAATGTTGAAGAAATGGGAGCCTCTTCCGTTAATGACGATGGGCATCGTCACCGTCATGGGCGGGCTGACCTTGTGGCTAGGAGATGAGGATTTCATCAAGATGAAACCGACCATCATCAACGCCATTCTGGGACTGACACTCATCGTCGCCTCGATCCGCAAGAAGATGTGGCTGCAGAAATTACTCGGCAGCGCTCTGGCGCTGAACGAACGGGGCTGGCAACTACTCACCCGGAATTACGGCTTACTCTTCCTATTCCTCGCCATCGCCAACGAACTCATCTGGCGCACCCAGTCCACGGACGTATGGGTCAATTTCAAAGTGTTCGGCATCCTGGGTGTCACCTTCCTCTTCTTCATCATCCAGGTTCCGCTGCTGAAGAAATACATTGTGGAAGAGGCGCCGAAGGCAGAGTGACCTTGTCCCATGGATTCTCGTCTTCCAGCACAAGCGGGAATGACAAGATAATTATGAAACCGCCCGCCACGCGATGTCGCGGCGGCAGAAGCCTTCCGGCCAGTCGATGAGATCGACGGCTTTGTATGCTTTCGCCTGTGCTTCCTTCACCGAATCGCCCAGCGCAGTGACGCCGAGAACGCGCCCACCAATCGCATGTAACTCGCCGTTCTTCATCTCGGTGCCCGCGTGATAGACAGTGACCCCTTCGATGGCTTCTGCCTTATCGATACCACGGATAATCGTGCCCTTATCATAACTCCCCGGATAACCCTCCGCCGCCATCACCACACAGACCGCCGCTTGCGGTTTGAACTTGAAAGGACGATCGATGAGCTTTCCTTGTGCAGCGCTGAATAATATATCGGCGAGGTCTTCATCCAGACGTGCCAACAACACTTGTGTCTCCGGGTCCCCAAAGCGTGTATTGAATTCGATGAGCTGCGGCCCCGTCGCCGTAATCATGAGGCCAGCGAAGAGCACTCCGGTAAACGGCATCCCCTCCGCCTTCATCGCCTTCACCGTGGGGGTGACGACGCGATCCATGATCTCTTTACGCAATGCATCTGTCACGATAGGCGCAGGCGCATACGTCCCCATACCACCCGTGTTCGGCCCGGTATCCCCGTCGAACGCACGTTTATGATCCTGCGCCGAACTGAATTCGATCCCGCGCTCCCCATCACATAGTGCGAAGAAGCTGATCTCCTCACCCTCAAGATATTCTTCGATAACGATCTGCGCACTTGCATCACCGAACATGCCCGCAAACATATCATCGATCACGCGTTCCGCTTCCCGGCGTCGATGCGCGATGATGACGCCCTTGCCAGCCGCAAGCCCGTCCGCCTTGATGACGATCGGCATCGACTGCCGCGCCAGGTAATCCTTCGCGCTCATCGCATCCGTGAAACGCTGATACGCCCCCGTCGGGATATTATATTTCGCACAAATATCCTTGGTGAACCCTTTGGAACCCTCTAATTGCGCCGCCAGCTTGGATGGCCCAAATACCAGGATATCGCGCTCACGCAGATAATCGGCAAGCCCTTCCACCAATGGTTGCTCCGGCCCGATGACGACGAGCTCAATGTCATGTTCCTTGCAAAAATGCCCGATTTCCTCGAAGGAACCGAGCTGGATGCACAACGCATCATTGGCGATGCCACCATTCCCGGGTGAACAATAGAGCGATGTCACGTTCGGTGAACGGCCCAATGCCTTACATATCGCATGTTCCCGCCCGCCTGAGCCAATCACCAGAATCTTCATTGCACACTCATTGTTATTTTTAGTTACAAGAGGCGCAACCTAACGTAAATTTCGGCCAATGCCAAGCACTTCGCCATTGCACAATCAACCGGAACTGACCGTCAGCCAGCTTTCCGCTGCGCTTAAACGCGTGGTAGAGGAGAATTTCGGGCTGGTGCGCGTCCGCGGTGAGATTTCCGGCTTCAAACGCGCGGCTTCCGGACATCTTTACTTCGATCTGAAGGACGAGAACGCGGTGCTCAACTCCGTCTGCTGGAAAGGCACGGCCAGCAAGTTCGCATTCAAACCGGAAGACGGTCTGGAAGTCATCTGCCGTGGCAAAATCTCCACATACCCGGGCCGGTCCAATTATCAACTCGTCGTCGATGCCATGGAACCGGCAGGCGTCGGTGCACTGATGGCACTGCTCGAAAAACGTAAATTGGAGATGCAGAAAGAAGGCCTGTTCGACCCGGCCCGCAAACGCTCTCTTCCGTATTTGCCACAAGTCATCGGCGTCGTCACTTCCCCCACCGGCGCGGTCATCCGTGACATCCTCCACCGCCTGCGGGAACGTTTCCCCGTGCATGTACTGGTATGGCCTGTCCTCGTGCAAGGCGAAGGCGCCGCGGACCAGATCACCACCGCCATCAACGGCTTCAACGCCATGCCGGAACATGAAAAACCTGACTTAATCATCGTCGCCCGTGGCGGCGGTTCCATCGAAGACCTCTGGGCGTTCAACGAGGAAAATGTCGTCCGCGCCGCTGCTAATTCAACCATTCCCCTTATCTCCGCCGTCGGTCATGAAACGGATACGACGCTGATTGATTACGTTTCCGACAAGCGCGCCCCCACTCCTACCGCCGCCGCCGAAATCGCCGTTCCCGTCAAAGCGGATTTGCAAGCATGGTTACTCGAAGCACAGCAACGCACGTTCCGTTCCCTCCACCGCCGCCTGTCGCTCTATGCCGAACGCGTCGAGGCGCTGGCACGGGGGTTGCCGAAACCGAAATCCTATCTCGACCAGAAAACGCAGCGGCTGGATGAGATACAGGAACGCCTCACCGCCTCCCGCCACTCCTATTTCCGCGACCATCAGAAACATCTTTTACTCCTCAGCAGCAAGCTCGCGCCTGAATGGATCGCACGGCAAATCCATCATCAGCTACAGCGGTTGGACAATTGGGCGGAGCGCCAGCAGACTGCTCATAAAACCATGCTCCATACATTGGTCTATCGCCTTGAACTGGCCACCCGCCTCCTCAGTAATATGAGCTACCAAAGCGTCCTTAAGCGCGGCTTTACACTCGTGCGCGACGCATCCGGCAAACCCGTAGCAAGCCAAGCCGTAGCCAAAGGACTACCCAAACTGATGATTGAATTCCGCGATGGTGAACTAAGCGTCATCCCCACCGCCACGCGGCAAGGCTCCCTGTTCGACGATACGCCGTAAGGCCGCCTAATGCTCCGAACTGTTCATCAGGAAGAGTCTCCTGAGATAGCGGATGAAGTAGAAGAACATCCCCAACCCCAGCAGCACGCCCAGCACGAATGGGCCGAATACAGGCAGCGTGAAGCTGAAGAGATCCAGCTTGTCCTGATTCGTCTGCCAGTAGCTATAAAGGCTTTCGAACACATTGATGACATAGGCCGGGTTGGCGATATATTCGAGCACGGTGTCCCCGTACTGGATGTAAAGCCCTACAATCATGCCGATATAAATCGGCGTGAGCAGAAGCAATAACAGCACGATGGGCATGAATACCGCCATCAGAATGATGATGCCCGGACTCATAGGTCGGATTCCCTCTGGTGTATCATACCACTATATGTATGAATTCCGGGCCAATTGTCCAGATGTAACCGCGCGGGAACGGGCAGGATGTGCGGTTGCACCACGGGGGGGATGCGGAAATGATCCTTCTCCGTCGTCACCAGCCGTTGGCCTTGCTGCTCAGCCTCTTCCCGCAATTGCTGGATTTCCCGTAGACAATACGGGTGATGATCGGGGAAGGAGCGTGTCGCAGAAACATTGATGCCCGCCTGCCGAAGGCTTGCGAAGAATTTTTCAGGCCGTCCGATGCCTGCGAAGGCGAATACTGGTGCACCAAGCAACTCCTTCACCACCTCTGCGTCCAGTTCCATCCCGGCATGGAATATGGGTTGGTTGATCTGCGCCGCGATACCCGTCGCATCATCCCCGATGAGAATCACCGCCGCCGATTTTGCTAATCCCGCATTCAGCGATTCACGCAATGGCCCGGCCGGGAATATCATGCCGTTTCCGATGCCAGAACCTCCATCGATTACTAAAAAAGAAACATCCTTCCTGACGAACGGGTGCTGTAATCCGTCATCCAGTATCACCACTTCCGCACCTTGGGCGATAGCGGCGCGGACACCTTCTTTACGGTCTTTCGCTACCCAACAAGGCACGCTGCGCGCAATGAGCAGCGGCTCGTCACCCACATCCAGATAGCGGTGCTGGGAAATATCCACCCGCACTGGCCCGTCCAGACTGCCGCCGTAGCCCCGACTAACCACATGCGCGTCTTTGCCTACATGCCGTATCTCTTCCGCCAGCGCGATGGTGAAGGGCGTCTTCCCTGCTCCCCCGAGCGTCACGTTCCCCACGCAGATGATGGGGACGCGGAACGATTCCACATCCGCCCGGCGCGTCCGCATATCCGAAGCATACCGATAAAGGGAGCCGAGGGGCGCCAGCATGCGCGAGAGTTTCCCCGGCGGCTGCCACCAGAATGCCGGAGCGGTTATCACGCCTTTAATCCTTCGATGAGTGGGCGCAACGCTTCCTGCACACGCGTCAATACTTCCTGCTTATCACGCGCCGCTTCCAAAGCACGTTGCGCCAATAGTTCCTGCTTGTCATGATCGCGCAGCAATTCGGCGACATACTCGACCAAGTCCCGTTCATGACGGACTTTGCGCGTGGCTTCATGCGCTTCTAGTTCGGCGCAGAATTCCTTGAAATTTTCCATATGTGGACCGTAGAGAATCGCGCAATCGAGGCGCGCCGGCTCAAACGGATTCTGCCCCCCGTGCGGAACGAGCGAGCCGCCCACGAAGACAATGCCCGCCAGCCGATAGAATATACCGAGCTCCCCCATCGTATCCGCCAGATAAATATCGGTATCATTAGTGATGGCTTCTCCCTTGCTGCGCTGCGCCACACGACAGCCCAATACCGAAAGCTCCCGCGCAATTTCGTCACCTCGCGTATTATGCCGGGGAACGATAATTGTCAGCACGTTCGGAAATTGTTCGCGCAATTGCAGGTGCGCCTTGCCGATGATGGCCTCTTCCCCCGGATGGGTGCTGGAGGCAAGCCATGTCTTGCGGTCACCGATGATGCTGACAATCTCTCCCGTCAACCGGGAATCGGCTTCCAGCGCAGGCGCAGAAAATTTGAGGTTGCCCGGCATGGAGACATGCTGTGCCCCCAGATTGCGTAAACGCGCGGCATCCTCTTCACTTTGCGCCTGAATCAACGCAAAGCAGGAGAGCATGCGCTGGACGAAGGAACGGAATGTCTGCCACCGCGCGAATGACCGCGCCGAGATGCGCGCATTGAGTAAAACAAGCGGGATACCTCTGGCATGGGCAGTAAATATCATGTTCGGCCAGAGTTCGGATTCCACCCAGACTGCCATATCAGGCCGCCAGTGATGCAGGAATTTCCTGACCGCCTGCGGTGTATCCACGGGCGCGAACTGGTGCAACGCTCCTTCGGGAAGGCGCGTTGCTACATGGCGGGCGGAAGTCACCGTTACCGTCGTTAGCAGAATGAACATATCCGGGTACATCTCCCGCAAGGATTTGATCAGCGGCAATACGGAACTCGACTCCCCCATACTGGCTGCATGAAACCATATCAGTTTACCCTGCGGGCGAGGCAATCCTGCCGCACCGACGCGTTCATTGCGCCGCTGCCCGTCTTCCTTGCCCTGCTTTTCACGTACCCGCAGCCATAGTGGCAGAAGCGGTGCAATGAGAAGGGAAAGACTCAGATAGAGCGCACGCATCAGGCTGCCACTCTTTCGGATGGAATCTGATCGGCGAGCTTATCCGCCCGGTCAGTGAGGTGATTGAGTGTGTCCTCCACCTGCTTACGATAGGATTCCAGCATATCATTATCTATATCACGGGGAATGGAGATAGGCTCACCTATCACCAGAAACAACCGCGTGAAAGGATACGGGATACAGAACCTATCCCAGCTTTTGAGGAATGTTGCTTTCGTTGCACTAAAGCTAACGGGAACAATACGTACACCCGACATCTGCGCGGCATAGACGATACCCACCGCCGCTCCACGCTGCGGCCCACGCGGGCCATCGGGCGTAAGGCTGATATTATCCCCCCGGTTCAACGTCCGCATAATGTTACGCAAGGCGGAAAGACTTCCCCGACTGGACGAGCCTTTTATCGTCCTGATGTCGAAGGATTCATTAACCCGAGCAATCAGCACCCCATCTCGATGCGAAGAACTGAGGACGAACATCTTTCGATTTTTTGGTTTGAATAATGGCATCAGGAACATTCGTCCATGCCAGAACGCACAGATGCACGCCTCCTCACCCGCAAGGATGGGCTTCACCGAATCCGGTATTTCCACCACCTGCTTACTGGTGAAACTGACCATCCTGATATAGAACGCGAATAACCCGCACAGCGTGTTGGTGACGATTGGGTTGCCAAGAATCTTCTTCCGCCTCGTGCGCGACATCAGCTTCATGTGTGCACTCCGTGGAACTGGATATTATACAGCCGCGCATAGGCGCCGTTCTGTTTCAGGAGCACGTCATGGGACCCTGATTCGACGATACGGCCACCCTCCAGCACATAGATGATATCGGCATGGCGAATAGTGGAAAGCCGATGCGCGATCACGAGGCTCGTCCGGTGCAGCATCAATTCATCCAGTGCTTTTTGTACGCTTTTCTCAGACTCGGTATCGAGCGCGGACGTCGCTTCATCCAGCAACAATATAGGTGCATTTTTAAGCAGTGCGCGCGCAATGCTAAGGCGCTGACGCTGCCCTCCGGAAAGCTTTGTACCATGCGGTCCGATACGCGTCTGGTATCCGTCTGGCAATGCCATGATGAATGAGTCCGCATCCGCCGCCTTCGCCGCCGCGATGACCTCCTCTTCCGTCACATTTGCCCGGCCATAGGCGATGTTATTCGCCACCGTATCGTCGAACAGGATCACTTCCTGGCCGACATAGGCAATAGATTGGCGCAGCGAAGAGAATGTCACGTCGCTGATGTCCTGCCCGTCGATGAGGATGCGGCCGGACGTCACATCATAAAAGCGCAGGAGCACGTTCATCATCGTTGTCTTCCCCGACCCCGAGGGGCCGACAAGTGCCGCGATCTTCCCGGCAGGAATTTCAAGGTGAACGCCACGTAACGCGGGAATGTTCGCCCCGTAATCAAACGTTACATCATCGAACACCACCTGCCCGCTGGTGATGGCAAGCGCCCGTGCATCCGGCTTCTCTACCACGGTCGCCTGCTGGTCGATGACGGTGAAATACCGCCCCGCTGCGGACATGCCTTCCTGCAGCTGCGTCCCCAACCCCGTCACCGCGCGGATGGGTTTATAGGCCATGATCATCGCCGCGATGAAGGAGACGAACGCCCCTTGCGTCGTATGTCCGTGCATTACCTGCCACCCGCCATAGGCAATGATACCCGCTATGGAGATAGACCCGAACGCCTCGATCATCGGCGCGGCCAACGCCTGCACCCGGCTCGCCTTCATGTAGAGTTTATAGAGGCGCTGCACATGGACGTTCGCCCGCTCGATCTCGAAATCTTCGCGATGATAGGCCTTGACGACCTTCACCGCACTGAACACTTCATCGAGCTGCCCCGCGAACTGGCTGAGCTGCTCTTGCGTCCCGTCCGTGATTTTCCGCATCCGTTTCCCCAGCTTGATGATAGGGCGGATGATGAGCGGAAAGAGAATAAACGCCGCCAGCGACAATTCCCAGCTCTGATAGAACATCACCGCAACGAGGAAAATCATCGTCAGTAATTCTTTGGCAAGACCGGTCAAAACCGTACTCACGGCATTGCGCATCAATTGAATATCATTCGTAAAACGCGAGATGAGATGCCCCGAGGATTGCTGCTGGAACATCGCCAGATCCCCATGCACCAGATGCGCGAACAAATCGATCTGCATCGTCGCGATGATGCCTTGCCCAACTTTGCGCATGAATACCGTCTGCCCGTAATTCGCCGCCGCGCCGATGATACCGACAAGAACGACTAACCCAGGGAGGATATAGAGCATCGTTTCGTCCTTCTTCAGGAAAATATCATCCAGCACCGGCTGCAGCATATAAGCGTTCGCGGCCACCGACAGCGCCGCCACCACCATGCAGCATACCGCGAGGATAATCGTATTGCGATAATGCGAGATGTAATCGCGGAACAGGCGGCGCAGCAATTGTGCGTTGGAAAGCGAGGTGGGAAGAACGGGGAAAAACGTCATGCGGTGCTTAGCTTCCTGCAATCGTCATCCCACCGATAGCGAATGTCGGCGTGTTGATACTATAACGCATCGTCAAGTCGTTTGCAGGCTGAATCGCCTTGAACATCTCCGGTAAACGCCCGGCGATAGTAATCTCCGAAACCGGATAGGAAATCTTTCCGTTCTCGATCCAGAACCCTGCTGCACCCTGGCTGTAATCCCCGGTGATGATGTTGACGCCCATACCGAATACATCCGTGACATACAGGCCCGTATGCACCTGCGCCAGCAACGCATCGCGCGTGATGGAGCCGTTCTGCATATAGAGATTACTACATGTCGGTGATGGCGGTGAGGAAAGCCCACGGCTGGCATGTCCCGTCGTCTGCATCCCCAACTGCTTTGCGGTACGCGTATCGAGCAACCACGTCTTCAACACGCCATTCTCAATGATGGCTTGTTTCTTCACCCGTACCCCTTCACCGTCGAACGGGTGCGAACCCAATCCACGCTTCACTAATGGATCGTCGATGACATTGATGTTGGCTGCAAAAACCTCTTTGCCTAACTGCTCGAGCAGGAACGTTGTCTTGCGCGATACGGACGCACCAGAAATAGCGCCCACCAACGTCCCCAGCAGATTTTTCCCAATGCGGGGATCGAATACGATCGGTACGCTGGTCGAGGCGATCTTGCGTGAGCCGATGCGCGATAAGGTCAACTCCGCGGCTTTACGACCAATAGACTCAGCATCCGCCAGATCCACGCGATGACGCGCCACGCTATAATCATAATCCCGCTCCATGCCGTCTTTCTCACCCGCAAGCAACGTCACTGAAAGCGCGTGGCTGGAGATACGATACCCGCCTGCGAACCCTTCGCTCGTCGCGAGGAATACGCGGTTAGAGGAGAAGGACGCATCCGCCCCTTCCGAATTGGTGATGCCCGCCACGTCCCGTCCTGCCGCTTCCGCTTTCAGCGTTGTTTCCAGCAAGTCGGCAGCACTCGGCTCCTCGCCGTCGAATAAATCCAGCTCCGGCCATTCCTTCGCCAGCAGTGACGCATCGGCCAGTGTAGAATACGCATCGGGCGTCGCCACCTTCGCCATCGCCACCGCGCGCTCGGCTAATATCCCTAATTTCTCCGGTCGCAAATCGCTGGTGGATACCATCGCCTGACGGTCACCCACCCAGACGCGAAGGCCGAGGCCGCTCGACTCCGAACGCTCCAGCGCCTCCTGTTTGCCAAGACGACAGGTAGCGGTCGCGTCCACGCTTTCGGCCATTAATACATCCGCCTTGTCCGCCCCGGCGCGTTTTGCCGTATCGAGCGCTTGAGACGCCAGATCTTCCAATGCGGCTGATAATGCAGTCTTTTCCATGAGTTGTGTCATCCCCGCTTCATACACGCCTTTGCCGGATAATACCAGCCTAGGAACAAATAGTTATCATTTTTAAGAGGTTAGCCCTGCCGATGATTTGGCAGGCAACCGCGCGAACAGCCAATCCGTCCATGCCGGGGACAGCAGCGATAAGAACCAGATGAGGCTATACGCCTGAAACGGGAACGCGATACGCGCCTTATTTCGCGCGAGCCCACCTGCAATGATTGTCGCCGCCTTTTCCGCCGGGATGATGAACGGCATGGTGTATCCATTGATATTCGTCATCGGCGTTTCGATGAATCCCGGGCAGATGACGGAGACATGCACACCGTCTTTTTTCACAAATCCGCGCAACGCTTCACCGTAACTCTTCACCGCGGCTTTGCTGGCGCAATAGGCAGGCGCACCGGGAAATCCACGGAAGCCAGCAAGTGAGGACATGATGCCGATCTGCCCCTTTCCCCGCGCCTGCATGCGCGCCAGCGCCGGAAGCACCGTGTTGAACACCCCCTGCACATTGGTCGCGAAAATCTGTTCCACTTCATCAAGCGTTTCTGTCCCCACCGCCGTACCGCCGGAAATCCCGGCATTGGCGATGACGAGGTCGAAGGGGTATTTCTCATCCATGATGTCGATACAGTGCTGCATCGCCGCTTTATCGGTCACATCCACTTCTACCAGTTCGACGGCCGCCCCACGCGCCGTACAATTCAGCGACACCTGTTCCAACCGCTGCGCATTGCGCCCGGTCAGAATCAGCGTCACCCCCCGTGTCGCGTAATGCCGCGCCAGCGCGGCGCCGATACCACTCGACGCCCCGGTGATGAAAATAGATTTGGGTAGATGAAAGTCGCTCATATGTCTCTACACATACGGCGGACAATGCCGCCCCGAAGGTGACGCGGTGAAAATCTCGAACCCGTCCTTGGTCACGGCGATGGAATGCTCGAACTGGCAGGAGAGTGAGCGGTCGCGCGTCGTCACCGTCCACCCGTCCAGCGTACTCAGCTTCGTATGTTCTTTCCCCGCATTGACCATCGGCTCCACGGTAAAGAACATCCCTTCCTGTAACTTCACGCCACTGCCCGGTGTGCCGTAATGCAGAATATTCGGTGCGGCGTGGAATACTTTTCCCAACCCATGCCCGCAATAATCCTTCACGATGGAATAGCCCTGCCGCTCGGCATAGGTCTGAATCGCATAGCCGATATCCCCCGTCGTCGCGCCCGGCTTCACCTGCTCAATACCGAGCATCATCGCCTCATAGGTGATCTGCGTCAGTCGTTTCGCCTTGATCGGAACCGCGTCCCCTACCCAGAACATCCGGCTGGTATCCCCATGCCACCCATCGACGATGACAGTGACATCGACATTCACCGCGTCCCCGTTCTTCAGCGGGTTCGCGTCGGGGATGCCATGGCAGACGACATGGTTGATGGAGGTGCAGATCGATTTCGGGAAGCCGCGATAATTCAGCGGCGCAGGAATCGCGCCCGCCTTGATGATACGGTCATGACAATAATCATTGATCGCGTTGGTGCTCACCCCCGGCCTGATAAGCTCGGCGACCTCATCCAGAATGGTCGCGGCGAGCCTCCCGGCTTTGCGCATTCCTTCATAGTCTTCAGGGGTGTGAATCGTGATTTCCTTGGCCATGAAGCATATGTAGACCAGCCATTCCCACAGCGCAATCCCGTTTCCGGTGAAATTTATCGAAAAACCGCTGTACTGGCGCTGGAATTTAGCATTTTTTCCTCTATCTTGTCCCCTATGAACCACTCCCCCACCGCCTGTCTCATCATCATCGGCAACGAGATCCTCTCCGGCAGGACGCAGGACAAAAACCTGAGCTGGCTTGCGGGCGAGCTGAACACGCTGGGCATCCGGATGACCCATGCCCGCGTCATCCCCGATATCGAGCAGACCATCATCGACACGGTGAATGAATGCCGCGCCGCCTACACCTACGTCTTCACCACCGGCGGCATCGGCCCGACGCATGACGACATTACCGCTTCCAGCATCGCCAAGGCTTTCGGCGCACCGCTCATCCGTCACCCGGAAGCCGAGCGCCGCCTGCGCGCGCATTATACGCCGGAAGACATCAATGAAGCCCGCCTGAAAATGGCTGAAACCCCAGAAGGGGCAACGCTGATTGACAATCCCGTCAGCACCGCGCCGGGATTCCAGATGGAGAATGTGTATGTGCTGGCGGGCGTCCCGCGCATCATGCAGGCGATGTTTGATCACCTGAAATCCGGCCTCACCGGTGGCAACCCCACTATGGCCCGCACGCTCAACATCAACCTCCCCGAAGGCACGATTGCCGCAGGTCTGGGCAAATTGCAACAAGAATTCCCGAATGTCGATATCGGCAGTTATCCGCATTTCCAGCAAGGCGGCTATGCGGTGAGTCTCGTTCTGCGCTCAACCGAGCAGAACGCGCTTGATGCCTGTTTCACGCAGTTGCAAGCATTCCTCAGCTCACTCGGCGCGGAGATGAAAGAAGTCGCGTAATTATTTTCGGCGGCGGATGATGTCTACATTCTTCGGCTGCGGTGTATCGGGTGAGGTAAGGGTAGACAATATCTCCTCTCCCGTCACCTCGTCCCGTACCGATTCGACGCCGGACAGCATCGCCACGGTATGCCCACGCCCATTGATAACTTCGATCCGCATATCCGGGCTATCCGCATCCAGCTGAAAGCGGTAGCGCGCCGCATCCTTGATGAACACCGTATCATGTCCTTCGCCGCCATTCATTTCGTTAGGATGTTCACTGGCTTTACCCGGCTCAACACCACCAAAGCTTCCTTCCGGATTATAAGCAGTTGGGCCCTCTATCAACTCCCTCCCAAGTTCGCTGAACACATCGCCCAATCCCCGCTCATAAAAATCCCACGGCGCAAGATGAAACTGGTCATCTCCTGCACCTGATTCAATGTAATTCCCGCCATTACCGATGATGGCAAAGCTGTCGTCCGCTTTTCCGGTGGTGATGGAGGTAGCGAAAGCGTTTTCCAATATCCCCGTTACGCGACCTGATTCCGCCGTAACGTTGGCAATCCGCCCGTCATCGACCGTGATGGTTGTTTCCCCACGGATGATCGCATCCTTCACAAAAGCATCATCGACCGATAGGATAGATTGCGGAGCGTTTACCGCAAGCGACGTCACCGTTCCGCCGTCCACGATCACCGCCACCGGTCGCCCTTCAGCCGAGTGCGTGACCTGATGCTCGCCGGAATGGATGATCGTCGTGCCCATCCCCGTAATATCATGCGCCCCCGAATCGCCACGCGACAAAACGGTATATTTCGATGTTATCTCATCACTCATCCCGGCATCATATCACGAGGCAGGGCGGAGAAATGTTAAAATATGATTATGTTGTGGGGTATTAGTCCTGACGGAACAGGATGCCCCGGAAGGCATCGAGATTCTCAAGCACCTTGCCCGTGCCACGCGCAACGCAGGTCAGCGGATCATCGGCGAGGAAGACGGGCAGGCCCGTACCCGTGCTGATGACTTGGTCGAGGTAATTAAGCATCGACCCCCCCCCCGTCATCACGATACCTTTATCGACGATGTCGGACGCCAGTTCCGGCGGGGTACATTCCAGCGCGGTGCGCACCGCATCAATGATTTGGTGCACCGGCTCCGCCAGCGCATGGGCAACTTCCGCTTCGCTCAGGCGCAGTTCACGCGGCACGCCGGTCGAAAGATCGCGTCCCTTGATATCCATCGTCCGCCCTTCGCCTTCCAGTGGCGGCGCGGCGGCCCCGATTTCTTTCTTGATAAGCTCCGAGGTCGCTTCCCCGATCAGCATATTATGGTAGCGACGAATGTATGAGATAATGGCTTCATCCATTTTATCCCCGCCAACGCGCTCCGAGCGGGCATAAACCACGCCACCGAGGGACAATACGGCGACTTCCGTAGTCCCCCCGCCAATATCCACGATCATCGATCCCGTTGGCTCCGCCACGGGTAGCCCAGCGCCGATAGCGGCCGCGACAGGTTCCTCAATCAGCAACACTTCCCGCGCGCCAACATTCTCCGCCGCTTCCTGAATCGCACGGCGTTCCACAGGGGTAGACCCCGAAGGTACACAAATAATGATAATCGGCCCGGAAAAGCTACGGCGGTTATTCACCTGCTGGATGAAATGCTTGATCATTTCCTCGGCAGTACGAAAATCGGCGATGACCCCGTCTTTCATCGGGCGCAACGCCTCGATCTTCTCAGGCGTACGCCCCAGCATCATCTTCGCCTCGTTCCCGAAGGCATAAGGAACCATAATCCCCCCTTCGTTACGGATGGCAACGACGGACGGCTCATTCAGCACGATCCCACGCTCAGGCACATAAATCAGGGTATTGGCCGTACCGAGGTCAATAGCCATGTTGGTGGGGCGAAAGCCGAATAATGCGTCGAGAAAGCTCATAAATGTCAAAAAGCAGCCTAGAGTAAATAGTTTGCTCGTAAAAGCCCTGACTCGCCTTCCTTCCAATTAATACGGTAAAATCCCCAAAGCGTCATAAAAACGCAATATCCAAGAAGTAGTAAATACGTGTTAATAATTGGGGATTTCTATGAAAGATGATGCAGCTCAGGTGAAAAATGGATTGGAGTTTGGCCCCATTCCCCCTTTTATTGATACCGAAATAACCACGGCATTCGCTCATGCACGTCGTACACTAGTGCCTTTGTTAAGCGCCGCGGCCAATAATGCAGAGCATGTCGACTCACTCACCGGACGAACAAATCCCTTGGAGAACCCTTGGAGAAGTATCGCGAGTATCGTCCAATCTTATGCCCATGACGAAAAAGCCATAACAGGACTCCAAGAATTCTACCTCAGATATCGGGATTATCTGGCTCGCCGCCCCAGCATATACAATCGCATCGCTAACGAATGGGCCGAGGAGTTACATCAGCACACCTCAGACTCTCAGGATGATACTCCCCCAACCAGTGATGAAGTGGCTCAGGCATATAATGAGTTGAACGCGGTCCTATCAGTTCTGGAACCTCCGGCATTCCAACTGAGAAATTATTTGGTGAAAACCAGACGTCAAGCAGCAGATGCCCTTGAGAATGTAGCGACAAAAAAATTCACATCCTCGCAATTTCCTCATGATATCGCACATGACGCAGCATGGCTTGATGATGTATTCCTTGTCGGGCCGAGCATCCTGCCCGCCTCTATCGTCGAACGGTTGCCGGGCACGACCACGTTCCGTAATTTCAGAGATTATTTCGACGCCACCACCACACTGCGTGATGTACTCCAGCGGCCTACTATCGGTGTGATCAAGCAGCATGAAGATCTGGATTCTTCCGAAGCACAGGTATTGGATGCGGTTGCACACTCCCCTGCCCGCACTCCTTTTTCCCCACAGGATGAGGCCAGATATCAAACAGCGTTGAATGCCCTCCAAACACGCCAATTCTTTGTCGCCGCCGATAAATCCGCCTTGCCCGGCTTTGGTGGCGAACGCCCGATGCCAATGGAAGAGAATAGCGCGATTTTCCATATGCCGCCGTTGAAAGGCCATAATGATATTCGCCGCCTACTCGATAGGGCGGTTATCGCGCTGACGAAAGAAGGGGCATATACGAATCCTATCTATAATTTATCCGAGTACGCTCCAAATGTATGGGATTTGAAGATTAGCGCGGATTACCCCTTGACGCATTTCCTATCCGCCGTCGCCGATGAATGGGTCATTAAACAAAAGATAGGCGAACAGCGTGATACAACACCTGATACGCAGATAAGTGGTTCGGAGCCTTCCCAAAAAGGCGTAGTAGATGGAGGGAAGGAATCGGTACTCCCTAGGCAGCCGTAATACTCTTCACTTCCTTATTCTTGATACTGCCCATTTTGGCCAGTGCACTGAGGTACGCGAGCGCAGACGCAACCAGCGTATCCACATCCGACCCATGTCCGTTGACGATGGTGCCGTCCGCATCGAGCCGTACGGTGACTTCCGCTTGCGCGTCCGTTCCTGCCGTGATCGCATCCACGCGGTAGAGCTTCAATCGCGCCTGATCTGCACCGGGAATAAGCGCCTTGATGGATTTGAAGATCGCATCGACCGGGCCGTTGCCTTCCATCTCGATGGTCTTTTCCACGCCTTCGACATTGAGCACAATGTTCGCGGTCTGTTTACCGACCGTGCCGCACTGCACTTGCAATGACTTGAGTTCATAGCGCGCTTCACCGCTGCCCGAACGCGGATCGACGAGCGCAATAATATCGTCGTCAAATACGTCCTTTTTCTTGTCGGCCAATTCCTTAAAGCGGTTGAACGCATCCTCGAACGCGTTATCACCCAACGTAAAGCCCAGCTCTTCCAGTTTCGCGCGGAACGCATGGCGACCGGAGTGTTTTCCCATGACGAGATTCGAGCGCGTGAGGCCGACCGATTCCGGCGTCATGATCTCGTATGTACCTGCATGTTTCAGCATCCCATCCTGATGGATGCCCGATTCATGCGCGAAGGCATTGGCGCCGACGATGGCCTTGTTTACCTGTACGCTCTGCCCCGTCACCGACTGGATAAGACGTGAGGCGCGCATGATATGCTCGCTCTTGATATTGCACTCGAACCCGTAGGAATCTTTTCGGGTTTTCAACGTCATCACGACTTCTTCAAGCGACGTATTCCCAGCGCGTTCGCCAATACCATTGATAGTCAATTCCGCCTGACGCGCACCGGCGCGTAATGCCGCCAGCGTGTTCGCCGTCGCCAGCCCCAGATCATTCTGTCCATGGAACGAGAAGACGGCCTTGTCCGCATCCGGAACTTTGCCCATCACCGTCTTGAACATGTGCGAGATATCCTCCGGCGTGCCGTATCCGACCGTGTCGGGCAGATTGATCGTCGTCGCCCCGGCCTTGATCGCGACCTCGACTGCCTTGCAGAGATAATCCAGATCACTGCGCGTCGCATCCATCGCCGACCATTCAACGTTGTCGGTGAAATCCCGTGCGAAGGCGACCGTGTCGGCGATCAATTCCAGCACCTGCTCCCGCGTCATGCGGAACTGGTGTTCCAGATGAATGTCGCTGGTGGACATGAACGTATGTATCCGCGCCTGCTTAGCCGGCTTCAACGCTTCCGCCGCACGCTCGATATCCGCCCGTTTCCCCCGCGCCAGCGAACAAACAACCGCGTTCTTCGTCTTTTCGGCAATCGCTTTAACCGCATCAAAATCCCCCTGGCTCGCCATCGCGAACCCGGCCTCGATGACATCGACCCCCATCCCGTCCAGCACTTCGGCGACGAGGAGTTTCTCCTCCCGATTCATCGACATGCCCGGCGACTGTTCGCCATCGCGTAAGGTGGTATCGAAGATGATGATGCGGTTGGTCATAAGGGACTAAGGTCTAGGGGTTAGGGTATAGTAGGGTTAGGCAGCATTTTTCTCGGAAAGTCGCTGCATCATGACGCGCAACATCTTACCAATTTCATCTATCTCCACCAGCAGGATGTCAGCATCTTTCTTTTCAATAAACTGCTGCGCCGCCGCAATCATGATCTGCGTTTCAAGCTCAGCTATAGAGCCACGCGCAACATTCAGAAAATAGAGATATTCCTCTCTGGATTTGCGATTATATCCTTCTGCAATATTAGACGGAATCGATACCGCTGCACGTTGTATCTGGCTAGACAACCCATAGAGTTGCTGCTTGGGGAAAGTGGCAGTTACGGCATAAAGACTATTGGCAAGAGAGAAGCTGCGTTGCCAGACCTTCAACTCCTTAAAGCTTTGCATCCCTATACCCTATACCCTACACCCTAGCGCCTATCCCCTAGTTTTTGGCCTGATCAACCAGCTTGTTTTTAGAAATCCACGGCATCATCGCGCGCAGTTTGCCGCCAATCTCTTCGATCGGGTGCAGCGCTTGATTCGCGCGGGTCGCTTTGAAGGACGGAGCACCGGCTTTATTTTCCAGCATCCAGTCACGCGCGAAACGCCCGGATTGGATATCTTCCAGAACGCGCTTCATTTCCTTCTTGGTCTCTTCCGTGATGATGCGGGGGCCGGTTTTATAGTCCCCGTACTCCGCCGTGTTGGATACGGAATAACGCATATTGGCAAGGCCGCCTTCATAGATCAGGTCAACGATCAGTTTCGTCTCATGCAGGCACTCGAAGTAGGCCATTTCAGGCGCATAGCCAGCTTCCACCAGCGTCTCGAAGCCCGCTTGGATCAGCGCAGAGATTCCGCCGCACAGCACAGCCTGCTCACCGAACAGGTCGGTTTCGCATTCTTCCTTGAAACTGGTCTCGATGATGCCGGAACGGCCACCGCCGACGGCAGACGCATAGGACAGCGCGATATCATGCGCGTTGCCGGAAGCATCTTGATGGATTGCAACGAGGCAGGGCACGCCACCGCCTTTGACATATTCACCGCGCACGGTATGGCCCGGGCCTTTGGGCGCGATCATGTAAACATCGAGGTCAGCACGCGGCTCGATCAGGCGAAAATGCACGTTGAACCCATGCGCGAACGCCAGCGCCGCACCTTTTTTCATATTGTCCTTGAGCTCGGTCGTATAGAGGTCAGCCTGCAATTCATCGGGGATCAGGACCATGACCACATCCGCCCATTTCGCGGCTTCCGCGGGGGTGACGACGTCGAACCCGGCTTTTTTCGCTTTATCGATGGATTTTGAGCCGAACTGCAGACCGATCTTGATATTCTTGACGCCGCTATCTTTCAGGTTGGCAGCATGCGCATGCCCCTGACTACCGTAGCCAATGATCGCTACCTTCTTGGATTTTATCAATTTTACGTCAGCATCCCGGTCATAATATACGCGCATCGTTCTCTCCTTAGATGTTTGCGAAGGCGGCTTATATACTGGAAAAGAAAAGGAAATGCCAGCAGCAATTAATTCTTATCCGAGGATTTCTGGATAATGCTACCGTTCCAAGGGATGAATCATGCGCGGGAAGCAGAAAACTAACGTGCTTTCTGCTTCCAGAGCGGCGTACCGAGATTAATCTGGTCGCCTTCCGTCACCCCGCCGACGACTGCGCCCGCAGCCGTGCCGAGCAGGATACCCGTACTGACGCTACCGCCGACAATCACCGCACCTGCGGTTCCCGCCGCCGCGCCGAGGCCTGCGCCTGAAAGCACACGGTCTTGTGAGCTATAGCCGCACCCGGAAAGGGCCAGCATGGAAGTAGCGGCAAGAAGTGAAATAAGGCGCTTGGACATCTGAAACTCCTGATTGTTTTTTCCATTAAAGCGCAGTTCTTATAAAAAAGTGATTAAGAATGCGCTAAAATATCCCGGAAAGCCGTAAAAACCTAGAGTCCGGTCTTCCCCCGCGCCATCGCTGCCGCCCCGGTACGGGCGATCTCGATGAGGCCCAGCGGTTTCATCAGCTCAATGAAGGCGTCGATCTTCTGCGTATTGCCGGTGATCTCGAAGATGAACGATTCCGTCGTCGCGTCCACCGAGCGCGCCCGGAAGATATCGGCGATGCGCAATGCCTCAACGCGTGTATCCCCCGATCCGGAGACCTTCACCAGCGCCAGTTCGCGCTCCACATGCGGGCCTTCTTCGGTCAGATCATGCACCAAATGCACAGGAACCATGCGCTCCAGCAGCGTCTTGATCTGGTGCACCACCTGCTCCGTCCCGCGCGTCACCACGGTAATGCGGGAGAGACCCTTCACCTGATCCACCTCCGCCACCGTCAAACTCTCGATGTTATACCCCCGGCTGGAGAACAACCCCACCACGCGGTTCAGCACCCCGAACTCATTATCCACAAGTACGGCCAACGTATGCCGCGCCAGTTCTTCCTTCTGTTCCGGGATGTCGTAAACAATGTCTGTCATAGTGTTCATGCTAATGTCCTATCGCATCAAACGCTTAATCTCAAGTGGGTTTGGCTATTTATCCGTTTTAGGAAGATTGAGAGACTCCGGATTTTTAAGATTTTGTGCAGGCTCTTCCACCCAACCCAGCCATTCTTTTTCACCCTTCATAACGACCGTTGACGGGAACTCAATTGGAATCGTGAAGCAGGAATGCTGGATATAATATCCCGGCAATTCCGTCACCATATCCCCGTTGCCACCCGCCGCGTTGATAGCTCCCCGCAGGTTGGGTGTATACACCACCGTGCTGCCATCCGGCGCTTTCATATCCGTAATAAGGTGTGATTCCGACGCGAATCCTATCTTGCTGAGCGAGACCGGGAGCCATTGCTTTACAAGGTCAGGGGTCACCTTCTGCATAGCTTCACTCGGAGCCTTTTGCATCATTCCTTGCCGTGTCATAAACAAGGTATATGGCAGTGTCCCCTCACCCCGGGGGAACATGATGCGATAAAGCGTGTTTCCGGATACTTGGAAATAGGCCCCTAAAGAAGCCGGGTCTTCATTCACCAACTCTCTCGCTTGCATCAACCACGCGAATTGCGGAGCGGATTTACCCACACATTCCGGATCGGACGAATAATAGGAAGGCGATAATTCATCAGGGAACTTACTGTCGATATCCGCCATTGCTGCGGCGAGAGTCGTCTCCATCGCTTTTTCCAGATAGAGCGTTTGGATGGCGTATGCGCCAATGCATAACGGGATGATGTATCGGAACACATGCGGTGCGTTGGCTTTGTATCCCACCGCTTCGTCTGACGACACAAGCCTGAAGCGTAGTCCTTCCTGTTGGCGCGCGAAGAAAAGACGAAACAGCATGAAATTAATGAGCAGTCCTAAGGCGATATTCAACGGCAATTCCAGATAGACCATCACGTCGCCTAACAGCTCGTAAAACACAAGAATCAACGCGTATACGAGGATAGTAAACACTATCTGACGCCAGATGAACGGCCAGTACTGCCATATGGGCTGCCATACCCCAGAAGGACTGGTTAGCGGCCCGCTATCATTTTGCATCTGAAGATAACGCCCTTCGATAGAGACATACTGGACGAGCTTGAGCGAATAGGCTGTGATGAACAACAAAGCAGTGATGCCAAGCGGGATGATCAGCACCCCCAACAGTGATGTCAATAACGTCACCACGCCAAGGGAGCCCATACTCTTGGAAATCAGCAGCAAGGAGCCTATTCCAAGCACACCACACATCAGGCTAAGTGCGACAGATAACGTCCATTGCCGCCACATCATCCCCCAGCTAAGCCGCAGCAATATTTTAAAGTCAGAGGAGGAAAATATGGACAAGACTACACCTGATTCTTATCGAGCGGACCGGAACTCTCCTCCGGCCCCAGCACCAACTCATTATGCGCCGCCCCTGCCGGAATCATCGGGAAGACGTTCTCGTTCTGGTCTACCACCATATCCATGATGACGGGGCCGGGATGGGCGAGCATTTCTTGGATCGCTTCATCAACTTTTCCGACCTCCATGCACCGCATCCCCTTCATGCCGTAGGCTTCCGCCAGCTTCACGAAATCGGGCAGCGAATCCATATAGGATTCGGAGTAGCGGCAGCCGTGGAACATCTCCTGCCACTGGCGTACCATCCCCATATAGCGGTTATTGAGGATGAAGATTTTGACGGGCACGCGGTATTGTACGGCCGTCGAAAGTTCCTGGATATTCATCAGGAACGACGCTTCTCCAGTAACGCAAATCGTCATCGCATCCGGGTGCGCGATCTGCACGCCGATGGCGGCGGGGAAGCCGTACCCCATCGTTCCCAGACCACCGGACGTCATCCAGTGATTCGGTTTGTCGAACTTGATGAACTGCGCCGCCCACATCTGGTGCTGGCCGACATCGGTTGTCACATAGGGGTGCTTCGCTTTGGTCAGTTCATAGAGACGGTCAAGGGCATATTGCGGCTTGATCGTATCGTCCCGCCCCGTCAGCTGCTTATAGGAGAAACTCTTGCGCGCGCGCCATATCTCGATTTCTTTCCACCATGCATCCAGCGCGGATTTATCCGCTTTGAGTTTTTTCTCTTTCCAAAGACGCAGCATTTCCTGCAGCACGGGCAGCGCATCGCCGATGACAGGCGCATCGACACGCACGGTCTTATTGATGGAGGACGCGTCGATATCGACATGGATTTTTTTGGAACGCGGCGAGAAGCCGGAGAGCTTCCCCGTCACCCGGTCGTCGAACCGCGCGCCGATATTGATCATCACGTCGCATTCGGCCATCGCCATATTCGCTTCCAGCGATCCGTGCATCCCCAGCATGCCGAGAAACTGTTTGTCCGAACCCGGAAATGCACCAAGCCCCATCAGCGTATTGGTGATCGGGAACCCGGTAAGATGCACCAGTTCGGTCAACACCGCACACGCTTCCGGTCCCGCATTGATGATGCCGCCACCCGTATAAAACACAGGCTTCTTCGCCATCGCCATCAGCGCGACGGCACGCTCGATCTGCATCTTGTCCAACGGACGGATGGGTTTATAGGACGGACGCTCGCACTCTTCACGTGACAGATACTGTCCCATTTTATTCTGGATATCCTTCGGTACATCAACCACGACCGGGCCGGGCCGCCCCGTCGTCGCCACCATGAAGGCCTCATGCAGGATACGCGGCAGGTCTTCGATGGTTTGCACGAGGTAATTATGCTTGGTGCAGGAACGCGTGATACCCGTAGTGTCCGCTTCCTGAAACGCATCCGTCCCGATCAGATGCGTCGGCACTTGTCCGGTAATCACCACCAGCGGAATGGAATCCAGCAACGCGTCCATGATCCCGGTGACCGCATTGGTCGCCCCCGGCCCAGAGGTGACGAGCACCACACCCGGCTTCCCCGTGGAACGGGCATAGCCCTCCGCCGCATGGGTAGCGCCCTGCTCATGGCGGACGAGGATATGGCGCACATGGTTCTGCTTGAACAGCGCATCATAAATCGGCAAGACCGCCCCGCCGGGATACCCGAAAATGGTGTCCACATCGTTATCAACAAGGCAACGAATCAGGATTTCCGCCCCGGTCATCGCCATCTCAGGTTGTTCAGGGCTGGCAGGTTTGGCTGCCGGTTTCTTGCGCGCTAACATCGATTCTTCTCCAGAGCCAAGGAAAATAACGATTTTCGCAGGAAAGGTCAATCAGGGCTTCATTTGTTCTGCTCATTTACTGCTTTTCTAACAAGTTGACGAGTCGTATGGCCCAGTCCGCCAACTCCCACACGCGCAATC
Source organism: Rickettsiales bacterium (assembly GCA_041749475.1). GTDB lineage: Bacteria > Pseudomonadota > Alphaproteobacteria > Rickettsiales > UBA998 > JBGTBD01. The sequence continues at coordinate 72,330 of JBGTBD010000027.1, forward strand.
TCTTGGGCATTTCGGGCACTTCTTGCAACTCTATCCACATGGCTATGGCCATTCGCACTGCCGTTTGCTCCATGGCTGACGTGGCCATTAATAGCTGGGGCATCCTCCTCTGCAAAGCGGTCCGTGATTATTTGATAATTAGGTTCTGCAACGGGCAGTTTTATCTTTTCAGATTCATTCGGCTGGCGTCCATTATCTGCCGTTGCCAAAGGCCTGTACGCTTTTCGACTATGACCTTCCAGTAGTTCTGTCACCGCTTCTTTTATGGTTTGCGGTGAAGGGAGGATTGTCGCCATTTCTTGACGCCATATTTCACTTGGCTGTTCATCAAAACACTGTTTCAGGCTATCAAAATGGTCCTGATCAAACGTAATACCAGTATTCTCCCATGGCAGGCCCTTAAGCCACTCTTCCATCCACCGCAAACGCGTAGCTGCAGTAAATGACGTATGGTGTAACTGCATAATAGGCTGAACACCACTCATGCGCATATCATGCAAAAGCAACGCGCCTCTAAGATAAATATCGACTGTATTTGCTTCCGCGAGCAATTGTTTACTAAAACATTGCGGCAATACGTCTTTGTTCCAACAACGTAATCCGTCCGACTGGGGAAATCTATTAAGATAACTTTCCATATGGAGGCGGATTAGTTTTTCTACAGCAGACTCTTGATGTTCCACCCCATTCCGCACATAAGTGAAAACCCTACCATCATTCGTGAGGTCAAAATACTCAGCAATCTCGCGTAATTTTTTGAAGGATGGCAATTGGTATGAGTGCCTGTCACCGGATGTTTTAAGCGCAATCCAGTCATAAAAATGTAATTTTGATTGATGGGAGGCTTGAAAAAGGGTCACTTTTTTCTCATCCAGCAATAAGCACAGAAAATCGCGGAAATCCTGCGCGTTGCCTATGCAAACATCCGGGCTACTTGTGGTATAGGAGGCATCATCAGGTTTTGTCCGTGCACCGATAGTACCCGGCTTTTTTTCCAGATGAGGATCTGTCACATGATTTCCAAAGGCATAATGTTTTTGTTCAGGGGTAAGACCTTCTAATGCTTAGCAATAGCAATCGGTGAACCTTTTAGTGGCATTCGCCAAGACTTTATCGCTCTCACTAAAATTCAATCCGAGCATCATTCTCAATGCAAGAAACTTCGATGGTGGGGGCAACCTCAATCCCTGCTCCCATGCGATTATTTCATGGGGAAAACAATGCAGCTCACCTGCTAAAGAAGACCTATTGGTGCTTCCAATCCTGTTTCTCAACATCTGGCCCCACTCTTGTGCGGCACTTGAAATGGGTAAACTCTTGGTGCTGCCGTTACCTCGCGCACCGGAATCATCCGGATGACTAAGAGCCGTTCGTGTTACTTTTCCGCGCACTGCAACAGGCTCGGATTGCCAGAATGTATGTGTATCAACCATGGTGAAGGGTGATAAAGCAAAACCCGCATCTGTTGTGTTAAAATTATATTAAGATATACGTTTGCCAAACTGGTTCCGCATCCAGGTCTCCTGTCGTTTGGCGTAGTTGCGGGAATGTTGCTGGGTGCGGGTGATGGCTTCTTCTAAGGGGATGATATTCTGCAAATATGCAGTGAATTCAGGCACTCCGACTGCTTGTGACAGGGGCATGGCGGGGGGTAGACCTAACCTCAGCAATGCCTCCACTTCCTCAATCGCCCCTTCCTCAACCATAATATGCACCCGCTGATTAATGCGTTCATAAAGCGTCTCGCGGGGAAGTGTATGAATATAAAGGTTAAACTGGGCTTCAGGTAAAGGTGGGGTGCGCGGTTCCTTCTGCCAGTCCGCCAATGACCGTCCGGTCGTGCGGATTACCTCCAGCGCCCTCGCCAGACGCTGCGTATCGCCCGGTTTCAGCCGCGCCGCCATCGCTGCATCCACCGCCGCTAATGTCGGGTGCAGGGACGTGTGCGGCATGGCGCGAACCTCCTGCCGGATATCGGATGGAATATCGGGTATAGGGGAGATCCCCTCCATCAACACTTTAATATACATTCCCGTCCCCCCGACAAGGATAGGAAGCTTGCCCTCAGACCAGCAGCGCCGTATCTCGTGGATGACCACCTCCAGCCACCGTGTGACGCTCCCCACCTCCGCTGCCTGCCAGATGCCGTACAGCCGATGCGGCACACGCGCCTCATCTTCCATAGAGGGCCGCGCGGTGAGGATGCGCACATCTGCATACATCTGCATCGCATCCGCGTTGAGGATGACGCCGCCCCGCTCCATTGCCCATTGCATGGCGAGCGCTGACTTGCCGCTGCCCGTCGGCCCGGTCAGGATGATGACCTCATGTCGATTTTCTGTTCCCATCATTGGGGATAATACGGCATAGTGCCGCCAAGGAGAATGAAAACCATGACCTCGCCCATCGCCCTTATCCTGCTGGCCGACCCTGACGCTGAGAAACTGACCACGGCATTGGTAGCAGATGCCAAAAAACGCATCGCTCCCTCCGTCAGCGGCGGCATTTCTGAAACATGGCTGGGGGAAGGTGAGGCATTCCAATTCACCTTTAATCTGCGTGACGAGAAAATCCTGCGCACCAATATCAAGCTGTTACTGGACGGAAAACCGTTCGACTGGGCCGCCCTCCCGATAGAAGGCCGCAAGAAGAAGCTTCTCATCAGCGATATGGATTCCACCATGATCGAGCAGGAATGTATCGACGAGTTGGCGGATTTTGCAGGCCTGAAATCCGAAGTCGCCGCCATCACCGAGCGCGCGATGAACGGCGAACTGGATTTCGCAGCAGCACTGGAATACCGTGTTTCTTTACTTAAGGGACTCCCGGTCGATGTACTCGAAAAAACATTCTCCGAGCGCATCACCGCCAGTAAGGGAGCGCGCACCTTAGTACACACGATGAACGCGAACGGGGCGAATACACTACTGGTCTCCGGCGGCTTTACCTTCTTCACCTCCCGCGTCGGCGCGATGTTGGGTTTCGCAGGCGATATGGCCAACCAGTTGGACATCGCCGATGGGATACTGACCGGAAACGTCATCCATCCGATATTGGACAAGGAAAGCAAGTTGCAGGCGTTGCGCAGCGCGAGTGACGCGATGTGGCTACGCCCGGATGAATCCATCGCCATCGGCGACGGCGCGAATGACTTGCCGATGATCAAGGCCGCCGGCCTCGGCATCGCCTATCGCGCCAAACCAGTCGTCCGCAAGGAAGCTCACGTGGCGCTGAACCATGCATCGCTTACAGGCGCACTCTATCTGCAAGGTTACACCAAAGCGCAGTTCGTTTCCTGACAGGTCAGAGCATTATTTTTTCTTCGCGTCTTTACCCGTTGGCAACGTGATGTACGTAGACTCCCCCGCGCGCCATACGCGCATGAGGATATAATCCCGACCCGCGTCACGCGCTTCGGCTACCGCTGATTTAAGCGCGCTAATATCCTTCACGTCGCGCTGGTTCACGGCGAGGATTACATCCCCCGGCTGCACGCCGCGCATCGCCGCCTCCCCGTCGCGCTTCACCTGTACGATGACGACGCCTTTGATATCCTTGGGGATGCCATAGCGGGCGCGAAGCCCGTCGGAGATCGTCTGCACTTCCAAGTCGAGCATCGCTTCCCCGGCCAATTTTTTCTCGCTTTTGGGTGCGGTGTCGGACGCGCTTGTCTCAAGGTCTTCGGACTCGTCCAGCTCACCGAGCGTCACGTCGAATTCCTCCGTGTCATTGCCACACCAGACTTCCACTTCAACTTCCTTACCGATTTTTGTCTCCGCCACGATACGCGGCAATTGATGCATCTCGCCGATATCCTTCCCATCAAAGGAGATGATGACGTCACCCGCCTTGATGCCTGCTTTGGCTGCCGGGCTATCCGGCGTCACTTCTAATACGAGCGCGCCTTTCGCGTTCTTGCGGCCCAGGCTGTTGGCGATCTCGTCCGTCACCTGCTGGATTTTCACGCCCAGCCACCCGCGATGGGTGCGGCCTTCGGTACGCAATTGTTCGATCACCGGCTTCGCCATCGAGGAGGGAATCGCAAACCCGATACCGACGCTCCCGCCGTTAGGCGAGAAAATCGCCGTATTCACGCCGATGACTTCACCATCCGTATTGAACATCGGCCCACCGGAATTCCCTTGGTTGATCGCCGCATCCGTCTGCAGGAAATCATCGAACGGCCCGGCATTGATATTACGCCCGCGCGCAGAAACGATACCCGCCGTCACCGTGCCGCCGAGGCCATACGGATTGCCGATGGTGATGACCCAGTCACCCACCTTCACCTTGTCCGAATCGCCAAGTGCGACAAAGGCCAAAGATTTCTTCGACTCGATTTTCAGAAGCGCCAGATCGGTTTTCGGATCCCGCCCGACCAGCTTCGCTTCATATTTCGTATTATCCTGAAAACGCACGGAGATCTGCTCGGCTTTTTCGACCACGTGATTATTGGTGACGATATACCCGTCCGCCGAAATCACGAACCCGGAACCCAGCGATTGCACTTCCTGCTCCAGCGCTTTCCCACCGCCCATTCCGCCTTGCGGGATACCGAACTGCTGGAAGAATTCCTTGAGTTGTTCCTGCTGGTCAAGTGGCATATTGCCGAAAGGCGCGCCGGTCATGCCACCGCTTTTCAATTTCTGTGAACTTGAGATATTGACGACCGCGGGGCTTAATTTCTCAACCAGCGGCGCGAAACTCTCGGCACGCACGCCAGCATCCGCCGACCCCGTGGTGACCAGGAGAAGGAAAGCAAAAAATGCATAGCGATACATGAACGACCTCGGTTTTATTTTTTCTCAAAATACTGCAAGAAATCGGTATCCGGCGACAATATCAGGGTCGTGTCATCCTTGTTCAGGCTGCCGCGATAGGCCTGCATCGTGCGATAGAACCCGTAGAACTCCTCATCCCTGCCGAACGCATCGGCATAGATGCGGCTGGCTTCGGCGTCGCCTTGCCCGCGTAGGATTTCCGATTCCTTCTCGGCTTCCGCCATCAGGATGGTACGCGTCTTATCCGCTTCAGAGCGGATGATCTGCGATTCCTTCTGGCCTTCGGCCCGGAATTTCTCCGCGACTTTCTGGCGATCCGAACGCATCCGGTTATAGATAGGATCGCTGGTTTCCTTCGGCAAGTCGGTGCGCATGATACGGACATCGACGATCTCGATACCATACCCCGTATTGCTGTTATCCACCCCGTCCTTGTCCGCGCCCATCTGCTCGTCGCCGCCGGAAGCGAGGCGATAGACGTTATTGCGGATAGCGCGCATCAGTTCCGACCGCTTCGCCGAAAGCAGCGAGCTCAATGTCTCTTTCCCGAGATTATCGCGGAGGCTTTTCTCCAGGATACTTTCAAGACGCATATTCATCACCCGCTCATCGCGCACCGTCTGGTAGAACAGCAGTGGGTCCTTGATACGGTAGGTCACGAACGCGTCGACGATGAGGCGATCCTGATCTTTCAGGATGACTGTCTTGGAATCGGAATCAAGCGCGATGGTGCGCAGGTCATAATAGACGACGCTGTCGACCAGCGGCATCTTCATTTTTAGACCCGGTTCACGCTCGATATTGACCGGCTTCCCGAACCGGAGCACAAGCGCCTGCTCGGTCTGGTTGACGATGAAGAAGGAGTTCAGCAGCAATGCCGCCGCGATGAACACGACAACACCCAAAATCATAGCGCGGGATGAGTTCATCGTGTGCCTCCTCTATATTCACTGGATGGAGCGGCGTTGCTGACCGGAGCGGGAACTTCGGTGACCGGAGCTTTCCGCTGCTTCTCGATAGCGGGCAGCGGCAGATACGGCGTCACGCTTTTGGCTGACCCGTCGCTCATGATGACTTTTTGCATCCCCGACAGGATCTGCTCCATTGTATCGAGATACATCCGTTTCCGCGTAACGTCCTTGGCGCTCTTATATTCATTATAGATGGAAATGAACCGTTCGGAATCCCCGCGCGCCTTGCTGACGATGGCTTCCTTATACCCTTGCGCATCCTTGATCATCTTCTCGACCTGACCTTGGGCGACGGGGAGAATCCCGTCACGGTATTTCATCGCCTGGTTACGCAGTGTTTCCTTCTCCTGCTGTGCGGCGAGGACGTCGATGAACGCATCGACCACCGGCTCCGGCGCATCCACTGCGAGGAGGTTGACCTCGTAAATCTCGATACCCGCCTCATATTCGTCCATGATGGCCTGCATCAGCTGTTTGGTATCCTCGGCGATCACCTGACGGCTATCGGAGAGCGCGAGCGAGAGCGGCGTTTTTCCCATGATCTCGCGCATAGACGTTTCCGCCACGGGCTTCACCAAGACTTCCGGGCTACGCACGTTAAATAAGAATTTCTCTGCATCCTTGATGCGCCACTGCACCTCGAACTGCGCGGAAACAATATTTTTATCCCCCGTCAGCATCAGGCTTTCCTCGGGGATGATGTTGCGGCGGTCGGTATTATAGACACCGCTACTGGAGCGGAAACCCACCTGTTCGCGGTTGATGTTGGTCACTTTCGGCGTGAATACCGTCTCGACCGGGTAGGGCAGATGATAATTCAACCCCGGCTGGCTGATACGGTGATATTGCCCGAAACGCATGACGACGCCCTGCTCATCGGCATCTACACGATAAAATCCGGAAGCGCCCCATAACGCCAGCAGCAGCGCACCGATAATGAGTATGGGGCCAATACCGCCGCCACGTCCACCCATCAGGTTACGCAGTGATTCCTGGCCTTTACGGAAAAATTCGTCCAAGTCAGGCGGTGGGGGCGTACGGTTCGGGCCGCCGCCATTATGGTGACCGCCACCGGGAGGGGTGCTGGGAGGGCGGTTGCCCCACGGGCCTTTACCGCTTCCTTGTTTCCAACTCATCGACTATCTACTCCGGTTGTATATTCCATCAGGAAAATCCTATATAGGCAGAGGCATCGGAGGTTTTCAAGTAATGACTGTCATTTCTCGTTCAGAAATCGAAAAACACTTAAGGACTGTGCCGGACCCGATATCGGGCAAGGACATCCTGAGTGCCGGTATCGTGACCGCGCTGGAGCCGAATGACAGCGGCGGCACTCTTGTGCTGACCATCGACCTCGAACAGCGCGCCTTGCAGGAACCATTGCGTAACACGTGCGAAGCTGTGCTTGAAAGCGCATTCCCCGGCCAGCACTGGAACGTTATCCTCACTGCCGAGTGCACCGCCGAACCCGGAACCACCGCCTCACAAAAACCCGCCCGCTGGAATCTGACACCCCTGCCCCATGTAAAGCGCGTCATCGCCATCGCTTCCGGCAAAGGCGGCGTCGGCAAATCCACCGTCGCTTCTGGATTGGCGATGACCCTCGCCTCACAGGGCAAAAAAGTCGGGCTGCTCGATGCCGACCTGCAAGGCCCATCCCTCCCCCGCATGTTCGGTCTTTCCGAAAAACCCGCCTTGCATGAAGGGGCGTTCGTGCCATTGGAAGCACATGGCGTACGCTGCATGTCGCTCGGCTTGCTCATCGGCGACGAACCCGCCGTGATGCGCGGGCCGATGGTCAGCAAAGCGCTGAACCAACTGATCCGTGGCACGATGTGGGGAACTGCGGACTCGCCGCTCGATACCTTATTCATCGACCTCCCCCCCGGCACGGGCGATATCCATTTGACCCTGCTCCAGCAACTCGACCTCGCCCATGGCAATGGCGGCACCCTCATCGTCACCACCCCGCAAGCCGTCGCCGCCGACGACGCATGGAAATGTATCCGCATGTTCCAGAAAATCGGCGTGCCCATTCGTGGAATCATTGAGAATATGAGCCATTTTCTGGCTCCCGACGGCTCCACCCATGCTATTTTCGGCGAAGGCGGCGGAGAAGCCCTCGCCGCACGCTCCCAAACCATTTTTTTAGCTAAAATTCCGTTAATTTCTGACCTCTCAAACACCGCCGATAACGGTGGCAATATCGCCCAATCCCAAGCCCAGCGATACTTTGCCAATATACTGAAAATACTGGATTAATATAGAGGGCATTTAATCCTCATTTGACTAAAAAACTAGTTAATTTTTGTGTGGATTTTCTATCAAATTTTCTGTAATTTTAATACACATTAACTTTGCAGGAGTGCTCAGATGCCAGACGTTACCATCTACGGTTCAGAAGAAGCCGAGACGTTCAACGGATCAGATCAAAGCGAATTATATTACGGGGCAGGCGGCGACGATTCTCTGACAGGTAACGAAGGCGACGACGAACTGCATGGTGGCGACGGGATAGACACCCTCACCGGCGGTATCGGCAATGATACGCTCTATGGTAGCACCGGTAACGATACCATCTTCGGCAATGACGGGGATGACCATCTAAGCGGCCATGAAGGGGATGATTCCATTCTGGGCGGTGACGGTACGGACTCCCTCGCCGGGTTCGAAGGCAATGACACGCTGCGCGGCGGTAATGGTAACGACTATCTCAACGGCGGTACGGGCAGCGATTTCCTCGGCGGCGGAGAAGGCAATGACACGCTCGATGGTGGCGACGATAACGACGAACTCCACGGCCGCATCGGTAATGACTCCCTCCTCGGCGGTCTCGGCGACGACCTAATATACGGCGAAGAGGGCGACGATTACGTGAATGCCGGATTCGGCAACGACACCGTCATCGGCGGCAAGGGCAATGATTCCCTCTACGGCCTGGACGGCAACGATTCCATTCAGGGCTATACCGGTGCGGATATCCTGAATGGCGGCAATGGCGATGATTATCTCCATGGCAATCAGGACAATGATTCCATCCTTGGCGGCAACGGCAATGACCTGATCTATGGCGGCAATAACAACGACGTCATCAATGGCGGCGCCGATAACGACACCATCGTCGGCGGCAATGACAGTGGCCTGCTCCTTGTAACGGCCACAAAAGTTGAACCCGATGCTCCGACGGTTAGCATCGAAGCGCGCGATGCCACCGGGCTGCTGGTTGGCGATGGCACGCTTGATTTCAATCTCTCCCTGAGCGGCAAGAAATATACGCTCGCGGTCACAGAAACCGGCGTTGCCGCTGGCCGTTTTGCCGGCGAAGTGGATTTCATGCGTGCTCAGGGTTCGGAAAGCATCACGATCGACCTCGGTGTCGAGGCAAAAAAAGCAGGATTCTCCGTCGAGAAATTCTACAAAGGCGAAGCAGCGGGTCTGGGGGAGAAACTCAAAGTCACCGCCTTCGATGCCGATGGGCATGAAACCGGCAGCAGCATCTTCGCCGCCATCAATATCAACGGCAAGGCTACCTTCAATATCACCGGCCTCGGCACCTTCCAGTCGCTGAAATTCGAAGCGGTCGATAACGGTATCACTCCCGGCAAGACCGACAATAGCGACTTCCTGCTGACCAACGTCACGTTTGAACTGGCGGACACGGCGAAAACCGTCAAGACGGTCGATAGCTTCACCTTCGGCGACAAGCTGGCAGGTGGCACGGGAGCGGATGTCTTCATCTTCGGCAACGGCACCGGCCGCGGCGTTGATCTCATCACCGATTTCACCGTAGGACAGGACAAGCTCGACCTGACCAACGTCATCTCCGGCTTCACCTCCCTGATGAACACCCATGCGGTCGATCATGGCGGCAATGCATTATTCTTCTTCGGCAATCACGGGGTGGAACTGCAAGGTGTCTCGCTCGCTAGCTTGAGCGCGACAGACTTTATCTTCTAGGTTCGCGCTCGGGGCGGGCGGGAAGACATAGGCTGGTGCAGTGTGTCTTGTTTCGCTGCACCGCTATCATCCGCCCACGAGAATTCGGGCAGGGTTTTTCTCTCCAATATTCCCTTCTCGTTCTCGCGCTCGCGGAACGATTCATGAAAAGCATCCTCTGCCATTTGCTCCGCAGAGAACACAGCATCCTTATCAATGACGACAGGTGTGCCATCTTTCAGTAATCCGATGTTCTTCGGGTCGTCCAGATCGTAAGGGTATCCGCCTTCACGGATCACCTGCCGCCGGAGGGATTGCACCACTTGCTCGGCTTCATCCTGTGTAAGGATGTCCTTTTCGATAGCATCCGCCAGTAGGGGGACGCGGGGGGCGATTTCCAGAATAATGTCTTCCCCGCCCGCCGTGAGAGAATGTCGCTCCGAGCGGAGGACGGATAGCGGCACACCCACCCCAACCTCTTCGGAATCCTGTAGCGCCAGCCGGAGGATGGAACCTGTATCGTTCCCATGCGCGTCTAATAACCGGAACACGAGGCTGCTGCCGCCTTTACGGAACATGGATACCGCAGGATACCCCAGGGATTCTAACGTGGTTTGCACCGATGAAAACACCTCATTCGGCACGTCAGAGACCCGGTGGCCACGTGCGTCCAAGGTCTGGAATCGCTTGATAGCTTCAGGAACAGTATCCTTTCTGCGCACGGGAAGGGTGCGGGCATACTCCTGTTCCGCCCAGCGGGATAGTCGGTTCTGAAGAGAAAGCGGACTCATAAGCACACCTTACCAAAACGTCTATGACCGTTTGATGAATCAGGCAGTGAGGGTGTTATGCAACTCATCCCACTCGCGCTTGGAAAGCCCGCTTTCTTCCTGCGATACCTGCTCACCCTTGATGAGCTTCTTAATAATCTCCATGCCCTTCGCGGAAATCTCTTTGCCGCCCATGCGGTAATCCATGAAGGCGCCATAGGTCAACGGAACCCATTTTTGCATAATGTCGAGCATCGCTTCGGCATAGACGCGGATTTCATATTGCGCGTGCGGGTCGGCACGCAGCGCGATGAAATGCATCAGGTTATGGAGGTCGATCTTCCAATACCATTGCGTATAGAAATTGACCGGCAGATTCATCCGCGCCAGTTCGCGCGCGAGCCCCTGCTTGCTTTCGTCGAAGATGGTGCCATCCTCGGTGCAATTCATCATCTCTTCATAATGCTGATATGCCTGCTTCGAATCATCCTTCAGAATGGACAGCACGCGTTGCGCCTCCGCGCCAGCTAACACATCACCGCGCCCTTGGCGGTTGCTGGTCGATTGCGCTGCCAGATGCTCCGGCGACGGCACATAAAACTCTTTATCCATGATGGAATAACGACCGGAATATTCATTCACGTTGGCGGTACGGTGGCGGATCCATTGCCGCGCGACGAATATCGGCAACTTGATATGAAACTTCATCTCGCACATCTCGAACGGCGTAGTATGGCGATGGCGCAGCAGATAGCGGATCAGCCCTTCATCCTCACGGGTCTTTTTCGTACCCTTACCGTAGGACACGCGCGCCGCCTGCACGATGGCACTATCCGTCCCCATATAATCAACCACGCGCACGAAACCGTGATCGAGCACGGGTATTGCTTCATAAAGAATGTTTTCCAACTCAGGCGAAACCTCGCGGTATGTCTGGAACGATTCATTTCTCAATGTGCTAACTTCGGCTTTTTGCGCTGCGTTTAATGGCAAGGGCTTCTCCTTTTGTTATATGGAGTATCCCACCACATAAAATTATGACAAGAAAAAAGTTTTAAGAGATAATAAGTTTCATGGCACTACACGTTGGAAGGCACGATGGGCTATTGAAGCGTGGGAGATGGATAACGCGTCCACCTCAGGGGGAGGGATTTCAATTTTATTTGGATACCGCGGTAACTCACCACCATCTCCCTCAACCTGCGCGGCGAACCACTTATCCGATGGATTGGCGGATTTTTTTAATGTCTCCAATTCTTCACGAGTTATAACGTCACAGGCTTTATGAGTAAGAATTTCTGGAAAAAATGTATGTTGTTTCCAGCCACCTCTATCATCAACCCAACTGAATTTTTTCGCGATATTTATCATTTCCGATGCCAGAAAATCTCTTTCTTCAATTAGCCGCTTATAATGCTCGTGTAAAAGTGGTGTGGGATTATCATCATTGTATATGAAAGATTTGCCGGGATCGATAACAACCGGCGTCCCGTCCTCCAGTAATCCAACATTCCTTGCTTTTCCATCCTCGAAAAATATGCGTGTTCCGGGATTTTGCCATCCTGTCTCAAGGGCTATACTCACCGCATCAACATGTTCGTCTGTTACACCTTTAGTGTTCACTTTAGGCATGATTTCGACTCGATAATGTTCCGTTCCGAATGCTGCCACTGGCTGAAGTATCTGTGGCGCCAAAGGTCGCTCCGTTTCCTTGTCTTTTCTTACAATACGCAGCACATAATGATCATTGGTATGTGCAATAAGCGCCATACCCCCCATGGTTAATAATGAAAGCTGCCGAAAACCAAGAGCATCCAACCTCTTTTCAATGTCTTTCACTTCGTCAGGATGCTCGACAAAAGAATAGACGGAAATCTGATTGCTATGGAAGTTTCCTGGTGTTGATTTGGCAATGACATCCGCCAATTCAGAAAGATTATGCGCTTTAAATTCATCTCTTATCATATCAGTTAAAATATTCTCATAGGCTCTGCTAAGAGCACCCACCATTTGGGGTATGCGTTCGTGCATCATAAGCGCATCAAACCAATCATCATTCCGGCGTTTTGGAATCGAGAAACTGATCTCTTTATTATTTTTTACGATATTGTCGGGGTGTTCCTGACGGGTTAAGCTTTTTTCAAAACGTTGAAAAATTGTGTCGATCAATTGTTTTTGTTTTTCATTATCAAGATTGTATTGTTTAATTAAAGATGCATGGAACTCGGGGTCGATGGATAGGACCACGTGGTAGTGCGTATCCGTCATCGAGGCAGATACCAAACGCGCATGTACCGGATGCTGTGCCTGTTTCTCAACAAAGTCTTCTACGTCTTTAATACGTTTTTTGCGGATTTCATCCTGTTCTTTATCGCTGTAAAACATAACTTATTCTATCATGTTTCTCAGCCTTATTATGTTACGTTATTATTATTTATACCAACATTAATTTGGGACATTTCCTTTAATATACAAAAGATTAATTTCCGGGGGCACGCCGAAGCGGATGGGCAGGATACTCGTGCCGATGCCTTTGCTGATGAAGAAAGTCTGTCCCTCTTCCGTGACAACACCGCCCGCGTAACGCTGGCCGAATTCCGAATTAGTCAGCAATGGGCCGATGAACGGCAACGCCACCTGCCCCCCATGTGTATGCCCGGCGATGCCGAGCGCAATACGCCCCGGGAAGGTCGCGAAAATATCGGGGATATGGGTGAAGGCGATGATGGGACGGTCGTCATCCACCACTTCCATCGCGCCTGCGATATCCTGTTTACCCGTATGCATGTCACCCAGCCCCATCAGCCAGAAGGCGTTACCCTTGTGCTGGATGCGCCGCGTTTCATTGCACAGGACAGAAATGCCCACCGATTCGAACGCGTCGTGGACGTCCTGTGGGGTAGACCACCAGTCGTGATTCCCCAATACCGCATAGACCCCGAGCGGCGCCCTCAAAGGTTTCAGCAACCGCGCCACATCCTGCGGGGTGACAAATTCCCCGCCGGGGATATTCCTATCCACCAGATAATCCCCTGCCAGCAAAATAATATCGGGTTCGGCGGAGTTCGCCATCTGCACGACTTCTTCCAGCTTCGCGGCATCCATATAAGGCGCACCCGCATGGATATCACTGATGACGACTATTTTCAGGGGCGCTTCGTCCCACTGCCAGATGGTCAGGTCATCCCTCACCAGGCGCAGCTGGTCAGGCTCCCAGAGGACTCCCCACCCGAGGCAGGCAATGATAATCAACAATAAAATCTGGAAAGGTCGCCCTATTTTCCAGCTCGGCACAATCATTTTCATACGCTTTACGTCTTCACAAGCGCGGGAAACTATCCTATATTCAAGATTGCCGCAAGGCTATGGCAATAAATGATGCTTCAGAATAAGCGGACTGGACCCGGGGGCGGAACCCGGCACCTCCACCAAAACGATATGCAGGGTTGTTACTGCTCGCTTATGGGGGTGAATCAGGATCGACAGACGTGGTAAAGGCTGTGTTTTTGCTCGATATGACACCGACGTTACAGGGTCATTTTTTAAGTGCAAACGACAACGTAGCACTCGTTGCAGCTAACGACAACAACGTCGTAGCAGCTCGTCTGGCCGCCTAAGGGCGCTTGACAAGCTCTAGCTTGTAAACGCGGTTTGGGGGGCACCGGGCAACAGAAGCTCCCCGCCTTACAGGTTTTTGTCTCAATTATGGGGCTTCATGGAAGCTTCACTTGCAAGCCATAAAGCCTGTGATAGACTGGGTTTAGTGAATAATATGAAAGCCGATGGCCAATGGAATTTATGACGCAGGATAACGAACGTATAGACTACCCCGTGATGATCGATGAAGCGATGCGCGGCGTGGTCAAGAAAGTCTTGCAACAGGTGGTCGATCACGGCCTGCCGGGCAAGCATCATTTCTTCGTTTCCTTCGACACCACCCATCCGGGCACGCGCATTTCCCCGCAGCTGAAAGGCCGCTTCCCTGAGGAGATGACGATCGTCGTCCAATACCAATATTGGGACTTGGAAGTACACCAGACCTGCTTCTCGCTGATGCTCTCCTTCAACAACATCCCCGAACGCCTCGTCATTCCGTTTGACGCGCTGACCGCTTTCGCCGATCCCAGTATCAAATTCGGCCTGCAATTCCATTCCCGCCCGACCGCGAATACTTCCTCGGCGGGACAGGATAATTTCACCGCCGAGACCAGCGGCGAAACCTCGTTCGACCATGCGATGCCGGACATCAGCAATTCCGAGGATTCCGTACAGCAATCCGCCGAAGTCATCTCCATCGACGCCTTCCGCAAAAAGTAACACCCAACTGGGGTGACGGTCTATGCAATCCCCCTCCTTCATGGAACAGGCATTCCGGCTGGCCAAACTCTCAAGGGATGCCTCAGAAATCCCTGTTGGCGCGGTCATCGTGGATAGTGTGACAGGGAACATCATCGCCTCATCCCATAACGAGGTGGAACTGCGCAAAGACCCCTCCGCCCATGCCGAACTACTCGCCATACAGCGAGCGTGTACCGCTAAAGGCTCCAAATTCCTTGAGACCTGCGATCTCTACGTCACCTTGGAACCCTGCCCCATGTGCGCCGCCGCCCTCTCACTGGCCCGTATCCGCCGGGTTTATTTCGGCGCGTATGACCCCAAATCCGGCGGGGTGGAGCATGGGCCGCGCATCTACACTCATCCCACCTGCCACCATAAGCCGGACGTTTATGGCGGCATCATGGAAGCCGAGTGCGGGACGCTGCTCAAGAACTTCTTCCAGAAACGTCGCAGCTAGGATGTAACTTTCCGCTACTTCCGGCTGAATCAGATAGTATGAACCTATCCCGTACACTCTCCCTCATGCTGATGAGCCTGCTACCCATCATCGCCCATGCCTCCCCTGAAAAATATCAGGATGCCGTGCGCCTGTTGAACACTATGCAATACAAGGTCACACAGGAAAACGGCACGGAACCGGCATTCAACAACGCCTATTGGGATCATAAAGAAGAAGGTATCTATGTCGATGTCGTCTCCGGCGAACCCCTCTTCTCATCCACCGATAAATTCGATTCCGGAACGGGATGGCCCAGCTTCACCCGCCCAATTTCCGAGCATATGGTGAAGGAAAAGAAAGAAGGCGGCATCGTCTTCCCCCGCACGGAAGTGCGCTCCTCCGGCAGCAATTCCCACCTCGGCCACGTGTTCGATGATGGCCCCCCCGAACAGGGCGGCGCACGCTACTGCATCAATTCCGCCGCACTGCGCTTCGTGCCGAAAGCCAAATTACAGGCCGAAGGCTACGCTGAATATCTCAAGATATTCAAATAACACCCCGCTTTCGGGGTGTGAAAAAACGCCCAAATCATTGACATCCGCCCCGTTTCAGGCCACAAATCCCTCCTGAAACCCCTAATATTTGGAAAAAACCCCATGTCCTATCAGTATGTCTATGTCATGAAAGACCTTCGGAAAACCTATCAGGGTGGGAAGAAGATTCTGGACGGGATGTGGCTGTCCTTTCTTCCGGGCGCAAAAATCGGCGTATTGGGACCGAACGGCGCGGGGAAATCGACCCTGCTGAAGATCATGGCGGGGATCGACAAGGACTTCACCGGCGAAGCATGGGCCGCCGAGGGCACAAAAATCGGTTACCTCGAACAGGAACCCAAACTCGACCCCACGAAGAACGTCTTCGAGAATATCATGGAAGCGTTGAAGGACAAAAAAGACATGCTCGATGAGTTCACCGAACTCTCGATGAAACTGGGCGAGGACATGAGCGACGACGAGATGAACGCGCTCCTCGAAAAACAAGGCACACTACAGGAAAAGATCGACGCCGCCGATGCGTGGAGCCTCGACAATGAAATCGAGATGGCGATGGAAGCCCTGCGCTGCCCGCCTGCCGATGCCGACGTCACCAAGATCTCGGGCGGCGAACGCCGCCGCGTGGCACTAGCCCGCCTGCTACTCGAAAAACCCGACATGCTGCTGCTCGATGAGCCGACCAACCATTTGGACGCGGAGTCCGTCGCATGGCTGGAGCATTTCCTCGAAAGCTATGAAGGCACTGTCGTGATGGTGACCCATGATCGTTACTTCCTCGATAACGTGACAGGTTGGATTCTCGAACTCGATAACGGCCAAGGCGTGCCGTACGAAGGCAACTACACCGCATGGCTGGAGCAGAAACAAGCCCGCCTGCAGCAGGAAGAAAAAGAAGAATCCGCCCGCCAGAAAACCATCGCGCGCGAATTGGAATGGGTGCGTTCTTCTCCGAAAGCACGCCAATCCAAAAGCAAGGCCCGCCTCAGCGCCTTCGATGAATTGGTCGCGAAGCAGAACGAGAAACGCAGCGGCATCACCCAAATCGTGATCCCCGCTGCACAACGCCTCGGCGATGTTGTCATCGAAGTCGATAACCTCACCAAGGCCTTCGGCGACCGTATGCTGGTCGAGAATCTCACCTTCAAACTCCCCCCCGGCGGCATCGTTGGCATCGTCGGCCCCAACGGCGCGGGGAAGACCACCCTCTTCCGTATGATCACGGGTCAGGAACAACCCGATAGCGGCAAGCTGAAAATCGGTGAGACGGTAACACTTGGCTACGTCGATCAGAGCCGCGATACGCTGGGTGATAATAAAACCGTGTGGGAAGAAATCTCCGACGGCAATGAAGAAATTGAACTCGGTAAAAACAAGATGAAATCCCGCGCCTATTGCGCCGCATTCAACTTCAAGGGGTCTGACCAGCAGAAGAAGGTGGGCAATCTTTCAGGGGGTGAGCGTAATCGTGTACACCTCGCCAAAATGCTGAAATCAGGCGCCAACGTTTTGCTGCTCGATGAGCCGACCAACGATCTCGACGTCGAGACCTTACGCGCGATGGAAGAAGCCTTGCAAG
Source organism: Rickettsiales bacterium (assembly GCA_041749475.1). Taxonomy (GTDB): domain Bacteria; phylum Pseudomonadota; class Alphaproteobacteria; order Rickettsiales; family UBA998; genus JBGTBD01. The sequence continues at coordinate 89,695 of JBGTBD010000027.1, forward strand.
ACTTCGCTGGCTGTGCCGTGGTCATCTCCCACGATCGCTGGTTTTTAGACCGCCTCGCCACTCACATCCTGGCTTTCGAAGGCGACGCGCATGTGGAATGGTTCGAAGGCAATTATCAGGAGTATGAAGCCGACCTGAAGCGTCGCCTCGGCGTCACCGAGCTCGTCCCCACCCGCCTGAAATACAAGAAACTGGCGCGCGCCTCCTAAGTGGCAGCTATCTTTTCCTGTAATCCTTTCAGAAACCGGATATAGGCAGGCAACGTGTGCGGTAGGAGATGTTCCAGTACGCGGACAATCACGGGTTCCATCTCCGGAGAGAAAGAGGGCACATGTCCCGTATTCCGCTCCAACTCCATGCGCAAGCCATGAATATGTGCGATGACATCCGCATCGTGATGCAAATTCACCGGATGATCATCGAAGCTGGACTGGACTTCCAGTAATCTCTGTGTACTGCTTAGCAACCCTTCCGCGCTAGGGACTATCACATGCGCTGCCTCGACTATATTCGTAAGAATCGGCAGGAGCTGTGAAGCCTTCTCCTCCAGATGCGCCTTATCGCGGTAAATCAGTTCGTCTCCCAGCGCGTCTTTGGGGAAGCCGAGCTTGATATAGAGATAGCGCGTACACTGGAACAGGAACTGGTGGCGGAAATCATCGACGTCCCTCCCCGCAATCATATCGGGCCGGAGCGCGATTGCCTCCCCCCACTGCGCATCTTCCCAGTTATCTACCAGTGCAGATTCGGGCATTTCTGAATGCAGCGGCGCGATGTAGTAGGGATGCCACGTATGCTCCAGCAACCAACATATCTCCGGCGAGTGCGATAATAGGGCATTGAGAATAGGCTTCACCTCAGCGCAGGAGTGCACCGCCTCCGGCCCGCTGATGCGGGCATGGGCGAGGATGATCTCTTGCAGCTTACGCAGTACAAGGTCATCGGACGCACCCATCATCAGGTTCTGCTGAAGGTAGACTTTCAGTGAGCGGAGCTTTGCATTCTTGGCACACATTTGATCCAGCAGCGTCATGTCACGGTTATCGGCAAGAAGCGCGCTTATCTCCGCATCCAGATAATGCACGGGGATGTAGCAGCAGACGCTATCGAACAGACACAGGCCGATACGCCGGAACGGAATGTCCGAAAAATGAAAATCATCGGGGATGAGGATGTTGGAGATAGGTGATTTCTTGCCGAAGATATACTCTCCCACGAAAACGAACCGCTGAGAATATCGGGCAAGGGTTTCCATGCCAGAGAGGGCCGACAATTAGCCGCGTTTCTTCGCGAGAAGATCAATCAGCGCGTCGAGCCCTTTGCGCTTCACGACCGAGTCGAATTCCGAGCGCTGCGTGGTGATGAGGCTCACCCCTTCGACGACGATGTCGAAGATCTTATACCCGCCATTCTCTTCACGGATTTTATAATCCGTCATGATCTGGGGGTTATTCGGGTTCGGGTCTTGAATGGCCATCTTCACCACGTAATCCCCTTCATCGATATGACGGACGCTGAGTATCTTATAGGTCTGGCCGGAATATTTCTTGAACTTGTCGGCGTAGTTGGCGATGACGAAGCCGCGATAATTGGTCAGGTAACGCTGCTGTTGATCCGCAGTCGCCTTACGCCAATGCGTCCCCAACACGAATTTGCCGATCCAGTCGAAATCGGCGTTCTGTTCGAAAATGGTGCGGAACTTCGCCTGCTTGTCCGCTTGCGACGCGTTCGTGTCGCTGACGATGGCGATGACCTGCTGGCCCAGTGAATCGACGAACCCACGTACCCCCGCCTCATTCGCCTGCGCGGGAACTTGGATAAGCAGAAACAGCGCAGCTAGCGCTAAACGAGCTACTGATGTCATCATCCTCTCCTTAATGGAATTACTGTGCCGCGCTGCCTTCGTTATTCACTTCAGCTTCACGCTTCTGCGTGTAGCCGCTGCGGAACGTCGCATAGGGGTCGAGCGAGGTGTTGTTCACGTCCTCCACCAGATCGAGCGTTTTCTCACGCGCATCGATCGCGGTAAGTGCAGTGCGGGTGATGACGATTTCGCTATCCAGCCAGTTGAACGGGTCGGCGACCGTATCGGTCACGAGACCGAACGCATCACGCGTGGAGGAGGGGCCAAGGATAGGAAGGACGAGATATGCACCGGAACCCACACCCCAGACCCCGAGCGTCTGCCCGAAATCTTCCTTGCGGACGCGCAGGTCCGTCGCCGCGCCGGTGAAGTCGAAGATACCCGCAACCCCGAACGTGGAGTTGAGGACAAACGACCAGAACGATGCAAACCCGTTCTGCGGGTCGCCCTGCAGGAAGGAGTTGGCCATATTGATCGGCATTTTCAGGTTGGTCAGCACGTTGCTGACGCGCTCACGACCGTATTCCGGCACGATGTAGCGATAGCCTTGCGCCACCGGCTTCAGCAGGATTGTATCGATGAATTCGTTGAAGCTGTAGATGCCCCGGTTCATGCCCTCGAGCGGATCATGATTGACCTCGCCGCCAGGTTCGGGTGCGGCGGTACAACCGACCATCACCATGATGAGGGTAGACGCGATGGCGCGTCTGAACAATTGGGCGGACTTCTTCATACACAAGCTTTCAGGGTCAAAAAATATATCTTAGCGACGTAACATTACTAAACACTAAACAATGTGATAAGGAACTGTTACCCCAACACCATACCTCTCACAATAGAATAGAAAAAAAACACCATAACATCTTCCAGCCGTGACATAATTGTGACTCTCCCGCCACAATGCCCACCTTATGCTGGATTCCGCTCATTACAATACGTTGCGTGACCTCTTCTGCACTCCGCCGAAACGGGTTTCCTTCGAGTTTTTCCCCCCAAAGACGGCGGAGATGGAGGAAGCCCTGTGGCAATCCATCCGCCTTCTCGAACCACTCAATCCCGCCTTCGTTTCGGTGACCTACGGTGCTGGCGGAACCACGCGTGAGCGCACGCATGCCACCCTCAAGCGCATGCTCACCGAAACCAAACTCACCCCCGCCGCCCATCTCACCTGCGTTGGCGCCAGCCGCGCCGAGATCGACGAGATCGCCACGGAATACTGGGAGAGCGGTGTGCGCCATATTGTGGCTTTACGTGGAGATATGCCCGACCCCGGCCAACGCTATGCCCCTCACCCGGACGGCTACGCCTATGCCATTGATTTAGTAAAAGGACTCAAGAAAATCGGCGATTTCGAGATCAGCGTCGCTGCCTATCCCGAAACCCATCCCGAAGCGAGTAGCCCCAAAGCCGACCTCGATAGCCTGAAACGGAAAATCGACGCCGGGGCCAACCGCGCCATCACCCAGTATTTCTTTGAGGCCGACATCTGCCTGCGCTTTATGGAAAAAGCTGCCAAAGCGGGCATCACCGTCCCCATCGTCCCCGGCATCCTGCCGGTGCGCAACTACGCCCAGCTCAAACGCTTCGCCGCCACGTGTGGCGCGACCGTGCCTGACTGGTTCCAATATCTCTTCGACGGCTTAGACCATAACCCGGAATTACAAAACCTCGTCTCCGCCTCCGTCGCCGCCGAACAATGTCGCTTGCTACGCGCTGCCGGTATCGAAGAATTCCATTTTTATACGCTGAACCGCGCTAAGCTGACGCTGGCTATATGTCACGTACTAGGATTACGGGCTGCAGACGTAATCAAAACTTAATAAAATTTAATGAGTTCGGTGCTATACTGATGTTCTGAAATATAAGGAGAACATCCATGACTGATTCCCCCTCTTCCTCCCAACCCGACGCCAAATCAATCCTGCTCACCGCTTTAACCGAACAACTGGAAGGCCTTGATGGATACAGCGAATCCTTCGGCCCAAATGGGGACAAAGCACTTCGCGCATCATTAGAGAAGACAATCAGTGAAATGGATATATCGGTGGCGTTGGACGCAGATACAGGGCAGCCAGCAAGTATTTTCCTGACCCAGTCGGATTGGGACAAGATTAAACGGATGTGGAAAAATCCATGCACGCAAGCGGCTGGGGAATCCGCCGCAATGATATTCAGAATACTTTGTGTACCGTGGAAGAAGGGATAAGGAATTCTGGCGGCATCATCATCGTGGATACTCCTGCATGGTGCACTTCTCTGGATCTGGATCAGCAACCAGAACTATCATATCCGGAAATTCAAGGATGGGAAGAACCTGAGCTGCCCAGTCAAAATGATCTCGTACCTTCTCCGACACCAAAAGCACCCAAGCCTGAACCCGGCACATGTGAAATGGAACTCAACGGCTTCACAAGAAACAAACCAAGATCCTGCAACATTTAAAGCGGTTATTCTTCGCGGCGTTCGATGCGGATGAGAATGCGGCGATTAATCTCGCGGTTCTCGGGGATGGGATTGCCGTATTCGTCGATATTGGGGACTTTCGGCTGCGTGTCGGCGAACCCTTCGGCGGACATTTTCTCTTTCGGTTGCCCGCTATCGATGAAATAGCGCACCACCTTCGTCGCCCGCACGGCGGATAATTCCCAGTTGGAGGGGAAGTAGGGCGTGGTGATGGGCACATCGTCCGTATGGCCTTCCACCCGCACAATATAATCCTCGAAACTGAAATCATTGAGGATGACGGAGATGTCTTTCAATACTGGAATCGCCTCGGGCAGGAATTCCGCCGAGCCTGATTTATAAAAGGACGAACTGGACAGCTCCAGCATCACGCCCTTCTCGGTCTCCTCAAGCGACATATTCTCTTCCATCTGATTATTCTCGATGACCTGCTGCAGGTCTTGCACCAGTTGGGTGAAGGGCATCGGGTCGTCAATACTGCTGGAGGAGAAGCTTTCCTTGATCGCCTGCTCGACCTCTTCCTTATGCGTCTGTTTCTTCTCCATCACCGACAGCAAAATAACGAAAAAAGAGATGAGCAGGGTGATCATGTCCGCATAGGACATGAGCCAGTTCTCTTCGACTTCCTCGTGTTTTCGGCCTTTATGGAAGGACATGAGGGCTACCGGGTGATTTGTTTATCGATGTTGAAATGGATGGCAGGGTCGAGGTAGGAGTTCAGGCGATCCTGCATGTAGCGCGGCCCTTTTTTCTCGGCGAGCATGACCAGCCCTTCGACGACCATGTAATTCCTGAACCGCTCGATCTCCATCTTCTGCTGCAGCATACTGGCCGCAGGCATGAACAGGAACCGCGCGGAGACGATCCCGTAAAGCGTCGCAACGAGCGCGAGCGACATCCCCACCCCGATACTGGCGATGTCGCTACTGAAATTCTGCAGCATCACGATCATCCCGACAAGCGTCCCGATCATCCCGAACGCCGGACCTGTCCCTGCCATGCTTTTAAGCACGTGCACGGGAACCATCTTGCGCTCGAACTCGGCTTCAATGGCCGTATGCATCATCTCCTTCAATTCTTCTGCCTTATGCCCAGAGGTAACGAGCATGGTACAGAAGCTAATCAAAGGATCGTCCTTCTTCATGGATTTGAGCTCGTTCTCCAGCCCCGGCAGACCTTTCTGCTGGACGAGATAGGCCCATTTGATGAGCCGCATGATCTCCATATTAAGACCTTCGCGGCTGGAATTGGGTTTCTTGAACATCCACATGATCGCTTTGAAGGCGATGTTCACATAGCGCGCCTGATAGCTCATATAGGCGGTGGCGATCGTCCCGCCGATGACGATGAAGAATGCGTGCAGCTCGAAGAAGGAATGAAAATTCTTCGTACTCATAACGATGGAGCCGATGAACAGCGCCAACCCTGCAAGGAAGCCTAGAAGTGACGGAAATGACATGTTTTTCCTACCTAGATAAAATGTATCACAACATATACTAATATTTTGATAAAATTAAAAAACCGTCAATTGCGCATCTCTGAGTGCAGTGCTAGCATGTTTTACCTATGCCGCATTCCTCATCCCTCCCCGTCATCGGGTTCTCCCTCGACTATGAAACCTCCGGTGGCTACTCGAAATTCCCGTGGTACGCGATCCGTGAGAATTACCTCTCCTCCGTCTGGGATCAAGGCGCACTGCCCTTGCCGCTGCCTCACTTCGTCGGCGCGGCACAGAAATATCTCGATATGCTGGACGGTCTCGTAATCACCGGCGGCGCGTTCGACATCCCTCCGTCCCTTTATGGCGAGAGTGGCATTCATGAGACAGTCAGCCTCAAAGAAAACCGAACCCAGTTCGAATGGGCCATCACTAAAGGAGCGATTGACCGCAAGATTCCGATACTCGGCATCTGCGGTGGCGAGCAATTATTGAACGTCGTCCTCGGCGGCACATTAATCCAGCACATCCCCGACGCGGTGAAGAGCGATATCCCGCACGAACAACCCAACCCGCGCACCGAACCGGGGCATGATGTTTTCATTCGCGAGGACACACTATTACACCGGATAGTGGGTAAGAAAAAAATCGCCGTGAACTCCGCGCACCATCAGGCCATCGCCACACCCGGCCCCGACGTCGTAATCAATGCCGATGCACCGGACGGCGTCATCGAGGGGATCGAATACCCCGCTCACCCTTTCTGCCTCGGCGTGCAATGGCATCCCGAATATCACGTCACCCCGGCCGATACCGACATCTTCACCGCGTTCGTCGCTGCATGTACGCACTATAAGGAACAACGCGCATGACGGAGAAGACTCCCCCCAAAGGCGAACGCATCGCCAAGGTATTGGCCCATGCCGGTATCGCTTCCCGGCGGGATGCGGAAGTCATCATCGCCGATGGCCGCGTCACCATAAACGGCGAGAAGATCGACTCGCCTGTCCATTTCGTCCAGCCGGGTGACGTCGTCACTGTCGACGGCAAAGCCATCGGCGCGGAAGAACCCACCCGCATGTGGTTGTTCCATAAGCCCGCCGGTTGCCTCACCACCACGCGCGACCCCAAGGGCCGCCCTACCGTGTTCGATAAATTACCGAAGAACCTCCCCCGCGTCGTCACCGTCGGCCGTCTCGATTATAACAGCGAAGGGCTGTTGTTGTTGACCAATGACGGCGGCCTGTCGCGTTATTTAACATTACGCGAGACTGCATGGATTCGCCGCTACCGCGTCCGCGTCTACGGCAAGGCAACCGAGAAAGATCTCGATAAATTGCGAAAAGGCTTCACGCATGAGGGCATCAAATACCTGCCCATCGAAGTGACCATCGATACCGAACGCGCCAGCACCCAGTGGCTGACCTTCTCCTTACGCGAAGGCAAGAACCGCGAAATCAGGAAATTATGCGAAGCGCTGGGCATGCAGGTCACGCGCCTGATCCGTGTCTCCTTCGGCCCCTTCCAACTTGGCAAACTCGAAAAGGGCGAGGTGGCAGAATTGACGGGGAAAATCCTGCGCGAGCAACTCACCACCTATTTCAAAGACCACCCGGAGCGGGAGAGGAAACATGCAACGCATCATCGCCGGTAGCCTGCGCGGTCGCAGCCTATTTTCATTCGAGGGCAAGGATATCCGCCCCACATCCGCGCGCGTGCGCGAATCCATTTTCAATATATTGATGCACCGCTTTACCGATAGCGGTGAGCCCTACATCGTTGATCAGCATGTCGCCGATATCTGCTGCGGCAGTGGCGCGATGGGTTTGGAAGCCATCTCCCGCGGCGCAGAGAGTTGCCTCTTCGTTGACATCGCTCATGCGTCGCTCGACTTGGTGCGCAAGAACGCGCAAAAACTCGGCGTCCTCGACCAATGCGATTTCCTCCTCGCCGACAGCCGCGCCCTCCCCACACCGCCGCATGCCTGCCGCACCATGCTGATCGACCCGCCTTATAAAAAGAATCTCCTGAAACCTATCCTCGCGAGTTTAGAACAGAAAAAATGGTGTCTGCCCGAATCCCTCATCGTCGTCGAACACGCCAAAACCGAACCCGGCCCGGAGAGCGATTTTTTCATTGAGCTGGAAACGCGGAAGTACGGGATTAGCAGTGTGACATTGCTTACGCCACCCATCGAGTAAACACCTCACTCGTCATTCCCCGAATTCGCACCGCGAATTATAGGGGAATCCAGTGCCTGTAGTACGGCTGGATGGCCCTATAGCTGCTACGCACCTCGGGCCATGACGAACTTGCTTTTAGCAAAATGATTAGATGGTTGCTAAATATTCTAACCTTTCTTTGATTATTTTCTCAAGCATGGCTTCTGCTTGTTCACACTCTTTCGCCAGCTTGAGGTTAGGCAGTGGGTCTGCCCATAGCAATTTAGTCGATCAAAACGCTCTTGAGCTTTTCGGAAGCGCCAAGTCAACATATTCTCATAAAATTCTCTAGTCATATAACAACCTCCTTTTTTGAATTATATTTAAAGGAGAGATTTTTGTTAATAGGGAGACAGCAATTAATTTGTGTCTAGGAAGCGTAGTTACCGCCCCCGCCCCTTACCCTCCGCCTGCGCCATCGCGTTCTCCACGAATTTCCCGGCGATATTGAGACCGGAGGACGCCATGCGCTTCACGGTATCCTTCGCATCCTCATAGACCGCGAGTTGCGACGTGGAGAACGACATCGCGGCTTGGTCGATGGCCTTGATTTCCTTATCCATCCCACTGATCGCCTGCTTTAGCGACGACACCCCATTAGCGAGGTCTTGCGAATTCGTCTTCTTGTTATGCAACATCTGCGTCAGTTTATTGCGCAACTGGTCGTTCTCCAGATGCTGCACCGCTACCAGCACCTGCTGCACGCTCACCGTACCCTTGGCTAGCTTCTCCAGCATGTCCTGCACCGTGTGGCAATCCTCCACCAGCGAGTTGATTTCATCCGTCCGGTGATCCGCGTTCTTATCCGCCTTTTCCGCGAAGATAGCAACGAACAGTACGGTGTAATCCTTATATAATTGCGCCAACCGCGACCGCGTCTCCCGGTCAGCCGATGCCGCCGATGACCCACCCACCGTCGCCACGTCCGTATGCGGCGAGAAATGATTCTCCGACCGGCCCATCGCCATCGGTTTAGCTTGGATATGCCGCAGCATGGAAACGTCATACGCCAACCGCTCGACCGAAAGGCGGCTATGCTTGCTATAAAGCTCCATCCCTCCCGTCAACGCCCGTACCGCATCGTGATAATACTCAATACGCGGACGCATATCCCCGTCCAGCCCAAGAATCTGGAAATCCGTCTCGATGGCACGGATCTCCTGATACTGCCGATCCATCAGCGAAATCAGGGCGTCAAGTTGTGAAGAGTTGCTCATAAACCGCGTTGGTTGTTGTATGTTAAGTAATCTAATGCCAAAACAGGCCGAAACAAGATAAAACCCATGCCATCCCTCGCTCTTTACATCCATTGGCCCTTCTGCCGCAAGAAATGCCCCTATTGCGACTTCAATAGCCATGTGCGCGCGGAAGTCGAGGAATTGCGCTGGGAAAAAGCGCTGCTGGCGGAATTACGCTATTTCGCTGCCCGTACCCCGGGACGCAAACTAGCCAGCATCTTCTTCGGCGGCGGCACACCGTCCCTAATGCCCCCCACCCTCACCGCCGCCCTCATCGAAGAGGCTAAAGCCCTCTGGCCGACAGATGAAGATATCGAAATTACACTAGAGGCCAACCCCACCTCCTCCGAAGCCGAAAAATTTCGTGCCTTCCGCGACGCAGGCGTTAACCGCATCTCGATGGGTATCCAATCCTTGCGCGAAAATGAGCTGAGCTTCCTAGGCCGCGAACATTCCGCACCAGAAGCCTTGCGCGCCCTCGGCTGGGCAAAGGAGATATTCCCGCGCTATAGCTTCGACCTCATCTACGCCCAACCCTCTCACACACTGGAAAACTGGCAAATGCAACTGGAAGAGGCGTTCACTCACGCAGGAAAACATCTCTCCCTCTATCAACTCACCATCGAACCGGAGACCCCGTTCGAGCGTTTCTACAAGGCCGGGAATTTTGCACTCCCCGATGAAGAGACCGCCGCTCAACTCTACGAACTCACCGAAACCATCTGCGCACACCATGGCCTGTTTCCATACGAAGTCTCCAATTACGCCGCCCCCGGCGAAGCATCGCAGCACAACCTCACCTACTGGCGCGGCGGCGAATATGTCGGCATCGGCCCCGGTGCGCATGGGCGGATACAGAATGATGCAGGTGACTGGCTTACCACAGCTACATTGAAAAGCCCGGAACGCTGGCTAACGAGCGTTGAAAACAAAGATAACGGTGTAGAGCATGAAGTTCTTATCACCCCCCGTGAACGGTTCGAGGAATGCGTGATGACGGGACTGCGTCTGACGGAAGGGTTTTCCCTCTCACACCTGAAGACCATCACCCGATACGAAGCACCCGACACATTCCATCTTTCGACGAAAGCGTTATCAGAACAAGGATTGATCATGGTAAAAAACGACCACATCACCATCGCCCCACGCGGGCGATTATTGGTGAACGCCGTCGCCGAACGGTTACTGGCCTAGGAACGCTCTAGGCGCAGGCGAGGTTTCCTGGAACCCAGTCGGCGTGATCTGCAATATGGAAAGACCGCGTTCGATAGAACCGTCGCCCTGGAACCGGAAGATACCATTTGCCGGGCCGTTGAACCCGTTCACATCCGTAATCCGCATGGCAGTGAAATCAGCGCCCTCCGGCATCATCGCCAACGTTGTCGCCAACGCCACCGCGTCATAGGCTAAACTCGCGATACGCAGCGGCGTATAACTGTAATAATTACGGAAGCGTTGCTCGAACCCTTTGCTCTGACGCAGTGGCGATGAGGCAAACCAGCCGCCTGAGAGTTCACGACTCCCCGTCACTGACGGATCATCCCACAGTCCCGTCCCCAGCAGCTGCACCGGCTTTCCCGCCAACGCGAATACCGTATTCGCCAACACCCGCGCCGCCGAACCGCCTTCGGCGATCATCACCGCATCGACATCCATCACCTGACCCGAGCGCGCACGCCCGCCGAGTAGGCGCTCCACTGTACCAGTAAAATCCGTCGTCCCCGGCCGGTAGAGTTCCACGCCGATCAACTCCATCCCGCGTGTGGTTGACACCTTACGCGCCGCATCGCTGACTAGCTGGCCGAATTCATTGTCCGGAGCGATCACCCCGATCTTCTTGAACCCGCGCCCATAGGCCTCATCCATCACCCGGGCGACCGCCTGATCCGGCATGAACCCGAACAGGAACGTGTTACTGTCGGCAATGGTCTTGTTATTGGAAAAACTTACCAAAGGAACCTTGCGCTGCTTGGCGACCTGCGCCGCTGCCTTCACTTCTTCACTGAAGACGGGGCCGAGCAATAATTGCGCCCCTTCATCGACGGCGTCCCCCGCTGCTTTCATCGCGCCCTGCGGCGTCCCCTCAGTATCTTTGGGGATGATGACGACCTGCGCCGGGAAATTCTGCCCGCCTGCGTATTTATCATACAGCGCCAGCATCCCCGCATCGAGCAGGTTCTGCCCCAATTCCGCCTTCTCACCACTCAACGGAACCAGCAGCCCGACGCGTACCTGTGCCGCATTGCTTTGGGGAATATTCATCGGCACACTGGTCTGCGGTACAGGTGCGGCAATCGTATTTTCAATCGGCGCAGCAGGTTGCCCGGAAGGCTGGAACATCGGCGCGCGCGGTGCGGCCGCGCTTTGCTCTGCGGGCAGTTCATCTGTGACGTAATCACATCCCGCGAATGAGAGTGAAACTAACAAACTCAGCGACAAGACGATGCGGCGCAACATAAAACCTCTACATAAGGAAATGAATCCAGCGACGCATATTTACTTGCCACTGCGCCGGGTGTGCTGCACCATACGCGAACTCAATCAAAAAGTAAAATAGGTCTCTATGGCCGGCTTGGGCTGCCTCTACATCACTGCCACCCCCATCGGCAATTTGCAGGACTGGTCGCCCCGCGCCGTCGACACCGCGCAGAAAGTCGACCTCATCGCCTGTGAGGATACGCGGGTGACAGGCGTGCTATTGCATCACTACCACATCAAAAAACCCCTCTTCAGTTACCACGACCATAACGCCGACACTGCGCGACCGAAATTATTAACAGAGCTACAATCTGGAAAACAGGTCATGTTGGTGAGCGATGCAGGAACACCCCTCATCTCCGACCCCGGCTACAAACTCGTCCGCGAAGCGCAAGATTTGGGTATAAAAATATGCGCTATCCCCGGCCCCTCCAGCGTCACCACCGCTATCTCTATCGCGGGACTACCCACGGATAAATTTGTCTTTCTCGGGTTCCTCCCCAACAAGGAAGAGGCCCGCCGTAAGGAATTGGAAAAATGGAAACACACCCCCGCCACGCTCATCTGCTTCGAGACCGCGCGGCGTTTATCTGACGTTATACCCGCCATCGAGACCGTATTAGGAGACCGTGAAATCGCAGTAGCGCGTGAGTTAACAAAAATGTTCGAATCCGTCATCCGCGACAAAGCCTCTAACATGCTCTCCCATTTCACGGAAGAGAATCTCCGTGGCGAGATAGTGATATTGATCGCCCCGGCGGAAGAGGTAAAATCTTCTGATACGATTGAACTGGAACGCGTCCTGAATATCCTGCTCACCCATCTCTCGGTGAAGGATGCTGCTTCCGCCGCCGCCGACCTGCTCTCCCTCCCCAGAAAGGACGCCTACCAATGCGCGCTCGCCCTGCAAGAACCGCAAAAGACGTAAAACGCCGCGAAACACATCAGCGCGGCATGATCGCCGAGACCTGCGCCCGCACGTTGTTGATGGCGAAGGGCTACCGCATCCTTGCCCAACGTTACCGCTGTAAATTAGGAGAAATCGACCTTATCGCCAGCCGAGGAAATGTCTGCGTCTTCATCGAAGTCAAAGCCCGACCCGATACGGATACCGCACTCGAATCCGTCCGCATCAATCAACGCGAACGCATCGAACGTGCGGCCCTCATGTACTTAACGGAACACCCCGCCCAGCAGCAAAAGGAAATTCGCTTCGACGTTATCACCTGTCGCCCGTGGCGTGCCCCCAGCCATTTACCCGACGCATGGCGTCCCGGCATGTAGCTGGGAAAAACCAACCCTGTTTGTTTTACTTGCCATTCCCGCCAGTTTTCCGATAATGCGCTCATGCGTATTGTTCTACTCTCTGCCTGTGGACTCTTGCTCGGCTTGACCGCCTGTCAGGGTTTCGTCGCCGGGACGGCTGCCCGCACCGGTGTCGCCGTCGCCGAGGAACGCCGCATCGGCGGCGTCGTGGACGACAACGAGATTTTCATTTCCATCGAGCATCTCTACATCCAGCACGACAGTAATAACCTCGTCTCCGACATCGATGTCGATGTGCATGACGGCCGCGTCCTGCTCACGGGGAAGACGGCTAAACAGGAAACCGCGCTCGAAGCCGTGCGCCTGGCATGGATGGCCGCTGGCGTGAAAGAGGTCATCAACGAGATCGTCATCACCGATCACGGTACTCCCATGACCTACGCCAACGATAGCTGGATCGAAACCGCTATCAAGGCGCGGATGCTGGGGACGAAGAACATCATGTCTATCAATTATACGGTGGAAGTGGTGAACGGTGTCGCCTACCTGCTCGGCATTGCGCAGGATCAGGGTGAGCTTGAGCGCGCCGCAAAAGTCGCCAGCCGCATCAAGGGCGTCAAGAAAGTGATCTCCTACGTCCGCGTGAAAGAATCGCGTGCCGTCCCTTCCGAAAACCCCAGCTACTAAATGTCCCTCACCGTCGCACTCCAGATGGACCCACCAGGCGGCATTAACCCCGCCAGCGACACGACGATGCTCCTTGCCCTCGAAGCACAGAAGCGCGGCCACACCCTCCATTATTACGCGGCGGATACGCTGCATGTGAAAGATGGTGACATCCGCACGTCGATGGCCTGCATCACCTTCCGCGACCAGTTAACCGACTGGCATACGCTGAAATCCCACGCGTCCGTCTCCTTGAAAGACATCGACGTCGTCCTCATGCGCCAAGACCCGCCGTTTCATATGGGCTATATCACCGCCACGTATCTGCTGGAACGCGCGATGCCGGAGACCTTCGTCACCAACCACCCTGGCGCTGTCCGCAACAACCCGGAAAAGCTTTTTCCCTTGGAATTTCCAGAATTCACTCCGCCAACCCTGATCGGGCAGGACATAGACGCGGTAAAAGAATTCCTGAAAACTCATAAGAAAATAGTTTTAAAGCCGCTCTACGGGTTTGGCGGCCATAGCGTCTTCGTCCTCGAAGAAGGCGGCGCGAATATCGCTGCGCTGCTGGAAACATTGAGCTTGCAGAAAGAACCTCTTGTCGCCCAAGCCTTCCTTCCCGCAATCTCGGACGGCGACCGCCGCGTCATCTTCATCGATGGCAAAGTCGTCGCCTGTTTCGCGCGGCTAACGGCGGAAGACGATATCCGCGCCAACATGCGCGTCGGCGGCAAACCTGCCAAAGCCGAACTCACCACCCGCCAATCCGCCTGCAGCGAAGCCCTTGGGCCCGTACTGAAAGAACGCGGCCTCCTGTTAGCGGGTGTCGATTTCATCGGCGATCACCTGATCGAAATCAATATCACCTGCCCCACAGGCTTACGCGCCGCCAATAAGCTCTACGGCACAACGCTCGAAAAAGCATTCTGGGACGCGGTAGAATCCAAACTGTAAGTAACGCGGCTTCTCGCCCCCCCTTTGTCATTCCCGCGAAAGCGGAAATCCAGCGCGCCATGTCTATGGCGCAGAATGACCCTGAAGAGGGGATTCCCGTTTACACGGGAATGACAGAAAAATAAGAAAAAATTAAAACCCGGTTCCCCGCGCAATGAATCCGGGATTACGGAATTCTGTCTTGCCATATAGGAACGGCGTCCCATCGCGCGTCACCATCTCCCCACCCGCCGCATTCACGATCGCATGCCCCGCCGCCGTATCCCATTCCATCGTCGGCCCCGTACGCGGGTAGAGATGCGCTGATCCTTCCGCCACCATGCAGAATTTATAGGAGGAATTTTTCTCCAGCACCCGCTCCGCCCCATGCGTGCGCAGCCGCTCCAATTCATCCGGCGAACGGTGATGGCGGCTGACGACGACTGTCTTTTCCCCCTCCGCCCAATCCTTGACGCGAATGGGAGTGACCACACCATTGGACTTCCACGCACCTAGATTTTCCGCCCCCGTATAAAGCATACCCATCGCCGGCACATAAATGACGCCCAGAACAGGCCTCCGTTGCACAACAAGTGCAATATTCACCGTATATTCCGGCTCCCCACGCAGGAATCCTTTCGTGCCATCCAGCGGGTCTACCAGCCAGAACGCCGCCTCCGCCTGTTGGGTAAATTCATCGCCTTCTTCGGAAACGATGGTGATATCGGGGAATTCACTGAGCAAACCTTGACGGATGATGTGATGCGCCGCTATATCCGCCTCACTGACGGGTGATGCATCGGCCTTGGTGGTGACAGCGACGCTCCTCGGCCCGAGACGGAGAATTTCCTTTCCTGCGTCAATGGCCAGCCCACTGCAATAATCCAAGGTTTCTTTTGTGCAGAGCATCATCTGTTTCCGTTGCACTTAGCGTAAATTAAGCTACCTATGGCTACAAACGAAAAATGCATTTTTGATAAGGCCCAGCAATGAAATCCATCTATGAGAAGAAGTTTCAGGCGAAAATCGATCAGATTAGCGCCGCGCTGAAAAAACCTTCCGCCGCGCTTTCCGGCTTTGTCTCGCAGTTCTACGCGAAACTCCCCCTCCCCGATATTCAGCGGCTGGAACCCGAGGCCAGCGCCCAGCTCGCCAAGTTCTGCCACGAATTCATCAGCAAGCGCAAAAACGGACAAGCGAAAATCACTGTTCTGAGCCCTGAGGAGACTGAAAAAGCCATCGGCAAACTGGCCACGATGGTACTGCTGTTAAATGACAACAAACCCTTTCTCGTCGATTCCTTGACGGCCGCCCTCGTAGGTCAAGGGTTCACGTTATATGAAATCATCCACCCCATCTTCAAGGTGAAGCGTGATACCTCTGGCAAGCTGTCCCACATCGAACGTGCCGCTGATTTCAATGACAGCACTATCAAATACGAATCCCTCATCTATTTCCTGATTTCCCCCCTGCCCGAATCCATCCCGCCGAAAAAGCTGGAAAGCGACCTGACGTATGTGCTTGATCTCATCAGCGCCTCGGTCAAGGACTGGCCGCTGATGGTGAAAAAGGAAGAAGCCCTCCAGAAGGACATCATCCTCCCTCCCTCTCTCGCCGCGACCGAGCGCAAGGAGATCAAGGATTTTCTGAATTGGCTGGTCAGCAATAATTTCGTCTTTCTGGGATATGAGGAATTCACCCTGACCAAGAAGCAGGCGACACTCGATAAAGGCACGGCTCTAGGTATCTCCCGCATCTGGCAGGAATCAGGAGAGGAATCGTCCGAAAGCTTCCCTCTTCCGGCAGAAAAACCCCCTGTCATCGAAATCCTAAAATCGGGCAAACTCTCCCGCGTCCACCGCCCCGTGCCGATGGATCTGATTCGCATCACCGGGTATGACGATAAGGGCAATCCCGCGCGTGAATACCGTTTCTACGGTCTCTTCACCTCCCACGCCTACTACCAGTCCGCCGACCAGATCCCCTTCATTCGCCTGAAAATCTCGCAAGTGATGGAACAGGCCGCGTTCGACCCCACCGGCCATAGCGGCAAGTCGCTCCGCGCCATCCTCGAATTCTTCCCGCGTGACGAGCTGTTCCAGATTACGGGTGATGAACTTTATTCCATCGCACTCGGCATCATGTCGCTTGAAGCCCGTCCCGATGTCGGCCTCTTTATCCGCGAGGATGCCTATGAGCGTTTCTATAGCTGCCTCGTCTTCCTCCCGCGTGACCGCTTCAACACCTTCGTCCGCAAGGAGATTGCGACCGTGCTTGAGGACGTCTTCGGTGGCGAAGTCACCGGGTTCTATACGCAGATGACCGAATCCCCATTGGCGCGTATCCACCTCATCATCAAAGCCGGAAAGAACAAAGGCGCGATCAACGAGGAAAAACTGCACCAACGCATCAGCGACATCGTCAATTACTGGGTTGATAAGCTGCGCACTGCCCTCACTACGGAATTCGGCAATCGACGCGGTGAAACCATCTACCGCATGTTCCAGAACGCCTATTCCAAGGGCTATATCAATACCACCACCACCGAAGCCGCCGTTCTCGACATCCAGAAGATCACCGAGTCGCGTGATGTCAATCTGCCCCAAGCCAACGTCTTCTCACTGGATACCACGGCGGATAACCGGTTCCATCTGAAAATCTATACGCTGGAGACCCAGACCGAACTCTCCGACATCCTACCCGTGCTCGACCATATGGGTTGCAAGGTCGTCGAAGTTGATACCTTCACCATCCGCCCTGCGTGGGATGACACCAAGGTCGCCATCATCCGCAATTTCAGTCTGATGCTGAAGGACGAATCCTCGTTCGATCTCGCCGCCATCAAGCCTCAGTTCGAGGAAGCCTTGCTCCGCCTCTGGGCGCACCAGATGGAGAGCGATGATTTCAATATGCTGATCCTGAAAGCCGGTCTTGACTGGCGTCAGGTCACCATGCTGCGCACCATCGGCAAATACCTGAAACAGACCAGCTCCAGCTATAGCGAATCCTATTTCGCGCAAGTGCTCGCCACCCACGCCTCCGTCGCCTGCCAGTTCTGCGCCTATTTCGACGCCAAGTTCAACCCTGCCGCCAAGGGGCGCGAGGGGGCGCTCAGCCGTATCGAACGCGAGGTGGAAGACTATCTCGCCGACGTGCGCATCCTGTCGGAAGATACCGCTCTGCGTCACTATCTCGAAGTGCTTCAGGCCGCCCTGCGCACCAACTACTACCAACCCGCCGAAGACGGTCTCCCGAAATCCTATCTCTCGATCAAGCTGGATTCGACCCGGCTTTCCGTCCTACCATTGCCGAAACCCTTCCGCGAGATTTTCGTCTACTCCCCCCGCGTTGAAGGTATTCATCTACGCAGTGGCCGTGTCGCGCGCGGCGGGTTGCGCTGGTCCGACCGTCACGAGGATTTCCGTACCGAAGTGCTGGGTCTCATGAAGGCGCAAAAAGTTAAAAACGCCGTCATCGTCCCTGTCGGCGCCAAGGGTGGATTCATCGTCAAGAAACCCGCCGCCGAGACCGACCGCAAAGCATGGATGGCCGAAGGCATTGAATGCTATAAGACCTACCTGCGTGGCCTGCTCGACATCACCGACAATATCGTGGGCGGCAAGACCGTGCCGCCGCAACACGTCGTCCGTCATGACGAGGACGATCCCTACCTCGTCGTCGCCGCCGATAAAGGCACGGCCAGTTTCTCCGACATCGCCAACGGTATCTCGGAGGAATATCATTTCTGGCTGGGTGACGCCTTCGCTTCGGGCGGCTCCGTCGGCTATGACCATAAGGAAATGGCCATTACCGCCCGCGGCGCATGGATCTCCGTCGAGCGTCATTTCAACGAGATGGGCAAAGACATCAAAAAGGAATCCTTCACCGTCATGGGCATCGGCGATATGGCGGGGGACGTATTCGGTAATGGCATGTTGCTATCGAAACAAATCAAGCTTGTCGGCGCGTTCAACCATAAGCATATTTTCCTCGACCCATCGCCCGACCCCGCCGAGAGCTTCAAGGAGCGCAAGCGTCTCTTCCATCTCGCCGGTTCCGGCTGGTCGGATTACGACACGAAAAAAATCTCCGCGGGCGGCGGCGTCTTTGAGCGCGCGGCGAAAACCATTAAGCTTTCTCCGCAGGTGAAGAAGTTGCTGGGTACGGAGAAGGCTCAGGCTTCCCCCGATGAAGTCATCCAACTGATGCTGAAAGCCGAGGTGGACTTGCTGTGGAACGGTGGCATCGGCACCTTCGTCAAAGCCGAAACGGAATCCCACGAAAGCGTCGGTGACCGCGCCAATAACCAACTCCGTATCAACGGCATGGAGCTGCGCTGCAAGGTTGTCGGCGAAGGCGGCAATCTCGGCTTCACCCAACGAGGCCGGATCGAATACGCCAAGAATGGTGGCCGCATTAACACCGATGCCATCGACAACTCCGCAGGTGTGGACTGCTCCGACCACGAGGTGAATATCAAGATCGCCCTATCCGACATCGTCCGTTCCGGCAAGCTCTCCCTTCCCAAACGGGATGCCTTACTGGTGACGATGACGGACGAAGTGGCAACCCTCGTACTGCGCGATAACCGCCTGCAGACCCAAGCCATTACTATCGCCCAACATCAAGGATTCTCTCTCCTTGAACCACTGGTGCAGATGATGAAAGGATTGGAAACCGAAGGCCTGCTGAACCGCGCGCTGGAATTCCTCCCCCAAGGCCGCGACATCCATCAGCAACGCAGCGAAAAACGCGGCCTCACCCGCCCTGAACTGGCCGTACTTTTGTCTTACGCCAAACTCAGCCTATACGATGAAATCCTCGATTCCAACCTGCCGGACGCGGATTACTGCATCGAAGATTTGCTGCGCTATTTCCCCGAACCGATGCAGGATGGGTTCAACGCCCAAATCTTGAAACACCCGTTGCGTCGTGAGATCATCGCCACCTCAGTCACCAACAGCATCATCAACCGCGCCGGGATCAACTTCTTCCACAGCATGAAGCGCGATACCGGCCGTCAGGGCTGTGACATCGCCCGCGCCTACATCGTCAGCCGCGACGCGTTCGAATTGCGCGGGATATGGGAAGGGATCGAAGCGCTGGACGGCAAGATTCCCGCCACCCTCCAAATGGAACTATTCCTGGAGACCCAACAGCTCATGAGTTGGGCAACGACATGGTTCCTGCGCCATAATGAGAATACGCTCGATGTCTCCGGCATGATGGCGCGATATGCCGGGCTCATCCGCGAGTTCATCGCCCTGCTCCCCGGCTCTCTGCCGGAAAGCTGGCAGGAATATTACCATGCCGCCAGCGCCTCCTATCAGGAGCGCGGTGTTCCTAAAGCGCTTGCTCTGAAAGTCGCCTCGCTCGACCTCCTCAAATCGGCGTGCGATGTCGCCCACATCGCCTCCCTCACCCGCTGCCCGATGAAACAGGTGGCCGAGACCTATTATAAACTCGGTGACGCACTTGGCTTAAGCCGTCTGCACACGATCAGCGAAACGATGGTGGTGGATAATGCATGGGACGAGGAAGCGCTGCAGGCCTCCATCTACGAGCTCTATAACGAGCAACAGCGCCTGACTCTGGAAGTCGTGCGCGGCCTCAAGAAAAAAGAGACCACCGCAGAAGCACTGACCCGCTGGAGAGAATCCCAAGGCCCCTCCATCCAGCATTTTGGTAATTTAACGCAGGAAATCCTCTCCGCGCCCACACCTCAGCTGTCGATGTTTTTCCTGGTAGTCCGCGAACTGCGTCACTTGGGTAGGGGTCAATAATTTTCTTTCAATCCTATCTGGAGAAAACTCGCTACGGCGAGTCAGATGCTAGGAGTCTAAGGCGCACAGAACCGGAGCGTAGCAGCGCTACGTGAGGATTCGAGCACCGAAGCGACGACGCAGGTGGCCGCCGCAGTAGAGTTTAGTGGTTAAAGTGTCTTATGCCGGTGAAGAGCATCGCCATCCCATGCTTTTCCGCTGCAGCGATTACCTCATCATCCCGCACCGACCCACCCGGCTGAATGATGGCTTTAATGCCTGCCTCCGCCGCTACGCCGATATTATCATCGAACGGGAAGAACGCATCCGACGCCAGTGCCGCGCCTTCAAGGCTATGGCCTAGTTCACGCGCTTTATGGATCGACAGGCGCACACTATCCACCCGGCTCATCTGCCCTGCGCCGATACCCACCGTCGCATGATCCCGCGCCAGCACGATGGCATTGGATTTCACATGCTTCACAACCGTGAAGGCGAACAGCAAATCTTTCAGTTCCTGTTCAGTGGGCGCACGTTTCGTCACCAGTTTATTTTCGCGTTCATCGTAGACAATCGTATTCGCATCCTGCATCAGGAAACCACCCGAAACGGATGTGATCTTCGGCTCCGCCGGAGTATGAAACAATGCATCCCCCGTCAACAGCACGCGCAGGTTCTTCTTTTTCTCGAACACCGCCAGCGCACCTTCTTCCGCATCCGGTGCAATGATTACTTCAGAGAAAATGGCGGCGATCTGCTCTGCCGTCGCCACATCCAGCGGACGATTGAGCGCGATAATCCCACCGAACGCACTCTGGCTATCCGCCTTCAATGCACGCCCATACGCTTCCGCGATCGAATCCCCCACCGCCACGCCACAAGGGTTCGCGTGCTTAACAATCACCGCCGCCGGGAACACGAATTCACGCACCAGCGCCAATGCTGCATTGGTGTCGTTCAGGTTATTATAGCTCAGTTCCTTGCCTTGCACCTGACGTGCCGTAAGTAGCGAGGGTACATGCGCCGATGTCACATAGGACGCCGCCTTCTGGTGTGGATTCTCGCCATAGCGCAATACTTGTTTCTGTTGGGCTGCAATCAGCAATGTCGGCGCAGGCGCGTCACTCCCTTGGCTGTGCATCCAGTTGGCGATAGCTACATCATAGACGGCCGTCCGCGCATAGGCCTTCGCCGCCAATTCTTTACGCGTCTGCAGCGTCGTCGCCCCATCATGGGCGCTCATCTCTTCCGTCACCCGCGCATAGTCATCCGCATGCACCAACACGGTGACATGAGAGTGATTCTTCGCCGCCGAACGGATCATCGACGGCCCGCCGATATCGATATTCTCAATCACGGTATCATAGTCCGCACCTTTGGCGACAACCTGCTCGAACGGGTAGAGCGAAATGACGACCAGATCTATCGCCTGAATCGCATGCTCTTCCATCGCTTTGATATGTTCCTTGTCATCCCGCTTGCCCAGCAATCCGCCATGGATCTTCGGATGCAACGTCTTCACCCGCCCATCCATCATCTCCGGGAATCCCGTGTAATCTGACACATCCCGCACCGGGATATTTTCCTTACGCAGCAATTCTGCTGTGCCACCGGTAGAAAGAATCTCAACATTCTTGCTTGCCAGAAAACGGCAAAACTCAGCGATACCCGTTTTGTCAGATACGGAAATCAGAGCGGTTTTAATGGGTACTAACATATCACTCACCTGCTTCAATTATTACGTTGCTCCATGTCATGCCCTGATCGCTTCAGTGGAAGACATGGCAAGCGCGACCGCGCGCCGCGCCGCGTGGCGCGTAAAACGCCATCCCTTTGGATGACGAGCATTAATTCTTCAGCGTGTCGTACTCCGGGATGGCCTCTTTGACAACCCCAATCGCGACCGACACGTTACGCTCCTCACAGGCCTGCACCAGCTGTTGCATCCAGCGTTGTAACTCCTCTTCCGTCGGCATCCGCCCCGCAGCGCGCACGACGCCCTGATACGCCGTCGGCGTCCGCGCCTCATGCTCATAGAACAATTCTTCATAGAGCTTCTCGCCATCGCGAAGGCCTGTGTATTTTATCTCAATATCCTTGCCCGGTTTTAATCCGGCCAGTTTAATCATTCTCTCCGCCAACTCCGCAATACGCACCGGACGGCCCATATCCAGCACAAAGGTTTGCGGACCTTTTTCTTTTGCCGTACTCCCCAACTCCCCCGCGACGATGACCAACTCCACCGCCTCTCGGATGGTCATGAAAAAGCGCGTGATGTCTGCATGGGTAACGGTAATCGGCCCGCCCGCAGCAATTTGTTTCTGGAATAATGGGACGACTGAACCCGTGGAGCCGAGCACATTCCCGAACCGCACAGTGACAAACCGACACCCCTCATCTGCACTCCGCCCATTCAACCATAACTCCGCCATCCGTTTACTCGCCCCCATGATGTTGGTGGGGTTGACGGCCTTATCAGTGGAGATCATCACCAGCGTTTCCGCGTGATTCTCGCGGCAACATGCGGCGACGTTACGTGTTCCCAGCACGTTGGTCATGATGGTCTCGGTCGGGTTATTCTCACCAATCGGCACATGCTTGATAGCCGCCGCATGGAACACCACCTGCGGTTTGAATTTCTGGAAAATGAGCGATAGTTGATGCGCATTGCGCACATCGCCGAGGATACCGATACGCGACACGTCCGGCGCCAGCAATCCCATCTCCTGATCGATGGCGTAAAGGTTATATTCGGAGAGTTCCAGCAGGATGATGGTCGCCGGACCATGCTGTGCCACCTGCCGCGCCAATTCACCGCCGATGGTTCCGCCCGCCCCGGTGATAAGCACCGTCTTTCCTTTAAGGAACCGCTCCATCCGCGCACGGTCATGGACGTTCTGAGCGCGCCCCAGCAAATCCTCGATTTCGATAGGACGCACCTGTACGCCTTGTTCCCTGCCCTCACGTAAATCCGTCATACGCGGCAGGCGGGAGACAGGAATCCCTAACTGGTCTGCCAGATCAACGATCATCCGCACCTGTTCCCAGTCGAGGTAATTCTCTCCCAAAATGAACCGCTGGGGTCGATCCCCACGTCGTTCCAATTTGGTGACGAGATGTTCCAGATCCTTCTGCGCGCCGAGAATCTGCACCCCATGCACTGTCCGCCCATGCTGCGTCGCATCTTCTTCGACGATACCCACCACGCGGTACATAGGCTCGGGCGATTGTTGCTGGTCGCGGATGAATTGCTCGGCATTGGTCTGGTATCCCATCACCAGCACGGGCATCGCATCCTGTGCATGAGCGATGCCACCGAGTGAACGGTCACGCCATGCGCGGTATAGGATACGCGGGGCGGAAAGCGCCACTATCAGCATTACCAGATGGATCAGCGGCACGGAACGGGGAATCCCCTCCAGCCGCGCACTGAGGAAGAGGATGGTGTAGAAAATGAGAAGACTGCCCACGCTGACCTTGACGATCAGGAACAACTCCCTGAGCGACACATACCGCCACACGGCGCGGTGTAGTTTAAACGCATACCCCACCGTAACGAAAATCGCGAGATAGAGAAAGAACGGCCAGGGGATGTAATCTTCGAGGTGATTGAGGAAAATATTGCTCATGCGCAGGTAGAAGGCGAGCATGAAGGCCGCCGCCGCGACCAGCGTATCGTGCGCTATTGCAACGAAACTACGTCGCGGGATGAGCATCAAGGGAACCGCTCGTCGGTTTCGCCGACAGGAAATACGCATAGAGCATGAAGGAAAGGACATACGCCACCGCGACCATCACCCATTCCAACCCCGAGCCGAGCACGGATGCCCCGGCCAATACTGCCAGCAGCAGGTTCAGCACCATGACGTGGGAGGACACATGGCGGTGACTCCACCCGGCGCGCACCGCTTTCTGATAGCCGTGCTCCGAATGCGCCTGCCATACTTTCTCGCCCTTCAGCGCACGGCGGCTGAGGGTGGTAAGTCCGTCCACCAGATAATACGCGGGCAATATCAGCGCCGCCTGTTCATACCCCCGGCTGGACATTATAAGCAGTAGCACGCCCATATAAAACCCGACCGGTATACTGCCGGAATCGCCCAGGAATATCTTTGCGGGATGGCGGTTCCAATACCAGAAACCCAATATCGCCCCGGTGACGATCCACGCATCCGCCAACAGGCCGATATGCAGGTCACTGAGAATATAAACCACTGTCATCCCGAGCGTAATGCCGAGCGTCTCCGCCGTGGTGATTTCATCAATACCGTCCATGAAATTATAGATGTTGATGAAGACCAGCAGCATGATGCCGGACGCAAGCTTGTCCGCCCATATAGGCAATACTCCCTGGAATACGAGCTCGTTATAACTCACCATCATCAGCCCGACCAATAGGGCCTGCGCCAACAGACGGAACTTGACTGACAGCCCTTTGACATCGTCATAGAGACACAATAGCGCGAGCAGGAAACCGATGGCTATATAATGCCCGTCCGCACTCGCGACGATCATGAACATCACCGAAAAAAGCACGACGGCGATACCCGCCCCGCGCGGCGTCGGCAGCGTATGGTTGCGCCGTTCATCCGGCACATCGACCACGGCGAGGTACAGCATTACCTGCCGTACCACCAGCGTACCGAACCATGTGAAGAGTGCGGCGGAAAGTGCCAGGATAACGATATACATCGTATGCATAAGGGGGTCCCTTTGCCGGGATTTGTAGCAGTTTATCAGCGCTTTGCAACGGGAAACCTATCCCCGGCGGCCAAACAGCCGTTCGATGTCGCTTAGCTTCAGTTCCACATAGGTCGGGCGACCGTGATTACACTGGCCGGAATGCGGCGTCGCCTCCATCTGGCGCAGTAGCGCGTTCATTTCCTCGATGGTCAGTTTACGGCCCGCGCGGACACTCCCGTGACAGGCCATCGTCCCACAGATTTCCTCCAGTTTTTCCTTCAGTCTAGTTGCCGTGCCGAATTCAGCCAGCTCCTCGGCGAGGTCTTGGAAAAACCCGGCAACCTCGATACGCTTCAACAAGGTCGGCACTTCACGGATGACGATGGTATTCTCGCCGAATCCCTCGACCACGAAACCCAGCTCAATCAACTCCCCCGCCCGCGCCAGTACGCGCGCCGCACCGGCCTCATCCAATTCCACCACTTCGGGGACCAGCAACATCTGCCGCGCCAGCCCGTCGCGCGCGATGGCTTCTTTCATGCGCTCATAGACCAGCCGCTCATGCGCCGCATGCTGATCGACCACCACCAGCCCGTCCGTGGTCTGGGCGACAATATAGGTGTCATGCAATTGCGCACAGGCCGCCCCCAGCGGGTAATCCGGCTGCGGCGCAAAAGACGTTTCCTGCACCAGTGACGGATACCCTACATGCCGCGCCGAAGGCGGCGTTTGTTGTGCCGAGAATAATTGGCTGGGCGGTGCATAATGCCGTGCCGCTCCCGCCTCGCCGAACCCCCCGTTACCGCCGCTGCTCAACGGCATAGGCCGCGAATACTGGTACGGCTGCACGGCCGCCAAGGCCGCTGCGGCGACCGTCGTTGACGCCCGGTGACCCGCTTCGGCCAGCGTATAGCGCAAGCCGGAAATGATTAGCCCACGCACCACCGCCTGCTCGCGGAAACGCACCTCTGCCTTGGAAGGATGGACGTTGATATCGACCGATTCCGGTGGCACGTCGAGATAGAGCACCGCCACCGCGTGACGATCCCTTGCCAGGAAATCCTGATACGCTGCCCTGAGACACCCGAGCAATAATTTATCCCGCACTGTCCGGCGATTGACGAAGAGATATTGCTGCGCCGACGTAGAGCGGTGGTACGTCGGCAACCCCGCATACCCGCGCAGGATGATCCCCTCACGTTCGGACTGCACCGGCAACACATTCTCCGCGAAACCCTTGCCGAAAATCTGCTCAAGTCGGCGCAACTGCGCATCGAACAATGTTCCTTGCTCGGCTGGCAGTTTGAATTTCTGCCGCCCATCCACCAACAAGGAAAACCCTACCTGCGGATTGGCCATCGCAAGGCGGCGAACCATGTCCTCCACCTGCTCATTCTCCGCCCGGTCGCCCTTCATGAATTTCAGCCGCGCCGGTGTCGCGTAGAAGATGTCATTGACGCAGACTTCCGTACCGATGGAAATGGCCGCAGGCACAGGCTCACTTACCGCGCCGCCTTCCACACTAAGGCTCCACCCTTCCGACGCACCCGTTTTACGCGACGTTAGCGACAAACGCGAAATAGAGCCGATAGAAGGCAACGCCTCTCCCCGGAACCCGTGGAATTCTATGTTAAAAAGATCATCGTCCGGGAGTTTTGATGTCGCGTGCCGCTGCACCGCCAGCAACAATTCTTCGCGCGTCATGCCGTAGCCATTATCGACCACGCGGATCGTGCGCTTGCCCCCGGCGTCAATGGTGATATCCACCTGATCCGCCCCGGCATCGATGGCATTCTCTACAAGTTCTTTGACGACGGAAGCAGGACGCTCAATCACCTCCCCCGCTGCAATCTGATTGACGAGATGGTGCGGCAGGACGCGGATGCTCATCTGTCCTGCTCAAGATAGTGCCGAGAGAAGACTTTCCCGTCCTCGACCGCCGGCTGGTCATACGGATTCACGTCGATAAGCGCCGCCGTAATTACCGTCTCCAGCACGAAATGCGCCATCAACGCACCAACGGACGCTTCATCGAATGACGGCAATTGCAGCACACGTACAGGGAGTTCATTACGGATGAGCGATTGCATCGTGCCATATTGCGCCGATTGGATGATGTCCCCCATATGCTTGCCCGCGATATACTCATGCCCAGCAGGGCGACCTTCCGCCGGGATCTCCGGCCCCATACCGGAGGCATCGCGTACGATCAGCGTGAACCATTTATCCGGCGGCCCGTCGAGGAATAATTGCAACATGCTGTGCTGGTCGATCGCACCGAGGGCCGTCAGCGGCGTCACACCCTTGCCCTGCTTGCCGAGACTTTCGGATACTAATTGACGATACCAATAGCTGAATGTCTGCAACCGGTCGCCATAGGGCATCAACACATGGATGGCGCGGCCCTGCTGCATATGCAGCGTCTGCACCAGCGCGCCTTGCGCCGGGCAACTGCCCGCAGGGTCGCGCAGGAAATGATCGAGCACGCGCTGCGCCCCTTCGCAGAACGCGCGGATATCGAGCCCCGTCGCCGCGATGGGCAACAACCCGACATTAGAGAATACGGAGTACCTCCCACCGATTTGTGGGTCGTGCTCTAAAATCGTTTCCAACCCAAAATGCGCCGCCATCTGCCGCAGCGGCGTATCCCCCGGCTGGGTGATGACCGTCACATGCTGCGACAGGGAATCCCCCAGCGCGCCTTGCAGATGATTAAGCCAAATGAGGGCGTGGGTGATGATTTCAATCGTCCCACCCGATTTACTGATGATGAGCAGATATGTCGTCTCCGGCTTCAACGTAGAAAGCAATCTATCCGCCGTATCAGGGTCGGAATTCTCCAGATAATGGATACGCATATCGGGCGCGCTGGCCGTTTGCGCCATAGCTTTCGTCCCCAGAGTAGAACCGCCCGTACCGATCAACACCAGATCCCGGCATTGTTTCGGGATGCGCTCCACAAGCGCCTCGAGCGAAGTGAGATACGCGGCATCATCCAGATACCGGAAACAGGAAAGCGGCGTCGCCGCGATGCGATTTGCCACTTCGGCCAGCTTACGCTTCAGCGCATCCGGCACGGCGTCTTTCGGCCATGCCTGTTCCATCTGCTGGTGATAGGCGACTGCCGGAGTATCGATATGCTGCGCGTGTGCCAGAGACATTTCCCACCATGACATGTTGAACCCTTGAAGAATAAGGGTGTTTAAGACGTTTTAGCCGGAGTTTACCCCCTTGGCCACGTCTTTTTGCTGAAATACGCTAAAAGATACGGTCGATCACGCTTTGTTTCTTCGGGTCATCAATCGGCACTTCGCCTTCGTTGAGCGGTTTGTTCGCGGCCTTGTTGCCTTTGATGCGCTCCGCTTCACCGGGGGCGTTCACCACCGGGTCGGCGTTGGTATCGCCGCGCAGTGTACCGAGGAAACCGGGGTTAGTCGCTTCCTGCCCCTTATAATCCTCATAGAGCTTCTGCTTGATGGCCGGGTCAGCCGACGCCGCCCCCGCTTTCTGCAGGATGGAGCTTTCCGCAGGGGTCGGTAATGAAGATGTCTCCACCACCGGAGCCGCCGTATCCGCTAAGCCCGCAGTGGAACTATCAAGCGAGGTGATGGGTTGCCCCGTCAACGCGGCCCGCGCCTGATCGTCCGCATGATCTTTAGAGAACGTGCCTGCACCCGGCTCCGGCGGCACGAGGTAGAATTCCTTCGGCACGCTGAGCGGCGGTCGGGAGACGACAGTGAATTCGTCCGGCGCACTGTTATCCATCCCCAGCGTCTGCTTGACGTCACTGCCCGAACAGGCCGCGACAGATAATCCAAGCAGGAGGAAAAGGGATTTCGTAAATCTATTCATGGGCATGGGATTCCTTTCTGGAATGAGAAGGCTTGAGGAAGGAATGCAGCGCGATGATGCATACCCCCGTCACGATCGCCGAATCGGCGATATTAAACGCTGGCCAATGCGTTCCGTAAAGATGAAAATCCAAAAAATCGGCGACCGCGCCGTGGAGAAATCGATCGATCAGGTTACCTATAGCCCCGCCGATGGCCAACGCTAGCGCATAGCCAATCCACCTGTCTGCATTGCGCCACATCCACACCAGTAGACCCATCGTCATCAGCCCGGTGAAGATGACCAGCGCCAGCCATGCGTCATGCCCCGCCAGCATCCCGAAGCTGATGCCCTTGTTCCACACCAGCACGAGGTTGAAAAACGGCGTGATCTCGATGGGCCCACCCGCATCCAGCACCAAGCCGACGCACCAATGCTTCACCAGCTGGTCGATGACGACGATCGCCACTGAAAGCGCGATACCGCGTAAAAAGAGCGAAGAGGGTTTCATCAGCAATGCAGCATCTTTCTCGCCGTGGCGACATCGAGGTCGATCTGACGTGTCAGCGCCTCGACCCCGGAGAATTTCTGTTCCTCGCGGATGAAGCCCTTAAGCCGCACCCGGATACGCTCACCATAATCGAATGCATCCCCTTGCAGCAAATGGATTTCAAACACATGGCCCGTGCCATCGAATGTAGGGCGCGTCCCCCAATTAGCAACCCCCGGCAACCACGTGGTTGCCGAGTCGGTCAGGCTCGATTCCACTGCAACTTCAACTCCATAGACCCCGGATTTCGGCGGAAACAAATGTTGCAGGCGGATATTCATTGTCGGAAAACCTATCGTTCTACCTCGCCCATCCCCGCGCTGGATACGCCCGAATACCTCATACTCCCGCCCCAACAGTCGGTTGGCGAGAGGGATATCCCCTTGCGACAACGCATCGCGTATCCGGCTGGAGGAACACGGTTCTCCATCCAGCATCAACGGCGGCACGGCTGCAAACCCGAACAACCCGCGCTCCGCGAGCGTCTCCAGATAGGCTGTATCACCCTTCCGCCCATGCCCGAAAATAAAATTCTCTCCCGTGGTAATATGGGATGCCTGTAACTTGTGGTGCAATATCCCCTCCGCGAAGGCTTCCGCCGATAATTCAGAAAAAGATTTGGTGAAGCGCAGTACGAAGACCTGCTCCACCCCCATCTGCTCCATGCGCTTGATCTTGATATGGAACGGCTCAACCCGTAGAGGTGCGGTGGATTTGCGGAAGAACATGCGCGGGTGCGGCTCGAAGGTGAGCACGGACGGTGTCGCACCTTTTTCGCGCGCCGCTTCCAGCATCCGCGCGATGACTGCACGATGCCCTTGATGCAATCCGTCGAAATTCCCGATGGCAATCGCCGCCCCACGCGCCGAGAGCGGCATGGACTCTATATCACGGATTAGGCGCATAAATATTTTATGCCTTTACGGGCTGCTCCGTAGCGGTGCTGCGTAGGTTGAAATAAAGGAGTACAGGCGCAGAAATATAGATGGATGAATAGGTTCCAAAAATGACTCCGAACAACAGCGCCGCCGAGAAACCGTGGATCGTGTCGCCCCCGAAGATGACCAGCGAGAGCGCGGCCAACGCCGTTGTTCCCGCCGTCAGGATAGTGCGCGACAGCGTCTCGTTCACGCTGATGTCGATCACTTCATCCACCGGTTTCTGTTTATATTTCCTGAGCGTCTCGCGGATACGGTCAAAGATCACCACTGAGTCGTTAATGGAATACCCCACGATAGTTAGCACCGCCGCCACGGAGGAAAGGCTGAACTCATACCCCGTCACCATATAGAAGGTGATCATCATCGTCGCGTCGTGGAACAGCGCAAGGACAGCCCCTACCCCGTATTGCCACTCGAACCGGAACCAGACATACAGAAGAATCGCCCCCAGCGAAGCGAGGACGGCGATAATCCCGGTCTGTACCAACTCACGTCCCACCGTCGGCCCGACATAGTCGATCTTGCGGTATTCAATATTGGGATAGGCTTCAGTCAGCACTTGCTTGATCTTGATGACGATGTCTGCCTGGCTATCATTCTCTTTGGTCTGGACGCGGATCATCACGTCGTTCGGCCCGCCGATATTCTGCAATGTTATCTCACCGGGGATAGTACCCGCCAGTGTGCCGCGCATCGCCCCCAGATCGAACGGCTGCTCGTTCCGCGCTTCAACGACGATGCCGCCCGTGAAGTCGATACCGAGGTTCAGCCCCTTGGTCTCAAACAATACAACCGAGCCGATCATCATCGCGATGGAGAAGAAGAAGAAAACCATGCGGAATTTCATGAACCGGATGGACGGCGTCTTCGAGATAAAATGCAGCGTGTAAGCCATGAGTCTTCCTAAAATAATTGGTTGCGCCAGAGCATATAGCACAGATACCCGGCCAGCATCAATGCCCCTACCATACGGGGAACGGCGGAAAAAGCCACAATGGAGATGCCGACCATGAGGGCAGCACCCAGCATCACCAACGCATCGACCTGCGCGAGTACGGGCGCAACTTGAAGCGGGGTGATAACCGCCGCCCACCCGCCGATAGCCGTCACATTGAAAAGGCTGCTGCCGATAAGTGTTCCCAGCGCCAATCCCGATTGCCCCTGCCGTGCCGCCATGACGGCGGTGATGAGCTCCGGCAATGCCGAGCCGAATGCGATGACGGTAAGGGCGATCACGCTTTGCGGCACATGCCACGTCCCGGCCAGCGCCACCGCACCGTCCAGAAGAATGCTCACGCCATAAGGCAACAGCGCCACCCCCCCTGCCAGCATCAGGGCGGCCATCCACAGAGGAGTATGCTGCACCCATTGCGTTTTTTCCGGTGATACTTCGGATTCAAGCGCCTGCTTCCCGGTACGCACGGCATGGATGGTCGCGGCAAGGATAATCGCCAGCAGAATCATCGCCTCCCACCGCATCAACCACCCGTCCTGTAAACTCACACAGAAGAGTGCGACGCTTAACAGCAGGATGAAAATGGGTTTTTTAAACGATGCGGCAGACGCTATCGGGGAGATGAGACTGGCCAGTCCCACCGCCAACAACAAATTCAGCGTCGTCCCGCCAATGATGTTGCCCAGCGCGATGTCAGGATAGCCCCGCACGCCTGACGTAACGCCGATGATAAGTTCCGGCGCTGCCGTGCCATAGGCAAGC
>JBGTBD010000028.1:0-61935 GCA_041749475.1 Rickettsiales bacterium
ACCGCCGCCGCCTTCACCGCCGCCCCCGCCGCTACCCGCGGAGTTCGCGGCGGCAAGAATATCGGTGGCGACATTGACATTGCTTTCGCTGCTGCGGACAAGGTTGAGGAAGTCGAGCGGGTAGTTGCGTACATACGGAATGTCGCGTTCGACGCGGAGCACGCCGTTCTTCAAACTATAGCGTAACCCGGCGAGATCGGCGATGCGGGCGATGACTTCGTTGAACGGCTTGTCCTTCGCCCGGAAGGTGATGCCGCCTTCAATCCCGGAATCGACTTCGATATCCACATCGGCGAGACGGGCGAGTTCCAGCAGCACGTCCTTTAGTGGCACATCATCCGTCACGGTAATAGACACCAGCTGGGTCTGTCCGATTTTCGGGGGACGAGGCGCGGAGAGAATCGGTGCAATGTCAGGAATTTTTGGGGCGAGGGAGGTCACCGGCGAGGGGTCGCGTTCCGGGTGGATGGCGGTGGGGTTGTCGATATTCTCATAATCGTCGCGCGATAATTTCAGATCGCGGTCGATAAAATCATTCTCTTTAGGGTCGAGCCAGCCGCCATCGGTACATGCCGTAATACCGCCTGCCACGAAAGCGATCATGGAGAGGCTGAAACATGCTTTGGCAAGGCGCGGGAACGTCATCAAACCCAATAAGTTGTTGGTTGTAACAGAATTACCACCATATCTATTACACAGAACCCCATACTACTTCAAACGAAAACTGCACGCGTTTAGTGCGCGGGCATGGAAAGTAATCGCCAAAATACTGCGGCTGTTTCCGGGTAGACGATGAGCATCAGAAGCGTGATGGCGATAGCGGGGCCGAACGGAAAAACCTTCCCCTTCCCCAGCACTCTCCACACCAACGCACTGGCGACCCCCATCAATCCGGCATAGAAAAAGAACGGCACGAGCATCTTGAAACCAAGCCAGATGCCGGCAACGGCGAAGAATTTCACATCCCCCGTACCCAGACCGTCACGCTTCTTCAGCAGCCAATATCCCTTCTGCAATCCCCAGCCGATGGCAAGCCCTACTAAAAGTCCGCCTAATGGCAATAGAAGAGAGGAGTGTGTGACGAACAGGTGATAGACCGCACCCAGCGTTAATAACACCCACTGTAATTCATCGGGAATAATATAATGCTCAAGGTCGGTAACGATCAGGATCATGATGACCGATGCGGTTAGCATTAGCACCAGTGATTCAAGACTGATTCCGTACTTTGCATAGATAAGGAGAAAAAGGGTTGCAGTGACCAGCTCCGTCAGTGGATAGCGGAAACTGACTTTCGATGCGCAGTGGCGGCACTTCCCTTTGCTGAACATCCATGAAAAGAACGGGATAAGGTCGCGCGGTGTGAGCGGCGTCCGGCACGATGGGCACTTGGAACGGGTCGCCCCGATAGGCAGGTCACGCGGCAGGCGATACGACACCAACGTCACCATGCTGCCGAAGCACAGACCTACGAGGCCGACCATGCACCATAAAAAGAGTTCCATAAACTTCCCGAACTTACTCCAGAAACATTAAGATTCCCCCAATGGGAAAATGGCGCGGGCTTGCTTATATAGAATGAGTGATATAATGACGGGACATTAAGGGACGGGAACTTCATGACGCACACACTCGCTTTTGCATCTGACCACGCAGGCTTCACACTGAAAGAACGCCTGAAACAAGTGGTGGCAGACCAGTTCCCCGAGTGGATAGTAAGAGACTTAGGCGCGGATTCCGAAACCTCCGTTGATTACCCCGATTTCGGCTTCAAAGCTGGAAGTGTCGTGGATAGCGGCGAGGCCGAACGCGCTATCATCGTCTGCGGCAGCGGCATCGGCATCTCCATCGCCGCCAACCGTTTCCCCGGCGCACGAGCCGCGCTGTGTTGGAGCGCGGAATCGGCGATGCTGTCTCGCCAGCACAATGACGCCAACATCCTCGCCCTAGGCTCCCGGCTGGTGTCCGAGGAAACCGCCATCTCTTGTCTCAAGGCCTTCTTGACCACGGAATTCGAGGGCGGAAGGCACCAAAACCGGGTTGAAAAGCTGGGAAAACACCAGATTTAGCTGGAACCCTCCAAAAAACTGTGCCATAAACGCAGCAATTTCATATTGTTACTCCTTTAAGGCGTCTAGATATGGAATCTGGAGGGGAGTGTGATTGCTTCTCCCAATATAAAAAGAGACAGTGAAAGAGAGAAACATCATGACAGCATCCGCCCACAAAAAACCTGAATCCGACACCGCGCTCACCCGGCAAGGGTTCTTCACGCAAGAACTGAAACAGATGGATGCGGATATCTTCAACTCTATCGCGCATGAGCTGCACCGTCAGCAAACGCAGATCGAACTGATCGCCTCCGAGAATATCGTCAGCCGCGCCGTGATGCAGGCGCAAGGCTCGGTCATGACCAACAAATACGCCGAAGGCTATCCCGGCAAACGCTATTACGGCGGCTGTGAACATGTCGATGTGGCCGAGACCCTCGCCATCGAGCGCGCGAAGAAACTCTTTTCCTGCCGCTATGCCAATGTGCAGCCCAATTCCGGCTCGCAAGCGAATCAGGGCGTGTTCAACGCATTGCTTTCCCCGGGTGATACCATCCTCGGCCAATCCCTCGCTGCCGGTGGTCACCTGACGCACGGCGCTGCCCCAAACCAGTCCGGAAAATGGTTCAACGCGATCCAGTATGGTGTGCGTAAAGAAGACGGTCTGATCGATTTCGATGAAGTAGAGCGCCTTGCTGAAGAACATAAACCGAAGATGATCATCGCCGGGTTCTCCGCTTACCCCCGCGTCATCGACTGGGAACGTTTCCGCAAGATCGCTGACAGTGTCGGTGCGTATTTCCTCGTCGATATGGCCCACATCGCGGGGCTCGTCGCTGCCGGTGCATACCCCAGCCCGTTGGAACACGCGCACGTCGTCACCACCACCACCCACAAAACGCTGCGCGGCCCACGCGGCGGGATGATCCTCTCCAACTATCCCGACAAAGTCGTCCGCAAGACACCTTCGGGAAAGGACGTGACGCTGGAGCAAGCTGTCAACTCCGCCATCTTCCCGGGCATCCAGGGTGGCCCGCTAATGCATGTGATTGCCGCGAAAGCGGTAGCTTACGGCGAAGCGCTTGACCCTTCGTTCAAAGTATACGCCGAGCAAGTCGTGAAGAACGCGCGCGCGCTCGCGAAAACACTGAAAGAACGCGGCCTCGACATCGTCACCGGCGGAACGGACAACCATATCGTCCTCGTCGATCTTCGCCCCAAAAACCTGACGGGCAAAGCCGCTGAGGAAAGTCTTGAACGCGCAGGCCTCACCTGCAACAAGAACGCAATTCCTTACGATCCGCAACCGCCGATGGTCACCTCCGGCGTCCGCCTCGGCTCTCCTGCGGCGACCACACGCGGCTTCCGTGAAGAAGAATTTGTCGCCGTCGGTAATTTCATCGGCGACGTGATGGACGGCCTCGCCCAGAACCCCGAAAACAACGCACTGGTGGAAGCCAAAACCAAGAAAGCCGTGGAAGCATTATGTGCCCGCTTCCCGATTTACCCCGACCTGATGTAATGGAATAGAGGAGCGCCTGATGAAATGTCCGTTTTGTGGGAATGAAGATACGCAAGTAAAGGATTCCCGCCCCAGCGATGATGGGGCCACGATCCGCCGCCGCCGTTTCTGTCCCTCCTGCGATTCGCGTTTCACCACGTTCGAGCGCGTGCAACTGCGGGAACTTACCGTCATCAAGAAAAGCGGCGAGCGTCGTGTCTTCGATCGCGACAAGATCGCCCGTTCTATCGATATTGCACTGCGCAAACGTCCGGTTGAACCAGACAAGGTTGAGCAGACGATTAACAATATCGTGAAGTCACTGGAGACCTCCGGAGAAGCAGAGATACATGCTTCGGAGATTGGCGAACTGGTAATGAAGGCGCTCAAGGAACTGGATACCGTTGCCTATATCCGCTACGCCTCCGTCTACAGGAACTTCCGCGAAGCTAAAGATTTTGGCGCATTTGTCGAGAACATCCAGACGAAATAATTTCTTTGTATCCTATCATTGTCATGCCAGCGAAAGCTGGCATCCAGCACGCAAGACCAACTGGATTCCTGCCTTCGCAGGAATGACACCAGAGAAAAGTTGGTAGTGGTGAGTATAAAACCTGAAGATGCACAATGGATGGCGCATGCACTGCGCACCGCAGAACGCGCGCGCGGTCTGACGTCGCCGAATCCCGCTGTCGGCTGTGTATTGGTTAAACAAGAAAAACTCATCGCCGCCGCATGCACCGCTTCAGGCGGCAGACCGCACGCCGAAACCGAAGCCTTGCGACTCGCGGGAGAACAAGCGCGTGGCGCGACGGCTTATGTCACGCTAGAGCCATGTGCCCATAGCGGTAAAACACCGCCATGCGCCGAAGCGCTTATCACCGCAGGCATCACCCGCGTCGTCATCGCTGCCACTGATCCCAACCCCGAAACAAACGGCAAAGGCATCGCCCTGCTGCAAGCTGCGGGCATCGAAGTCGTCACTGGAATATTGGAACTCGAAGCCCAAAAACTCCACGCCGGATTTCTCTCCCGCATAACGCACGGCCGTCCCATCATCACCCTCAAAACGGCTACATCGGCCGACGGGTTCATGGCCGCACAGCACACTAATCCACGATGGTTGACGAATGATCTCTCGCGCAAGATGGGCCACGTCCTCCGCAGCAAACACGAAGCCATCCTCACCGGCAGTGGTACCGTGTTAGCCGACAATCCCGCACTCACCTGCCGCCTGCCCGGCCTCGAACATACCTCCCCTATACGCATCATCCTTGACCGCCAATTGCGTACCCCACCCGAATCCCTCATCTATGATACCAGCGCTGTGCCTTCATGGCTGGTGACGACAGCAGAATCCCTGTACAATAATCCCGCCACACCATCGGCATATGAATCCCGCAATGTTCGGCTAATCACTCTATCTCAAGAAACATTCCTGCCCGAATTGATGACCACCCTTGCCAGCGAAGGCATCAACTCACTATTGGTGGAAGCGGGGCCGACTTTACTCCACGCCTTCCTGCAATCCGGCATGGCAGACACCCTCTATTGGTTCCACGCACCTCTAGCCCTAAAAGAGCGCGGCGAGGCCTTATTTGCCCCCGAACCATGGATTTCCGGCTGGAAAAGGCAAGAAACCCGTGAATTTGGCTGCGATAGGCTGGTGATTTTCCAGAATTAGGCTATAACAGCCCCATGTTTACCGGGATTATCACCGATATCGGCCTCATCCGCGCCATTTCCGGCTCCGAAACCGTGCGCGTGGAGGTTTCGACTGCCTATGACACGGCGGGCGTCGCCCTCGGCGCATCCATCGCGCATGACGGTATCTGCTTGACCGTCGTCGAAACCGGCAAGGATTGGTACGCGGTGGAGCTTTCCTCTACCACCTTATCCGTTACCACCGCAAGCAACTGGAAAACAGGCACAAAAATCAACCTTGAACGTGCCCTGAAATTAGGCGACGAGCTCGGGGGCCATCTCGTCAGCGGCCATGTCGACGGGGTGGTGACGGTAGTATCGCGCACCGACGAAGCCGAATCTTCCCATTTCCGCATCGCCTACCCGGCAGAATTCGCTGCGTTCATCGCCCCGAAAGGCTCTGTTGTACTGAACGGCACATCCCTCACCGTGACCGATGTGGACGATACCAGCTTTGGCCTGACCCTGATTCCGCATACGCTTTCCGTCACCACATGGGGAAATACCAGGGTGGGAGACAAGTTGAACCTTGAAGTAGACATGATGGCGCGCTATCTCCAGAGGATATATGAAATTAGCGGCAAAAGATAACCCGTCGGGCCTTGCTTCCGTCGAAGCGATACTGGCTGACGCGGCTGCGGGGCGGATGTTCATCCTCGTCGATGACGAAGACCGCGAGAATGAAGGCGACCTCATTATCCCCGCCGAGAAAGCCGATGCCGATGCCATCAACTTCATGGCCAAATATGGGCGTGGTCTCATCTGCCTTGCGCTCACCCGTGAACGCGTAGAGACATTGCGCCTGCCGCTGATGGCGCGTCATAACCAGTCCCGTCACGAAACCGCCTTTACCGTATCCATCGAAGCCCGCGAAGGGATTTCCACCGGCATCTCCGCCGCTGACCGCGCACGCACTATCGCCGTCGCAATTGATGCGGGGAGCAATGCCACCGATATCGTCTCACCCGGCCATGTCTTTCCACTAGTCGCGAAAGACGGCGGCGTGCTTGTGCGCGCTGGTCATACCGAAGCTGCCGTGGATATCGCACGCATGGCTGGCCTGACACCCGCCGGTGTCATCTGCGAGGTGATGAACGATGACGGATCGATGGCACGTCTGCCCGATCTCCTCGTCTTTGCCAAGGCGCATGGCCTCAACGTCGGCAGCATCGCCGACCTTATCGCCTATCGCCGCCGCTCGGAAAAGCTGGTGAGCAAGGTTGCCGAAACACCGTTTGTCAGCCGCTATGGCGGCGAGTTTTCGCTGAAACTCTATTCCACCTTTGTCCCCGGTGCGGAGCATGTTGTTCTCGTGAAGGGCGACATCTCCGGCAACGAACCCGTGCTCGTGCGTATGCATGCGCTCGATGTGCTGCATGACGTGCTCGGCGAAAGCAACCATCCGAAGTCCGGCGAACTCCATTCGGCGATGAAACTGGTCGGCGAAAAGGGCAGGGGCGTCATCGTCATCCTACGCAATAATACCCCGGAAGTTATTTCCGAACGGCTGAAGCGCGAAGCGCACCCGACCGGCGCACCCGGCTCCAACTTGCGCGATTACGGTATCGGCGCACAGATTCTGCTCGATTTGGGCATACGCGACATGCTATTACTCAGCAACAGCAAACGGCAGATCATCGGCCTTGACGGGTACGGGCTGAATGTCGTGGGCTATGAAACCATCCCGCCGCTGGAGCGTGCATGACCAAGCCCATCCTCATCGTCGTCGCCAGTTTTTATCGTGACATCGCCGATGCGCTCCTCAGCGGCGCGACCGCAGCATTGAACAAAGCGAGCCACCCGTACGAAGTGATCGAAGTCCCCGGCGCACTCGAAATCCCCGCCAGCATCGGTATGGCGATTGCCTCCCAGCACTATAGCGGCTTCGTCGCGCTCGGCTGCGTTATCCGCGGTGAAACGTCGCATTACGACATCGTCTGCAATGAAAGCGCGAAGGGATTACAAAAACTGGCGCTCAACCATCACGTTGCCATCGGCAACGGCATCCTCACTGTCGAGACCCGTTCACAAGCATTGGAACGTGCATTGCCGGACAGAAAAGACAAAGGGGCGGATGCGGTGGAAGCCTGCCTCGCCATGATCAGCTTGCAACAGAAATTCGGAATCACCCAATGAACGTCAATCCCTCCCTCCAGCGCAAAAGCGCTGCCCGCCTCCGCGCGGTACAATATCTTTATCAGTACATGTTGCGCAACCGTGAGATCACGGTGGAGGAATTATTGGCTTCTGAAAAAGTAGAGCCGGATGATAATCAGGAGGATGATAACGAGATTCTCGCCATCAAACCCGATACGAAATTGCTGCAGGGCATCCTGAATGGCGCGATCACACAGGAAGCCGAAATTGCCGCCCAACTGAAACGGATTATTCCCACCTATTGGGCGGAAGGCTATCTCCCCGTCCTCTATCGCGCCATGCTACTCGCTGCCGGATATGAACTGATCTACCACCCCAAACTGGCGACCAACGTCATCCTCAGTGAATATGTGAACCTGGCCGGTGATTTCGGCGACGAGCAGGAGACCGCTCTCCTGAACGGCGTCCTGCAAGAAGCCATCAGGGGCCTTCGCCCTACTATGCCCGCCAGACATGGATGAGTTCGCCGCCATCGCCCGCTATTTCCGTCCGTTGACGGAGGGGCGGCCTGAAGCGTTGAATCTATTGGATGACGCGGCGCGGATCGCGGTTCCCTCCGGGTATGAGTTGGTCATCACCAGCGATGCATTACAAGAAGGCATCCATTTTTTCGGGAACGAATCGCCCGCGCATATCGCGCAGAAATCCCTGCGCGTAAATCTCTCTGACATCGCGGCAAAGGGTGCGAGTCCCTATGCCTATTTCCTGACGCTGGGCATCCCGCCACGGCATGGGGAGAATTGGTTGGCTCGTTTTGTCGAGGGCCTGCGTCATGACCAGTCGCGCTTCGGCATTTTCCTTGCCGGGGGC
The DNA here is from genome assembly GCA_041749475.1 of Rickettsiales bacterium. GTDB lineage: Bacteria > Pseudomonadota > Alphaproteobacteria > Rickettsiales > UBA998 > JBGTBD01. The sequence goes on from JBGTBD010000028.1 coordinate 8,224, forward strand.
GATACTACGCGCAGCACTACCCAGCTCACCATCAGCATCACCGCACTTGGCCTCGTCCCTAAAGGAGCCATGCGCTTGCGTTCCGGCGCGCGGGCAGGGGAGGGGGTCTATGTCACCGGGACGATAGGGGACAGCGCTTTAGGGCTGTCCGTTCTGAACGGAGCCTCTTCACACTTATCTTCCCCGCAGAAAGTATTTCTCACCCAACGTTATTTTTTGCCCGAACCGCGCACCGCGTTGGCAGAGGCGCTCCGAACCTATGCGACATCGGCGATGGATATATCGGACGGTTTGGTGCAGGATGCCGCGAAACTATGCGCGGCAAGTGCGCTTAGCTGCGATATTGCCATGCAGCATATTCCGCTTTCCCCCGCCGCGACCGCATGGCTGAAAGACGGCGGCGCGATGGAGATGTTGCTGACGGGCGGGGATGATTATGAGATTCTCTTCACCGCCCCTGTCGCGCATGAAGCGGCGCTGAATCAGGTATCGCACGCTACGCAGATACCCATCACCCGTCTTGGCGTCATGCAGGAAGGCGGTGGGGGTGTGCGGATTCTGGATGCCGCTGGTGCGCCGATGCAGTTTATCCGCAAAGGCTGGTCGCATACTATCGGGTAGAAACCTATTGGCGGCCCGGCGCTCTGTTCGTTGAGCTGCGCGGTCCGGTATAGCCTTGCGTATTGTTGAACCGCCCGAAATTACCGAGTATCTGCTCCCATAGCCCCAGCGTCTGCCCTTCCGTCGGAGTGATTTCCTGCGCGATCTGGATGTCTTTACGGTCTTTCAGCGAATAATGATCGACGGCTGTGACGATGCCGGACTCATTGAACTTGATCTGCGTGACCTTCTGGTCAGAGATTTCCGGCTTGAAGAATGCGACGCTTTCCTTCTTAGCGCTGACATAATACCATGCCGCTTCTCCGAAGGAAGAACGCGTCGAAGGCGAGCCCAGCACGTTCATCACATCCTGCTCGGTGGAGGTTCCCGGCGTGATCTGCGTCAGCTTGCGTTCAATACCGACATGGCCGCGATTGTCCACGCGTGGGGGAACGCAGGCGGTGAGCATCATCAGGCTCACGAGAAATAACGGATGCAATTTCCTCATGAACATCCTATAACGCCTCCGTAAAGAGATTGCAAATGTTGGCACACCTCACACGATTATTCCGCCCTGCCCCCGAGCGCCTCGCTCTCCATTCCGCTTATGAGCGGATCGTGGAACAGGCCCGCCAGCCGGTGTTCTACGCCGAACATGGTGTGCCCGATACGCTCGATGGCCGGTTCGAGCTGATTTTATTGCATCTGAACCTCGTCCTCACCCGCCTGAAACAGGAGCCGGGGGATACCTACACCCAGCAGCAAGGCCTGATCGAGATATTCTTGGAAGACATGGATCGCTCCATCCGCGAGCTCGGCGTCGGCGATACCGGCGTGGGCCGCCGCGTAAAAAAGATGGCGAATGCGTTTTATGGCCGCATGAAAGCCTATGAAGAAGCTAAAGAGGATGCCACCCTCTGGCAAGAGGCATTGCGCCGTAACCTGTATGGAACTTCCGAACCTACAGAAGGCTCCGTTACTGCGATGACACGTTACATACTTACCGCCAAAGAAGCTCTCCGCCGCACACCGATGGAAACCATCGTCAGTGGCGCACCTATTTCATTCAGCTAATCACGTCATGCCAGCGTAGGCTGGCATCCAGTCAAGAGCGCCGTGAGCGCAACCAGAAGGGTTGCTTGCACCGTAGATGCGGTGCTGCTGGATACCAGCCTACGCTGGTATGACAAAGGAAAAATAAAATAGAAAAAATTACGCCGCTGCTATCTTGCTGGCGTCGTTATCGTTGATGTGTTCGCCCAGATGCACGAAGTTGCGCATGAAACTGGCGGCATAGGCATCGACGCCCGTTTGACGGACGAGGGAAGTGGCTCCCCGGCGTGGTGACGCCGGGGCCGGAGTGGAATCGGAAACGGTGGACGCGACAGGTTTCGGCTGCAGGGTTCCCCCGGTATTCTGGATGGTGTTGATGATACGCTGCGGGGTAGCGGCTGCCATCTGTTGTAGTTGCACGGCAGGCTGAACGGCCATGCTTTGCTGCACGGGCTGCGGCGCGTTTTGCTGTGGAGATGCTTGCGCCGGGGCAGGCGTGGTGAGCGCCAGCGGGTTAGATGGTTTAGGCGCGGGCAGTGCCGCATTGCTCGGCAGATATTTCACCATCGAGAACAGTTCCATCAGTTTGGGGTCGACGGTCGGGAGATTGTCATTAGCATAGATAGCCGCGAGCGATTCCGCCTCACCGACGCTCGCCGCCTGCGCCAGTAATTGCGCCATGAACGGGCTGGAGAATTGGGCCGACGGCAACGCCGCCGTATCCGTCATCATCACGAATCCTGGTTGCGGGCCGGTGGCCGCCGCCATGACCTGCGCGGGCGTCATGCGCAGTGGCGCGTTCCCGCTGGAATTATAGTGTAATGCTCCGGCGTTGAGCGTGGAGGTCACCGCAGCGGCGGGTACGCGCACACTCTCGATCGGTGAACCGACCACAGACGATGTCTGCGCCGCGACGGGCGATATAACGGAAGAGGTAGAAATGAAAGGCATCATACGTGACGCTCGAACCCACACTTATTTGTATTCTAACTATACGATAATATCTTTTTTTTGTCAATGATTTGTTAACTAAATCCTGCTAAAGGGTTAATTTTATCTGGTTTTTTAGCGTTCTGCCTCAGGTGGGAAAGCGTTTCAGAGAAAATTACAACCTCTTGTTTTTAAAAAGTAAAAATATCGCTTGCGTGGGCTGGGGGTTCGCTGATACACCCAATCATCATGAATATGCGTAAAATCGGCATCCGAATACTGATTTCCCTCGTCATCCTTGCGGCCTATCTGGGCTGGCGGATGGGGATGTCTGAAAATGAGGATGCGACCCTGGTGACCGATCAGGCGCAGCAGATCGGCAGCCATTTCACCCTCACCAACCAGTTCGGCGAACAGGTGTCTAGCGACGAATTCCGCGGCAAATACATGCTGGTCTTCTTCGGCTTCACCAACTGTCCGGACATTTGCCCCACCACGCTGCTAGCCCTTACTAACGTGCTGAACGCACTGGGGGAAGAGGCCAACGAATTCGCCCCCATCTTCATCAGCGTCGATCCCGATCGGGATACGCCGGAAGTCATTAAGCTCTACCTCGACAATTTCGACAAGCGCTTCGTCGGCCTGACGGGTACGGAAGCAGAGGTGAATGCCGTGGCGGACGGTTTCAAGGTATACCATGCGCTGGAGCGTAAAGAAGGGGTGGAGGACTATAACGTCGCCCATTCCGGTTTCGTCTATGTGATGAACCGCGAAGGCCAGTATATCAAGCATTTCGCCGCCGGAACCAGCGAGAAGGAAATGACCGAGAGCCTCGAAAAGATTGCCGCAGAATAACGAATTATCGTCTCCTATTTATAGATTGTTAAACCAAACCACGGATGATAGTGGTTTTAGATGTCAGCAATGCATTCATTCACCTTCACCCGGCGCGGGTTCATGTTCATCCTCTCCTCGCCTTCCGGCGCGGGGAAGACCACGCTCTCACGACGTCTGCTGGCGGACGAGAAGGACATCGCCATGTCCGTCTCTGTCACCACCCGTGCTATGCGTCCCGGTGAACGGGAAGGGGTCGATTATTTCTTCGTCACCCGTGAGGCGTTCGAGCAGAAAGTGCACCAGGGTGAGTTGCTGGAACATGCTACCGTGTTCAGCAATTACTACGGTACGCCGAAGGATTTCGTCCTCGGCCAGATCGAGTCCGGACATGACGTGCTGTTCGATATCGACTGGCAGGGGACGCATCAACTGAAGGCGAGTAACCTGAACAAGGACATCGTCAGCGTCTTCATCCTCCCCCCCTCCATGCTGGAACTGGAGCGTCGGTTACAGTCTCGCGCACAGGATAGCGAAGACGTGGTGAAGTTCCGTATGGAACGCGCTGCGGGCGAGATCATGCATTGGGATGAGTATGATTACGTCGTCGTCAATTACGATATCGAGTCATCCTTGCAGGAGATCAAACACATCCTCCACGCCGAACGCCAGAAACGTGAACGGCAGAAAGACCTTCCTGCATTCGTTGATTTCCTGATGAACGAGCGATCGCAGTCTTAAAGACTTTTCGCGAGACTGCAGAACTCTTCCACCGTCAGCGTCTCCGCCCGCCGCGTGGGGTCGATACCCGCCCCCTCCAGCCATGCTTCTGCATCCAGCCGCAATCCTTTGAGCGAACCCCGCAGCATTTTCCGACGCTGCCCAAATGCGGTTTGCAACACCTTCTCCAGCACGTCCAACGGCACATCGCCCCGCCGTTCAGGAAGCGGTTCCAGACGGATGACGGAGGACATCACCGATGGTGCGGGGAAGAAACATTGCGGCGTGACATCGAACAATTTATCCACCCTGCACAGCCATTGGGCAAGCACTGAGATGCGTCCATAAGCCTTGCTTCCCGGCTCCGCGACGACACGCTCTGCCACCTCTTTCTGGAACATGAGCACCATGCGCCGGATACTACCCTGCCCATGCTGAGCAATCGTCTCCAGCCACCCCGCCAAGAGTAGCGTGCCGACATTGTAAGGCAAGTTGGATACGATGATGCGCGGCGCAGGGGTGAGGGTGGTGATGTCCAGCTTCAGCGCATCCATCTCGATGATATCCAATTGGGGATGCGCGGAGGTGAATTTGCGTAAATGCGCGATGGCGCGACTATCGATGTCGATGGCGTGGAACCGTTTGGGTTGGGCGTCTGCAAGCAGCCGCGTCATCGTCCCCGGCCCGGGGCCGATCTCGATGAGGTGCGCATCGGAAAGATCCCCCGCCGCGCCGACGATGTTGCGCAGGACATTCTCATCATGCAGGAAATGCTGCCCCAGTGACTTCTTGGCAAGGAGGCCGCTCTGCTCGATCAGGCCACGCGCCGAAAGTTCCGCTGCGTGCATAGGCATGGGATTACAGCTTCACTTCGACGAAGGCTTCGCGGCGCAGATCACGTAAATAACGCATCGCTTCCAGTTCGACCTTCTGGCGCAGCACGTCGTCGCGGATTTTTTCCTTGTCCTGAACGGCGGACTGGGTGACGACCTTCTCGCATAGCATCATCAGGTTCAAGCCCTTCGGCGTCGCGAATGGTTCGGAGACCTGTTCTAGTCGCAAGTCCTTTACCAGCGGCAGGATTTCGGGAGAGAGTTTGGACAGCGACGTACGGGTGTAATCAATGTCGATGTTTAGGCCCTCGAAACTGCTGATACCGGCGATGTTACGCTGTTGGCACTTGCCCGGATTCTTGGCGACGTCACGTGCGATACTCATCAACAGATCGACATCTTCCTTGGTAGAAGAGGAGTCGAGCGAAAGTTTCAACACCTTGAACAGCACTTCCGCATCTTCAAGATTGCGCACCTCGCGCTTATCCGAAAGACGGATGAGGTGATACCCGGCCGCAGTACGCACAGGCGCGAGCACCCCCGGCCCTGTTTGCGCACGGATAGCCTTGGCGATAAGGGGGTCGAGCGAGGCGAGATCGACCCATGCATTGCTGAGTTGCCCCCGCGCCGAGGTCAGTTGTGACGCCACCGCATCGAAACTCGCACCGCCTGCGATTTCGGTTTCCAGCTTATCGGCAAGAGCGCGGACTTTCTGCTCGTCTTCCGGTTTGCCCACCGGTAGGACAAATCCGGTGATGAGCGCTTCCTCGCGTGCAGACTTTTGCCGCTTGCGCTGTTCCAGTTCCCGCGCGATCTCTTCGGAACTAACCGCGACCCGGCCACCCACGCGGCGGCTGATCAGTTTGTTCCACGCGATCTGCGACTCAATCTGGTCCGTGAACGTTTCGGGATTGACGCCCTGTTCTTTCAGGTAAGCGAGCAGGCTCCCCGCAGGTTTACCGCGCTGCTGTTCGATATCTGCGATAGCACCGCCGAGTTCTTTATCATTGACCTTGACGCCGTTCTCTCTGGCAGCCTGCAATTGCAAACGCTCGTCAATCAAGGCGCGCACGATCTGCGGCAATAGGCGTTTCTTGGTTTCCGGCGTATCGCTCAGTCCCGTTGTCACCATCACGAAGCGTACCCGCTCCTCCACGTCGAGCATGGAGATGATGTCGTCATTGACGATCGCGGCGATCGTGTAATCCTCTGCATGGGCAGGGAGTACGGCGCATAGTGCAATACAGAGCGAGATAAATAAACGCAGCATAGGTTCCCTGACGATACGGAAATTCCTGATTAATTCAAATTCTTTAATGCGAGCCGTACGGAAACGGAGGTATTCGGCTCTAAATCACGGTCACGGGTATATTCCTTCTTGGCATCGGTGAAGACGGTGATGCACTCATTCTGGTAGATCAACCCCACCCCGGCGGTGATGGCCTGATTATTCTCCAGATCACGCTGTCCGCCCGCGGTGAGCGTCCATTCCGGGGCGAGCGCGACGGAGGTAGCGAGGATGACGTTGCGCTGATCCTCAACGAACGGGTCGTTATTGATATCGACGTAATCGAGATAAAGCCCATTATTCCCCTCCGCGACGCTGCCATTAAATTCATTACGCCGCATACTGCCATCCTCCGGGTCGAGGCGGAAGCGGTAGTCCAGCGAAAGGTTGCCGGTCTCCATCCCCGCCTGTCCAACGATGTCGGATACATCGCGCGAGAGGTCGTTGGTCAGCGGATAGACGCGGTCACCCGTCAGGGAGATGTTCTCTCCCAGCATCCCGGTGAAAAGGGTCTCGCTGCTATGTTGGTATTGGCTCCGCACACCATAGATCACGCGTGACCCGTTCTCGATACGGTCGGCCCCGGCGAAGCGGTTGGTCAGGAACAGGTTGATGTCGGAGAATTCGGGCCCGATGCTGTCCTCATTGGGGATTTCATCCGGGTTGTTGCCGTTACTGCTGGCGATGAATTGCGCCACCGGCTCGACGAGCAGGCTGGAGGAGGCGAACTGTTTCACCATCGGGTAACGCCAGCCGAGCGTCATCTGCGGGATGAACCGTGTCTCGCTGCCGTCATATTCCTGCCCATTTGGAAGGATGTTATCACTGATGGAATAATGATCCGTCCGTAACTCCGAATCGAGCTCAAATACATGGCCAGTATCGCTGACGTAAGGCACGTTCCATCCGCTGGTGACGGAGACGCGACGGCTATCCGCCCCGATCTGCCGGGTGATGACTTCCGAGCGTGTGCCGAACCGTACACGTGAATTGCCCCATAAGGGCCGCGACTGCAATTCTCCGGTGAAGGAGGGGAGGACGTAGGGAGTCCGGTCGGGGTCGTCATCCACTTCCAACCCCTGAAATGCCATGCTCTCCAGCAACGCATAATTCCGTCCCGCCAGATATTGCCCATAGAGCCGTGAAGTCAACGAATCGACGTTGCTGAACTCATACCGACGCAGATACGTATCGTCGCTGGTGCGGTTGACATCGAAACCCCAGCTCAATGTTTCGTTGTACTGGCTTTGCCCACGCGCGAAGATGTGTCCGCGCAAATCATTTCCCTCACGCACCACGCCGGTGGATGCGTCACGGTCACGCGGATTGGTGATACTGCCGGTGAAATCGAACTTGCCATTATCGGTGAGCTGGCGATATTCCCCCTGCAACAGCGGCCCTTCCTCGGTCGTATACCATGGGGTGAGGGTTGCATCCATATCCGGCCCGATACGCCAGTAATAGGGAACCTTGATCATCGTCCCCAGATTGGAGGATTGTTCATATTCCGGTATCAGCAACCCGCTTTTCGGATCTGCGTCCGGCGTCGGGTGCGCGAAGTAGGGGGTATAGGCAACCGGTACTCCGTAGACTTCCATATGTGCGTCCCGATAGGTGATGCGTTGCTCGACTTCGTCGATCGTCACCTTCTTGGCTTTAAGCTGCCATAGCGGGTCTTTGCCCTCACAGAGCTTGCACGGGGAATAGACCGCGCGTCGGAGTTTCATCCGTGACGGGCTGACGCGCTGCGCCTCGCGCGCGGCGAACAAGGAATTATCCGACAAACGTATCCGGAAATTCTGGATGACGCCCGCTTTTAAATCGTCTTTCAACGTAAGCTTATCCGCGAAATAGACGTTGCCGTCGGGCTGCAGCAGACTGACATTGCCATCCGCCCGCACGATGTTCTGTGTCTGGTAATAGGCGATGCGGTCTGCCATCAGGATAGATTCTCCCTGATAGACCTCGACCTTCCCCAGCGCCAGTACGATGCCGTTCTTCTGGTCATACCCCATCTTCTCGGCCTGCATATAGACCGGCTCGTCCTCCTTCACCTCAGGGGCGGACTGGGCAAGCCCCGTGCTTCCGAGAGCGGAGCACAGTAATAGGGTAAGAAAAATCGACAGACGGCGCATGATACTGTTCTAGCATGGAGAATGTCCCGTGCAAGCGTGGGGAGCGGTCGGCGAGAAGAAAATTAGCCATCTTCGAGATGTAGCAACAGGGCAGTCCCCGCCATTAGAATGAGCGTCGGCGGAGCCCATGCCGCGAAGAGGATGGGCAGCGTCCCAGAATTGCCGAACGCATGGAAGATGTTGATGATAAAGTTGAAGAAAAACCCGGTGACCAGCCCGGCGACGATCATCATTCCCACCCGTCCCCGTCGCGGCAACCGCAGCGAGAACACCCCCGCCAGCAATGTCATTCCTGCGAGAAGAAGAGGGCCAGCTAGCAAGGAGTGCCAATAGATCTTGTGCCGTATCGCCGAGAATCCTGCCTTCTCCAGCGTCTGGATGAAGGCGGATAACTCCCAGAAGGAAAGCGTGCGCGGCTCCGCGAAGCTGTTTTGGATCTGGGTGATCTTTAAATCTGTATGCAATTGGAAATCTCCGATATTCTCCGGGAATTTTCCCGGCGCGGACACGCTGACATTGCTGAGTTGCCAATATCCAAGTTCCAGCTTCGCCGTATCCGCATCGATCCGCGCGGAGAATTGCCCTTCCGGATTATAAAGAAAAATCGTCACGTCCGAAAAGGTCATATCATCCTGCGAGATGCGCAGCGCATGAAGGATATAGGAATCGACTTTCTTGCCGAATGCCGATAGCGCTGTGCCCTCCACCTGCCGCAGCCACAAGCCGGAAGAAGAAATCGTCATCAGGCTGGTTGACCCGGAAATATACCGCGCCTCCATCCGCTCATACCGCGAGATCATCGCTGAGGAGAGCGGGTTGAACACTGCGATGCTGAACAGGCCGATAGCAAGCGCCAGCAATGTCGCCGGAGTCATGAACTGCCACACCGAAATACCCGACGCCCGCGCGGCCACCAGCTCTTGCGAACGCGTCAATCGCGTAAGCGCGATCATCCCCCCGACAAGTATGGCGTAAGGTAACACTTGCTCGATCATAAAGGGCATCTTGAGCGCCGTCATCTCGAGGACGATACTAAAGGACACGCCTTCTTTATTGGATGTACGGCGAATCAATTCGACAAGGTCGATCAACCCTGCGACACCTAACACAATAGCCAGCGCAATCCCCACCCCGATCAGGAAATGCCGCCCGGTGTAAACAGAAAAAATCCAGGGCATCCGTATGCTCATCGCGCTACCTTCAACGGTCGCGCCGCGCGCAGGGTGAAGCCGGGTGCGACGATATAGACGAGGCTGCATAAGATTAGCCCGATAGCGAACATATAAGCCAGCGGAATCACGATAGCATGTTTGGCGATCAGGTTATTCACCCCGAATGCGCCGAGGATGATGGCGGTGACGGCGATGCCCGACGCGGTGATACGCTTCCACTGCCCCCGTCGGTTGAACTGTCCGCGGAGCAGGACGGCGACGCCGAACAGCGGCAGCCCCATCGCATAGAGCGGCCACAGTAACCGTTGATGGAACTCCGCCCAATAGCGCAGGGACTTCTCCGGCTCCTCTTTCGCTTTGCTGACGAGGTCGCCCAGCGACATCTCATCCGGTCCGAAACTACGCGGGCCACCGCTCTTGGTATAATAATTGATGTCGAGATTATAATTATCGAAGTTCAGCCATGACAATCTTCCGTCCCGCTTCTCCTGCCGCATCCCGTTGATGAGGTGGAATTGCGGCCCCGTCGGCGTCTCCACCAGCCGTGCCTGATCCGCCATCATCGTCACCACATGCTCTGTAGCGCGCGCGTCATGGACGAGGATGCCTTTGAGATTGCCGGCGCTATCGCGACTGCGAATAAATACGGTCAACCCATCCACCGGGTTGTTGAATACTTCTTCCTGTAGCAGGATGGAGGTATAATTATCGCGCAGGTAATTCTGCGCGTCCTTGAATTCGCGCTTGGTCATCGGCATCACGTAGAGCGAGATGATGTAGCAGAGGATGGCCAGCCCCATCCCGAAGATCATCACCGGTCGCACGATCTGCCAGTGCGAGATACCCGACGCATTCATCACCACCAGCTCACTGTCCGACAGTAATTTATTATAGATGAACATCACCGAGATGAAGAGGGCGATAGGCAGGATGAGGAAGAGGAGTGAAGGGATGAGCAGCACCGTCAACAGCATGAAATCACTGATGGAAAGCCCCCGATTGATGATGAAGTCTATGAAGCGCAGCGCTTGCGTCAGCCAGATGATACTGGTAAGAGAAAGGCTGATCACCACGGTGGGCCACAGCAGGAGTCTGAGGATGTATTGCTCCAGCGTTTTCATTAAGGGAACTCCCTCCAATCCGCTACCAGAGATAACGAAAGGTTTGATATGAAGCTAGAATTTTCCGCCATTGCTGCCACAAAAAAATCTGCAAAGAAGAGCGCCAAGGGCGTTTTCGCTGCAATCACCGTGGACGACACCCTGAAACTGGCGGGTAAAGCGGCGGAATTCAACAAGGCAAGCGGCGGGCTGGTGCAGGCCGCTATCGACGCTAGCCGCTTCAAGGGTAAAGTCGGCGAATCGCTGAATGTGCCGCTTCCGGCAGGCCACGGCGTATCCGGCCTCATCCTCCTCGGCGCAGGCGATGCGAAGAAATTGACCACACTAACGTGCGAACATATCGGCGGCGCCGCCGTCGCCACCGCCAATCGCATGGGCGCGACCGAACTGGAGTTCTATGCCGACGGACTGTTCTTCAAGAAAGCGGGTAAAGGTGAAGCAGCGGCGTACGTCGCTCTCGGCGCGAACTTGCGCGCCTACCGTTTCGATAAATACCGCACCACCGAAAAAGCGGACGATAAACCTACCGTGCAAAAATTCACTGTCGTCACCTCTGACGTGAAATCCGCATCCTCCGCATACCTGCCACTCGCAGCCTTGTTGGAAGGCACGCTCATCACCCGTAACGCCGTTAGCGAACCGGCGAACATCATCTATCCCGAATCCCTCGCCGATATCTGCCGCAGCCTTGCGAAAGACGGTGTGAAAGTCACCGTCATGGGCGAAAAAGAAATGGAAAAACTCGGCATGGGCGCACTGCTCGGCGTCGGTCAGGGCAGCCGTCGTGAATCGCAATGCGTCATCATGCAATGGAACGGCGGCAAGAAAGGCGATAAGCCGATCGCTTTCGTCGGCAAAGGCGTCTGCTTCGATACGGGCGGCATCAGTATCAAACCGGCAGGCGGGATGGAAGAGATGAAATGGGATATGGGCGGCGCAGGAACCGTCATCGGGCTGATGAAAACACTCGCTGGCCGCAAAGCCAAGGTCAACGTCATCGGCGCGGTCGGCCTTGTCGAGAACATGCCCGACGGCAACGCACAACGCCCGGGTGATGTCGTCACCTCCATGTCCGGCCAGACCATCGAAGTCATCAATACCGATGCCGAAGGCCGTCTGGTGCTGGCGGATGTGCTCTACTACACCAATACCAAATTCAAACCCAAATTCATCGTCGACCTCGCGACGCTGACCGGCGCCATCATCATCGCCCTCGGCTCCTCCCGTGCAGGGTTGTTCTCCAATGACGATAAACTTTCCCAGCAACTGTTCGACGTGGGTCAGGATGTAGGCGAAGAAGTCTGGCGCCTGCCGCTGGGTGATGTATATGACAAGCAGATCAATTCCGACATTGCCGATATGCGCAATGTCGGCGAAGGCCGCGAGGCAGGCAGCATCACCGCCGCCCAGTTCCTGCAACGCTTCATCGGCGATACGCCGTGGGCGCACTTGGACATCGCCGGTGTCGCATGGTCAAAACGCGATACCCACACCATCCCCAAAGGCGCCACCGCCTTCGGTGTCAAACTGCTGAACGCACTGGTCGAGAAGCATTACGAGAAATGACGCAAAAACCCGCGATCCAATTCTACCACCTCACCACCACTCCGCTGGAACGCGCACTCCCCAAGCTAATGGAGAAGGCGTTGCAGACAGGCCTTCGTGCCCTGGTGCTCGCGGATGAAGCGCAAGTTGAAACATTGGATAAAGTGCTGTGGACATATGCTTCCAATGCGTTCCTGCCGCATGGCACGCATCAGGATAGTCATCCCGAACGTCAGCCCATCTACATCTCCCCGCGGGCAGAAAATCCCAACGGGGCGGAGTTACTGGTGTTGACCCAAGGTACGATGTTCGAGGGCACCCCGAGCGGCATTACCCGTGTCTTCGATATCTTCGACGGCACGGACGACAAGCTACTCGCCGCCGCCCGCCAGCGTTGGAAGGATTATAAGGATAGCGGCTATTCGCTGACCTACATCCGCCAGAAAGACGATGGGGGGTGGGAAAAGCAAGCCGAACATCAGGCTGCGTAAAGCGCCCATAAGGATTGCCCCTTAATAATGTTTCTGACACGGATGATGGGAATTTAATCTGGCGTAACCTACGCTTGCATTATGCGGATCATCGAATACATGTACGTAACCATCGCCTTCAGCGCCTTGCTGATGAGCGTAAGCTGTGCCCAGTTCCAAAAACCAAATGATCCCATGCTCAATAACGTAATGAAGATGACGCCGAAAGACGATCCCGATACGACGATACAAAATCAGGCGTCAGGATCGCTTATCCAGAAACCCGAATCCCATATCGAACCGCAACGTTAATCCTAGTGGAATTGTGCTTCCTCGGTGGAGCCTTTCAGCGCCGTGGTCGAGCTTTTCCCGCCAGCGACGGCCTGCGCTACCTCGTCGAAATACCCCGTACCCACCTCACGCTGATGCTTGACGGCTGTGAAGCCATCCTTCGCCGCCGCGAATTCGCGTTCCTGTAAATCCACAAACCCGCTCATGCCGGACTCTTTATATTTCCGTGCAAGGTCGAACATACCGTAATTCAGCGCATGGAATCCGGCGAGGGTGATGAACTGGAACTTATACCCCATCGCACCCAGTTCCTTCTGGAACTTGGCAATGGTAATATCATCCAGATTCTTTCTCCAGTTGAACGACGGCGAGCAGTTATAGGCCAGCAATTTGCCGGGGAATTCTTTATGTACCGCTTCCGCGAAGCGCTTGGCTTCCTTGAGGTCGGGTGTGGAGGTTTCGCACCAGATGAGATCCGCATACGGCGCATAGGCCAGCCCGCGCGAAATCGCGCACTCAATGCCGCCCTTCATTTCATAGAACCCTTCAACGGTACGTTCCTGAGTCACGAAGTCTTTATCATACGGGTCGATATCGCTGGTGATGAGGAACGCCCCGTTCGCATCCGTCCGCGCGACCAATATGGTCGGCACGTCACAAATGTCCGCCGCCAACCGCGCCGCGGCCAGTTTCTGCACCGCTTCCTGCGTGGGGACGAGGACTTTACCGCCCATATGCCCGCACTTCTTGGCGGAAGCCAATTGGTCCTCGAAATGTACGCCCGCAGCACCGGCTTCGATCATGCCTTTCATCAATTCGAAGGCGTTGAGATTCCCCCCGAAACCGGCTTCCGCATCAGCGACGATGGGCTGCATCCAGTCGATGGAATCATCTCCTTCCGAATGAGAAATCTGGTCGGCACGCATCAAGGTCTGATTGATACGTTTTACCACAGCCGGAACCGAATCCGCCGGATACAAGCTCTGGTCAGGATACATCTGCCCCGCCAAATTCGCATCCGCCGCCACCTGCCAGCCAGAAAGATAAATCCCTTTCAGGCCCGCGCGAACCTGCTGCATGGCCTGATTGCCCGTCAACGCCCCAAGGCAATTAACGTAAGCTTCTGTTTTAAAATAATTCCAGAGTTTTTCTGCGCCTTGTCTCGCAAGGCTGTATTCCACATGCACCGTTCCGCGCAGGCGATCCACATCCGCCGCTTTATACGGGCGCTTGATGCCTTTCCAACGGTCAGAGGTTTCCCATTCACGTTCGATATCCTTAATATTGCGCATCTGAAAAACTCCTAAAAAATGACCCTGCGAGTGTACTGCACCGCCTATTGCGTTGCAACAATAGAGCCATTTGTAGGATAAAATAATAAAGAAAAGATTGATTTTTCTATGTTGGTGCGTGGAAAAAGGAGCTTTACGCCTTGGCTTTGGGCTTCGCGGATTTCTCCAGCTTATCGAGCCGGGCTTTCAATTGCTCGGCCTCTTCGCGCGCGGTCGCGGCCATTTCTTTAACGGACTCGAACTCTTCGCGGCGGACAAAATTCATCTTTAACATAAGCTTCTCCGTCTGCGAGGCGACGGCCGCCTCCACCTCGCGCTTCATGTCGAACAGGGTTCCGGTAGCGCTGGAGGCCAGTTTCGCCATATCGTCAAAAAAAGAGTTTTCTTTCTGCATGTGCCGGATTCCTTATGGGTGTGGGGCGTGTATAGGTATAATTTAGTCCCATTTATCACAGGATGAAAGGGCCAAACGTAAAATAAGGAAAATTTGGCGCCGAGGTAACGGTTTTGCAAGGAAGTTTGTCTATAGCTGGGGGTGTGCGGATAAGTGCTTGAGGTTGGTGCGCAATCTCGCTATCGCTGGGTCAGTTAGGAAAAACATGCAGAAATCATGGTTAGTCACCGGCGGGGCCGGGTTCATCGGCTCCAATATCGTAGCGGGAATCCGTGACCGCTTCCCGGAAGACCGCGTCATCGTCTGCGACAGTTTTGGCACGGGCGATAAATGGAAGAACCTGGCCCAACACCCCGTCGATGAGATGATCGGCGCCCCGGAACTATTCTATTGGCTCGAAGCACAAGGCCACCAACTCGAAGCCATCATCCACATGGGCGCGATTTCCTCCACGACAGAACAGGACGCCGACCTGATGCTGCAGGTTAATTACGCATTACCAAAAATCATCCACCGCTGGTGCACCGAAACCGAAAAGCGTTTCATCTACGCCTCCAGTGCTGCGACGTACGGGGCAGGGGAGCACGGCTTCTCCGACAGCGACGCGCTCGATTATCTCGACATCCTCCGCCCCTTGAATAAATACGCCTGGAGCAAACAGCTGTTCGATTACTACATCGCCCGCACCCGCGAACGCGCCGAACCGCAGCCTAAGCAATGCGTCGGCCTCAAATTCTTCAATGTCTACGGCCCCAATGAATATCATAAGGACGACCAGCAATCCGTCGTCGCCAAGAACGCGCCGGACGCCATCGCCGGTAAACCCATCCGCCTGTTCAAATCCTACCGCAGCGAATATGCCGACGGCGGGCAATTACGCGATTTCATCCATGTGAATGATTGCGTGAACGTGGTGCTATGGCTGCTTGAACATCCTGAGGTGAATGGTTTGCTGAATGTGGGCACAGGCCATGCCCGCAGCTTCGCCGACCTGGCAAAAGCGGTCTATTCCGCACTCGGAAAAGAACCAAGCGTCGAGTTCATCGACATGCCGGAAGGCCTGAAAGACCGCTACCAATATTTCACCGAAGCCGATATCTCCCGCTTGCGTAACGCCGGATATGATGCACCGTTCACCTCACTCGAAGACGGTGTGAAGGATTACGTCGCCGGGTATCTGAATACGGCTAATCCCTATCGATAAGGGGTAATGGGCTTCAGCGTACATTCCGCAAAACCCTTCAGTATATCCCCCATTTGAGAGTTGCTTCGTGCCTCTGCAATCATGAAATTCTGTGCTCGTGCGCTGTGCGCAAGGGTTTGAATGCCGAAAGCAAGAGAACGATTTGCTAGGGTAGGGAAATCTTGGTCAGGGGATTTAACGGGAATACGGATGGCATACAGTGCATCTGGCCCTTCGCCAGTGCGAGTCATATCTGTCTCAGGGTTAAGCATAAGATTAACATTGGGAAAATACCCACCTGAATTGAGTGCCTCAATGGCGTCAAGTGCTTGCTGCTCTTTGTGATAGACAAGAAAATATTTTTCTTCCCGGGGACTAGGTTTGCTGATCAGGAAAAGGCAATTATTAAATATCGTTCTAATGCCCGCATACTGGGATGTCTTGAAAACCCCCGGTGACGTTGGCCCCATCGTTAACGTTTGTTCGGCCAACGATATGTGGTGTTTAGGCTCATGCGCGTTGGGTGGAGTCTCCGTTTCTTCAAGATCAAGGCTCATAAGGTTTTTCCTTAATTGTTATTATGGTTGAAAAGGATAATTTTCTTGGGATTCTACAGTGAATGTCCTACATGTGTATGAAAATTAGGTGACAATTCATGCTCATTTTCCCCGATATTGACCCCATTGCCCTCCAGATCGGCCCCCTTGCGATCCGCTGGTACGCCTTGTCCTACCTCGTCGGCATCCTGCTGGGCTGGGCCTATATCCGCTGGCTCGACCGCAAGCAGACGTCCCCCCTCCTGACCAAGGAACAATTGGACGATATGGTGGTCTGGGGTGTGCTCGGCATTATCTTGGGCGGGCGCATGGGCTATATCCTCTTCTATAATTTCCCTTACTTTTTGGATAATCCCGGCGAGATACTACAAGTCTGGCAGGGGGGCATGTCCTTCCACGGGGGGATGCTGGGTATCATCCTCGCCTTCTACCTGTTCAGCCGGAAAAACAAACTGTCCTTCCTCAGCGTGATGGATCGCATCGCCGCCGCTGCGCCTATCGGCCTCTTTTTCGGGCGGTTGGCCAATTTCGTCAATGGCGAACTATTTGGCCGCGTCACCGATTCTCCTCTAGGCATGGTCTTCCCGCGTGGAGGCGATTTGCCGCGCCACCCAAGCCAATTATACGAGGCGGCATTGGAAGGGCTGGTATTGTTTGTCATCCTGTTCCTGCTTGCCCGCTATGCGAATGCCCTCAAGAAGCCGGGCCTTATAGGCGGCCTGTTCCTCGCCGGATATGGCCTTGCCCGCTTCACCGTCGAATTCTTCCGCGAGCCGGATGCGCAACTGGGCGTTCTCGCGATGGGGTTCAGCATGGGTCAGTGGCTCTCCATCCCCATGATTCTACTCGGCGGCATAATCGCCCTCTGCGCGGCACGGCGGCCTCATGCAACCGCTTGACGACAGCGGCAGCATTTTGCATGGTGACGTTATGTCCCTCGAAGCCCTTATCAAGGATAGGATAAAGCAACACGGTCCGCTGACCGTGGCCGACTATATGAAGCTGGCGCTCACCCATGAGGAACTGGGCTACTACACTACGCGCGATCCCTTCGGTCAAAACGGTGATTTCATCACCGCGCCGGAAATCAGCCAGATTTTCGGTGAACTTCTCGGCGCATGGGTGGCGATGACCTGGCAGCAGATGGGCGAGCCCGAAATGGTGCTGGTCGAACTCGGGCCGGGCAGGGGAACGCTGATGCAGGATATGCTGCGCGCCTGTTCGCATATGCCGACATTCCACGAAAGCGTTTGCGTGGTGATGATGGAATCGAGCCCCAAGCTGCGCCGCTTCCAGCAGGCGACGTTGAAAAATATCCACCCCCGCATCAGCTGGCAGGACACGCTGGATGACCTACCGGAACTTCCCATCATGCTCATCGCCAATGAATTCTTCGACGCGCTCCCCGTCCGCCAATATGTAAAGACACCGCAAGGTTTGAAAGAGAAGATGGTGAGCATCGACGAGTCAGGCAACCTCAGCTTCACCATCAAGGAAATGGGTATCCAGCTGGTGAAGGGCGGAGCTTATAGCGGTGACGAGATCGTCGTTGAATCCTCTCCCGAAACACGCGCCGTCATCACCCGCATCGCGCACCATATGCGGCAATTCGGCGGCGCGGGGATGATCATCGATTACGGTTATACCGGCGGCAGTCGCGGCAATACATTGCAGGCCGTGAAGAAACATGGCTTCCACCCCGTGCTGGAGAACCCCGGTGAAGCGGACATCACCGCGCATGTGGATTTCGATATGCTGCAGGAGACATTGGAAGAGCAGGGCATCAGCACTTACGGCCCCGTCGAGCAGGGAACGCTGCTGCAACGCCTTGGTGCGGAACTGCGTGCGGAGATGTTGTTGCGTGACGCCAGCCCCGACCAACAGGACCAGATCGTCAGCGGTCTCACCCGCCTGATGGCCCCGCACGAGATGGGCGAATTATTCAAGGCATTGGCCTTCAGTTCCGAAGATATCAACCCCGTAGGATTCGATGATGACGACTATTCTGACGAGCTCGACCCTTTGTGAGATAACGGGAATCGCCCATGGGTTTTTCACCCGCAAGGGTGGCGTGAGCGAGGGGATTTACGCCTCGCTCAATTGCGGCCCCGGTTCGGGCGATGATGAAGCGCATGTCGAGGAGAACCGTACCCGCGCTGCCGCCGCATTCGGTACGGATGCCAAATCACTCTCTACCCTTTACCAAGTCCACGGCACAGACGTCATCACCCTGAACAGCCCCCTACGCGGCGACCGCCCGAAAGCGGACGGGATGGTGACCGCCACCCCCGGCGTGATGCTCGGCATCCTGACCGCCGATTGCGCACCACTTCTCTTCTGTGACCCAGAGGCGAACGTCATCGGCGCGGCCCATGTCGGCTGGCGACCGGCGCTCTCCGGCATCGTCCCCCGCACGCTGGAAGCGATGGAGATGTTGGGTGCGGAACGCGGACGTGTCATTGCCGCTATCGGCCCCGCCATCGGCTGGCAATCCTACGAGGTGAGCGAGGAGTTTTTAAAACCCTTCCTCGCTGAATCCGCTGCCAACAAGCAATTCTTTGCCCCCATAGTAAACGGTAAATCACGCTTCGACTTGCGTTCCTATATCGCCCACAAAATGGCAAAAGCGGGGATAGGCCTCGTGAATGTGCTTGCCAACGATACCTATCTCGAAGAAGATGCGTTTTTCAGTTACCGCCGTAAGACGCACCGTAATGAACCGGATTACGGTAGGCAGCTTTCGGCAATCATGATTCGTAAGGAGTAGATACGTGGCGCTGATACCATTTGATGACCGTGATGGATGGATATGGATCAACGGAGAGAAGAAGCCTTGGCGTCAGGCCACTGTGCATGTGTTGAATCACGGCCTGCATTACGCCAGTTCCGTCTTCGAAGGCATCCGTGTCTATGACGGCAAGATTTTCAAACTGCGCGAACATACCGAGCGTTTGTTCCACTCTGCTAAGCTGCTTGGCTTTACCTTGCCCTACACGGTGGAAGAACTCGAAGCTGCGACCATCGACACGGTGCAATCCAACAACGTCGTCAACGGCTATGTCCGCCCCGTCGCCTTCCGCGGTAGTGAGATGATGGCGATCTCTGCCCGGCACAATAAAACGCATGTGGCGATCGCGTCATGGCAATGGCCATCGTATTTTTCTGACGAAGCGAAACAGCGCGGCCTGAAACTGAAAATCTCCGACTGGAAACGCCCCGCACCGGACACCGCTCCCACCGCATCGAAAGCCGCCGGCCTTTATATGATCTGCACCTTAAGCAAACATGCTGCAGAGGATGAAGGCTATGACGACGCGCTGATGCTTGACTATCGTGGTTATATTGCAGAGGCAACCGGAGCGAATGTCTTCTTCGTGATGGATAATGAAATTCATACCCCCACACCCGATTGCTTCCTCGACGGCATCACCCGCCGCACCGTGATGGGTCTTGCGCGTGAGCAGGGCATCACTGTCACCGAGCGTCATATCATGCCGGAAGAATTGGCCAACGCGCAGGAAGTGTTCTTGACCGGCACGGCCGCGGAAGTCACCCCCGTCGGTCAGATTGACACATACAATTTCCAGGTCGGTCAGACCACGAAATCCCTGATGCAGGCCTATCACGCACTCGTGCGCGCGTAATGCTGCGCCCGCGTTGTTGCAACGCGCCATATCAAAAAAGGTTTAATGAAAACTTAACCGAGTTTCGTTATCCTAAAACAAAGGGGAATCCTTAAACCGGAATGAAAATTTTTGATTACTGTGAGTCGGCTCCACTCTTCCTGATTGAACAACCCTTCAACGCGCTGAGCAGCCTCACCTTCATTCTCGTCGCACTCCTCCTCTTCGCACACGCCAGAAAATTCAGCCTTCTCTCCACCCCGCGCCTTCGCACGTTGATTCTCATCGGCGGCCTCATCGGGGTCGGCAGCCTTATCTGGCATACGCGCCTTAGCGTCGTCACTTTCGCGTTCGACGTGATTCCCATTTTTGCATTCATCATCCTGTATCAGGCGATGTGGTATCGTGAGTATACGGTCTGGAACCTGCGCAAGCGCACCATCGCCATCCTCATCCTGCTCGGCATCATGGTCGGTGCATCGCTATTATGGAACAGTGTCTTTGTTCAGAAGAGCAACGCGTTCGTACCCATCGTGTTCTGGCTGTTCGCCACGGCATACCATTGCCGCAAGGACTTCCCGCGCATGGCGCAACTGCATCGCCTCGGCGCAGTGCTGATGCTGGTGGCAATTGCGCTGCGCATGGGGGACGTCATGCTCTGCCCCGTCCTTTCTATGGGCACGCATTTCCTGTGGCATATCTTCTGCGCGATGGCGGTCTACGCAGTGGCACGCGGCTACATGGAAGGGCTGCAACAATTGCCTCCGTTCCTCTCCCTCAAATGGATCGGCTACAGCCTTCTGATCATCGTCCTGCTGATGGTTTCTTCCGTGGGCTATATTCTGTCCAGATTTTGGGTTCCCTTGCCCGCGCCGACGACGACCAAAGAACGCATCGCGATGTTCCCCAAGGACGACCTGGATTTCACCGCGCCCACCACCATCTATTGGAACAAGCACCAGATCCCCTACATCGTCGCGGATCGGGACGAGGACGCGGCCTATGCGTTGGGTCTCGTCCATGCGCATCTGCGTCTTGGCCAGATGGAGATGGCGCGTCGCATTGTCTACGGTCGGTTGTCGGAAGTGGCAGGCCCGGTCGCCCATTCGGTGGATGAAACGTTGCGCGTGATCGACTTCCCGAAATCCTCCAGGCAAGTCGTCGCCAATTTCCCGCGGGAAACGAAGATATGGGTGGATCGCTACATACAAGGCATCAATGACTACATCACCCGCAGCGAAGTGAAGCCGCACGAGTTTGAGCTTCTCGGCCTGGAATACGAACCGTGGAAGCCGGAGGATGTCGTCGCCATCGGCCGCCTCGCAGGCACGGATTACACCTGGCTGGTCTGGTACGGGCTGATGGGCTACCGCGACAGCGCGCAGTGGGAACGCATCTGGAACCTGATGCTCGATTCCGGCAGCGGCGTCAGCTACGAAAAGGACTTGAAGCGCCGCATGATCACGCGCGGCCTCAACGAGAAATCGGTTGAAGGAAAACCCAACGACAAGCTTTCCTATCTCATCAAGATCATGGAATCCTACGGCAAGCTGGGCAGTAACAGCCTGGTGGTAGGCGCGAAGCGCAGTCGTAGCGGTGCGCCGATGATCGCCAATGACCCGCATCTGGGTCTCAGCCTGCCTAACCTCTGGTTCGTGGTGGGGATGCATTCCCCCTCCTATCGCGTGGTGGGGATGATGGCTCCCGGCCTGCCGATGTTCGGCTTTGGCCGCAATGAGCATATCGCATGGGGCGGAACCAACGTCCATGCCGCCAACAGCGATCTCTACGATGTCTCCGACCTCAAGGAAGAAGACTTCACCTGGCATGAGGAGACAATTAAGGACCGTTTCTGGGTGGATGATACTTTCCGCTACCGCACCAGCAAATACGGCCCCGTCATCTCCGATGCGCCGCTGATTCCCAAGATAGGAAAACGTACCATGGCCCTTAAATGGATGGGCCATGGCACGAGCGACGAAATCACTGCCATGCTGAAGGTCAACCGCGCCAGGAACTGGGAAGAATTCAGCACCGCTCTCGATAACTTCTCGGCTCCCGCACAGAACATGCTCTATGCCGATATAGACGGCAATATCGGCAAGCTGACCGCGACGATGGTTCCCTTCCGCAAGACCGACCGCCCTAAGGACATCTTCTCCGACAAGGCGAAATTCGACACTTCATGGAACCGCATCATCAACCACACCGGCCTGCCGTCGGAATTCATCCCGCGCTCGGGCTACCTCGTTTCCGCCAACGACCCCACGCCGCCCAGCACGGTAGCCATTGGTTATTTCTACTCTCCGCCGGATCGGGCGTTACGGCTGGCGCATCTGATTGAACACACCCCGTTGCACGACCTCGACAGCCTCAAATCCCTCCAGCGCGACGTGTTTTCCGCTCCCAGCCTCATCCTGCGTGACGTTCTCATCAAGAAAATGGAGATGCTCGGTGTGCGGGACGGTCAGGTCGTGCGCCTGATGCGCGAGTGGGACGGCCAATATTATTCCGATTCTCGTGGCGCACTGGCGTTTCAGGCCTTCCTTTCGGCCTATGCCAAAGCACTCTATGGACGGCTGGGCGATAACGACGAACTCGCCGCCCTGAACAAGTCGGCATACTTTGAGGATTTCCTCCTCCAGAAGACTGAAGCGGCCAAGGACGAAATTGTCACATATGCCTTTAAGAAAGCCCTGAAGGAAGCGAACCGCATTTTAGGGAAGTTTAACGTATGGGGAGACGTGCATCGTTTGGAACTGGAACATTCCCTCTCCAGTATTCCCTTCGCTGGGCATCGGTATAAGTACGCCAATATCCCCACCTCCGGCTCGCGTGAAACAGTCATGAAGCGCGCTCACGGGCTGATTGGCGATAAACCCGAAGCGGCCTATTACGGGGCGCAATCCCGCCAGATTTCCGATCTCGCTGACCCGAACGCTAATTATTTCGTCCTGATAGGTGGGCAGGACGGCTGGATCGAAAGCGAGAATTTCTTCGATCAGGCGGAATTATGGCAGAAGGACCAATATATCCAGATGCCTCTGGATGTCTCTCAGGTAAGAATACGCTTCCCTTATGCGCTGAAATTTGAATAATCGCGCTTCCATGTCCCATCGCGTCATCCTCCTTCACGGTATCCTCCGCAGCTCGCGTCATATGCGCTCCCTTGCGCGCGCGCTGGAGAAGGAAGGTTATGAAGTGGCGAATATCGATTACCCCTCCACCAGCCACTCTCTGGAAGAACTCGCCGAGATCGTCCAAAGTGAGATAGAGGCCTTAGCCCCGACGGACGGCGTCACCCATTATGTCGGCTACTCGATGGGCGGACTTCTGGCGCGCATCCTCGCCCACCAATATCCGCCGGAGCGAATGGGCCGCATGGTATTGCTCGCGCCACCGAATCAAGGCAGCGAAGTCGCCGATTTCTTCCAGAATTGGCCGCTTTATCACTGGCTATTCGGCCCCGCCGGTGGACAACTCACGACCGACCAGACGTCCATCGCCCATCTCTTCGGCCCCATCCCTTGCGAGATTGGTATCCTCGCGGGCAGCAATTCGGTTGATCCGCTGTGTAACCTGATGCTCTCAGGCGTGCATGACGGTAAAGTCAGCGTCGAGCGGACACGGCTGGAGGGGATGAAAGATCACCGTGTCCTGCATGTCAGCCACATGTTTTTCCCCAACGCGGCGATTGTCCATCACGAGGTTATTTCATTCCTCGCCAAGGGAAAATTCACCAAGGAATCTCTGAAAGCATAAAGGAAGAAAGTCATTCCAGCTTGCGCTGGAATGACTTGGCATCGGACAGCTTTTTTAAAAAAGGATCCTGCCCATGGGGGCAGACGTGCAGGAGCAACTCTTCACGCCTGTCCGTTGAGGGCAGGATCAAGCTGTCGGTGCAGCGTTTAGGCGATCAGGCGGCTATCGCCAATGGTGATGTCCACCTCTGTGGTGGCGACCGTGGCCACCACGCCATCCTCTGCGATGGCCCCAGTCATGATCGCTATAGCCGAAGCTAAGGCTGAGACTGGAAGAGGGATATCCGTAAACCTCGTCATAATACGCAACGGGCGCGGGGACGGGTTCGTAATACTGTACCACAGGCGCAGGCTGGTAGACCGGGGCCGGTGCAAAGGCAGGTTGCGGTTGGGCGTAGGAGGGAACGGAGGATTGTTGCCCTTCGTTCATCACCTGCCATGACCCGTCCGGCTGCATACACGCCGTGCCGTAGCCTTCCTGCATCTTATTGCCGACCATGACCGAGCGCGTATATTCGCGGCAATATGCACCCTGTGCGCCAGCCATTGAGGGTAGGACGGTGCTCGCGGCGACCGCTGCACCCATCCCGGCCAATATCCATCCGAACTTAGACATTCTATACTCCTGTTACATAAAGATGCGATATGTCGAATGCATCTCTCACATCATGATACGCCTTACCACGGTAAATACTTCGCTCACCCTACAAAGATTTTTCCGGGGTGGTGACGCTATCCTTCATCTCAGGTGTCACATCCGTAGGCGCATCCGTTTTTTCTTCCTCAGGCGGGCAGCGTTTCCACCAGCCGGGCGGGCGCTGCAATAATTTGGCAAGCACTTTACGCTCATCCAGCGTCCACGTACCTGCCAGCGTTTCGATGGTGGAAGAGAACTCCTGCATCATCTCGCTGCGCAGCTGGTGGGTCTTCTCCACATGCGCGCGGTAAGCCTTCTTATCGAACGGCTCGACCTTGAGCAGGCTCAGCGTTTCTTTTCGCATCTCCTTGAAATGGAGATGCATCGCCTCACCTTTCTCCCGCAGACCGTCCATGACGCGGGTGAATTCCTGCTGCTTCTCTGGCGGCAACTGGCTGAGTATCTCCGTATCCGGTTTTGGCATCCAGTCGCGCTTGGGTTCGGGCTGCAACAGATGCCCCGCCCACATCCCGCCGAACAGCACGTTCAGCCCCAGCGAGATCATCAATACCAAGGTCAGTTTGCGATTATTCATAACGTCCTGCTCTCTTCATAGAGGAATGCCTGTATGCTGGCATCCGCGCTCGGTTTACTCGGTGCGGTGAAGGGTGGCATCCGCGTACCGATGACGACGCCGACGACCAGCATCGCGACCAAAGCATAGACCGGGTTGAAAGACAAGGTCTCCTGCCCCGAAGCGAACAACCAGCGCCATAATGGTACGGGGACGCGCTGTTCGCGCTTCATTGCCGCCATGCTGATGCGGGATGCGAAGTCGGCGGAGGGCGCTTCATAGCGGCGTACCTCCAGCAGATGATCCCGTGGTTCCTGTTCCCGTTCCCGTATCATGCGACGTCCCTTTCCTGTCCCAGTCGTGATTTCAGCGTACCCTTCGCGCGCATCAACAACGATTGCAGCGCCTTGATATGCAGACCCATCACCTCCGCTGCTTCCTGATTGCTAAGTCCCTCATAGAAGCAGAGGTTGAGCGCCGTCTGCTGACGCTCCGGTAATTTCTGTATCTCCTGCTCGATCATCGCTTCCGTCTGCGCGATGGAGGCGAGCGCTTCCGGGTGCGGACGGTTGTCTTCGATCACCAGCGTCTCCGACAGCGGCAGCGGCGTTTTCTGTTTCTTGCGGTCGAGGCAGAGATTGACCACGACGCGGTAGAACCAGGTGGTGAATTTCACGTTCTTCTCCGGCTTCCACATATCAGGCCGTTCCCAGAGTTTCAGTAAGGCTTCCTGTACCATGTCTTCCGCTTCCTGCCGTTGTCCCATATAGCGGTAGGCGAGGCGGTAGAAACGCACCGCGTGCCGCTCGGTGAGGACGCTGAACGCGTGATGGCTCCCCCCTCGTATCAGAGAGAGCAGTTCGGCGTCGTCCTTGGTGTTCCACGAGGTGGTCATACTCCAGCCATACCGCCCAATGACGTAAAAAGCCATTGTTCTTTACAGGGGGCCGGGTCTCACCGACCCCCTGAAAGCGGGGGTTATTCAGGCTTCGGTGCATCTCCGCCCTTGCCACCATGATGGCCCCAGTGACCGCGTTTCGGCATCATGTCCACGAACTTCTGGCGCTCTTCCTGCGTCAGCTGTCCGAACAGGGTGGCCATGCGCTCAGCCTTCGCTAACTGTTTGGCAGACATCAACTTATCGATCTCCTGCGTCTTGGCGATGAAGGCCGCCTTATCGAACGTCGGAGCCGTGATCAGCGCCTGTTTTTCGTCCTGCAGCTTCTTCACCTGCTCGCGCGTCGCCATATGATCGGCCTTGCCGTCCTCGAAGCTTTTCTTGATCAGTGCCTGTTTATCGGCCGGGAACACGGCCAGTTTCTCTTCCATTTTCTGGTGCCATGCAGCCTTGCCGCCTTCACCGCCCGGGCTGGCAATCGCCATCGGCGCGGTCGTCATCAAGGCCAATACCATCGCGGTACTCACAAATAACTGTTTCATACGAATCTCCTTTATCAACAATGACCTCGTGGATTCGAGGCTTCATAGACTGATACGCAGGGAGAGGATAAAACCTTCGCAAAAAACATTCAACCACAGGACGAGTGCTATTTTTGATGTTATTTTCAGAAAAGTTCCGTTAGATAAAGTTATGTCACTTCCTTCAGGCTCATTGACCAGTCACTACCGCATCGCCGTCTTGTTGCCGTGCTACAACGAAGAGATCGCCATCGGCAAGGTGGTGGATGATTTTCGCGCCCAATTGCCCGACGCGGAAATCTACGTCTATGATAACAATTCCCGGGACGCTACCGTGGAAGTCGCCCGCGCCCACGGCGCAATCGTGCGCCCGGCCCCGCTGCAGGGAAAAGGCAATGTCATGCGCCGCATGTTCGCCGATATCGAAGCCGACATCTATGTTTTGGCGGACGGGGATGATACCTACGACACCTCCGGTGTCCATACCCTAATCGATCTCCTCGTCCATCAGCATCTCGACATCGTGATCGCCGCGCGTCTCGCAAACGTGAAGGCATTCCCGCGCGGGCATAAATTCGGCAACTGGTTGTTCAATCAGCTGGTAGGCACCTTGTTCGGCACGGGCCTGCGCGACATCTTCTCCGGCTACCGAGTGATGTCCCGCCGTTTCGTCAAGACCTTTCCCGCCCACAGCGCCGGGTTCGAGACGGAAACGGAGATGAGCATCCATATTCTCGAGCAGCGCATTTCCTTCATCGAACACGGGCTTCCGTATAAAGATCGTCCGGCAGGCAGCGAAAGCAAGTTGCGCACCTTCCGGGACGGGTTCCGCATCGCGCTCACCATTCTCGCCATCTGCCAGCATGTGCGTCCACTATTCTTCTTCAACCTGATGGGCGCGTTCTTGTTCCTGCTCATGCTGGTCTTTGGAATTCCCGTCATCAGCTTCTTCCTGGAACATCACACAGTACCGCGGCTGCCGACGGCCATCCTCAGCATGGGGCTCGGCGTGTTGAGTTTCCTCTGCGTGGCATGCGGGCTGATCCTGAACGGCGTCGCCCGCACCAGCCGCGAGGCACGTCATATGCGCTATCTTGCATTCTCCCGCCCCTATGATCCCACGCACAGAACTCAATAAATTCTTCCGCTTTTTGATCGTGGGTACGATCGGGTTCGGTGTGGATTTGATCCTTTTGAAAATGGGCTTGCAGATGGGGCTGGGCCCGGTTATGGCACGCCTGTGCTCGGCCTCTTTCGCCATCAGTACGACATGGTGGCTGAATCGTCACTTCACCTTTCAGAGCATCCTGAAACCGACGTGGTGGGAGTGGCGATCCTATGCCCTGGTCTCCGGATGCGGCTTCGCCCTCAATTTCTCTCTTTACCTCATCTGCGTATATTTATTGGCATGGCCCCCCGAATGGGGACTCGTCGTCGGTTCAGGGATCGCCATGATCTGGAATTTCCTGGCCAACCGTTTCTGGGTGTTTTCCGTAAAAGCGGGAAAACCATGAAACGGTTGATGGAGGAAAAAATCCCCCTGGTATTGTTGCTGGCGCTGTCCTGCTGGCTGCTGACCAATGCGGCGAGCCTCTATGCGCTCTATGCCCACCATGTGCTTCTAGTGCGGACGTACGACCCCGATAGCTGGCTGCGTCTCCATATTGTCTCGACTCTCTACCAGACAGGCGAATGGTTCAACCATACGATCCTGCGCGACAATGCCCCGTACGGGATCGACACGCCTTGGACAAGGCCGGTGGACGTATTGCTGCTCCTGCTCGCCGCGCCCTTTCTTCCGTGGATACCCTTCCATACGGCGATTCAGGTAGCGGCGGTATTGCTGAATGCGGTACTGCTGATCCTCTGCATGTTGAGTCTCTGGCCTATTATCCGTCAGCGCCTGGCTTATCCGCATAATCTTGTCTTCCTCGTACTCGCCTTAGCCACAGCGCCCATACCGCAGCTTTATTTCGCCTTCGGTTTCGCCGATCATCATAGCCTGCTGGTGACCCTCTATTGCGTGATACTTTACGGCTGCTACCGGATGGCAGCAATCGCTCCGCCACGCTGGCCTGCCTGGGTGTCAGGCATATGCATAGGGCTTGGTATCTGGGCGACGGTGGAATTCCAGCTTCCCACCGCCCTGATACTCGGCTGGATGCTGTGGATGTGGGTGTGGTCGGGCGAACGCGTATGGCTGATTCGCGCATGGCAATGCACCGCCGCCGCGTTACTGGTGGTGACGTGCGCCATTCTTCTGGAACGTACGCCGGATAGATGGTTCATTCCTATCTATGATTCCGTGTCGATCGTCCAATGGAGTTCACTCCTTGGCGGATGGTTGCTGATAAGCGCATTATGGCTGCTGCAGGGGAAATGCGACTGCCGTTTGAAACGCTTCAGCGCGGGGTGCATCATGGCCTTACTGGCAGGAGCCGTGCTGCTATTCTCATTCCCCTTGCTTCCCGATGGCCCCATGGCCATGGTTTCCCCTGCCATGAAAGCCGCCTTCCTCGATTATGTATTCGAGATGCAGTCGATCACCAGGGGCGGGACAGGCACCGTCATCGCCGCCTACCTGCTGAGCGTGATCGGTGGAGCAGGGGCTGTGGTCATGGCAGGGCGCCGCATCGCCCTCTCCCCCTTCCAGGTATTATTGCTCTGCCTGAATATCGCATTCGGCATCCTAATATTGTTCGCTTCCCGGCAAATCTATTATCTCTATATCCCCGCCATCCTCCTGGCGGCGGAAACATTGGCGCTCTATTACCGGCGTCATCTCCGCGTATCGCTCGTCGTAACGATCCTGATCGCCCTACTGCCCTATTATGGCGACATGGGTGGCAGGATGCTCACCCCGCCGACGCGTGAGCAGAAAGAAAACAGTAAGAAGCGCACCTGTTACCAGGAATTCTACAAACAGGTGGATAACGGGAATTTCGTGAAATTTCTAGGCGATCATCCCTATACTCTCCTCATGCCGCAGAATGTCGGCACCTACGCCTTGTTCCAGACGCCGTATTCCATCGTTAGCGCGAATTACCATCGCAATGAGCGCGGTTATCTCGAACAGATAGAAGTGGAATCCTGGAAAGTTCCCGCGCGCGCGCTGCAAATATTGAAAGAACGCAAAGTGGATATCCTGATGATCTGCGCCAGCGGCAAATACGAGACCGTCGCCCCGCTAACCAATTATATCAAGACCTCGTCCCCCACATGGTTGGAACCGGTACCGGAACTGACAAAGAAGAAAAAATATCTTTATCTTTACCGCGTCCACCGCGAGCTATTTCCATCCATTGAGGAAAATGGTGGGACCGAGAGGAATTGAACCTCCGACCTAGCGTTTAGGAAACGCTTGCTCTATCCAGCTGAGCTACGGCCCCACGAACCGGCATAATTATGGCCGCAAGTCCCCCAAAAGCAAGCGCTATGCGTCCATCCGGTAAGTCAACGCCTTGAGATAGGTGTTTTCTTTCAACTGGTAATGGATGGGGTGATCCTTATCCGCCCCGCCTTGGGCGATGAGGGTGAATCTGCGACCGCTACTCTTGATCCCCGTCTCCACCGCCTTACGGAAGAGGGAAGGGGTCGCATGGTGCGAACAGGAGGCGATGAAGAAGATTCCGCCTTCCTTCACCCGCGGCATCGCCAGCCGCGCCAGTTTCTCATATCCTTTGAGCCCCGCATGAAGATGCTTTTTCTCTTTCACAAAGGCGGGCGGGTCGACCAGTACGATGTCGTAGTGCGTATCTGACGCTTGCAAGAACTCCATCGCATCCGCTTCTATATACTCAGTCGGTTGCCGTGGATTGAGCGCCGCCGCGTCTCTCGCCAAGCCTAAGGCCCGCGCCGAACTATCAACCAGCGTCACCGACGCCGCCCCCGCATTCGCCGCCGCCAGCCCGAACCCACCCGAATGCGAATAGACATCGAGCACGGATTTTCCACTTGCCAGACTCGCGATATGCGCCCGGTGTGCCCGCTGATCATAGAACCAGCCCGTCTTCTGTCCTTCCAGCGCATCGGCGAGATAGGTCGTGTCATGCTCCAGCAATCGCACTGGCGCGGTGATAGGCTCACCTTCCACCTGCACCTGTTGCGCAAGTCCTTCCCGCACCCGCGCAGGCGTGTCATCCCGGAATACGATACTCTTCGGCGACAGTAATTGCGTGAGCGCTGGAATCCATAACGGCTTCAACCGCTCCATCCCCGCCGTCGATGTCTGGCACACGACCACATCGCCGAACCTATCGACAATCAACCCCGGCAATCCATCCCCTTCGGAATGCACCAGCCGGTAATACGGAACCAAAAACCATTGCTCGCGCTTGCTCAACGCCGTGCTCATCAATCGGAGGAAGAATGCCGTGTCGATGGTCTCTTTCGCCGTGTGCGACAATATCCGCACCGCGATAGTTTGTTGCGGATGCAGATATCCGATCGCCAGCACATTCGCCCGCTTATCGACCAACTGCACCAGACTTCCCGGCTCGGATAATTCCAGCGCCGAGTTCATCACGATATCCGACTGAAACACCCACGGATGCCCTTGCCCCAACGATTTGATCGCACGGGGGCTTAAGGGAACCTGCAACATTAAACGGGTTCCTGCTGCGTGAGGCAGTGAATCGTGCCGAGACCCCAGACAAGGTCCACGGCATGGATGCCGACGACGGTATGTTTCGGCATCGCCTCGCTGATGATATTCAGCGCCACACGGTCATTCGCATCGTTGAACGTAGGAACAAGCACGATGTTATTCGCGATCAGGAAATTCGCATAGGACGCTGGCAGGCGCTGACCCTCGAAAACAAGAGGCTTCGGCATCGGCAGTTCGATGACGTCGAACGGCTTGCCCTTCACATCCCGCGCTTTTTTCAACCGCTTTAGGTTCTCTTCCAGCAACGCATGATTATCGTCTTTTGTATCTCTCTCGCGCACGGTGAGGATCGTCGTCGGATTCACGAACCGCGTGATGTCATCCACATGCCCATGCGTATCATCCCCCACGATGCCTTTATCCAACCAGATAACCTGTTCGATACCGAGATACTGCGCGAACACGCTCTCATAATCCGCGCGTGCGAAACCCGGATTGCGGCATTGGATATTGCTCTGCAGACATTCTTCCGTCGTGATAAGCACACCCTTGCCATTCACATCGATGCTTCCACCTTCCAGCACCACGTGCTTGCCCTTATGGCGCGGTTGAACCAGCGGCACGGAAAGATGTTGCGCCACATGCTGTGGTACAACGTTATCTTTTTTCCAGTTATTATATTTTGCCCAGGCATTGAACCGGAAATCGAGCGCAATCTTCTCACGTTTTTTGCCTTCAGTACGCTCAACGAAGATAGGCCCACAATCCCGCATCCACCCGCGATTGGTCGGCACTTCCAGAAACTCGACCCGCGAAAGCGTTACCCCTGCACGGTTCAGCATCTCCATCGCCTGCGCCCGCGTCTTCGCGTCTTTCACCAGCAATCCCACTGTCACTTCGGTCGTAAAATGGCGGATCATCTCGGCGAATACCCACGGCACGGGCGCGAACTTTCCCGGCCAGTCAGCATGGCTATGCGGCCAGCTCAGCCATACGGCGCGCTGCTTCTCCCATTCGGCGGGCATACGGTAGGTGGGAATCATGACTATGCGTCCGGGTGTTTCAGCAAGCCGCCATACGCATCGATACGGCGGTCACGGAAGAACGGCCAGTTGCGCCGCACTTCTTCTTGCAGAGCAGGGTCAACGGTCTGGATAAGGATTTCTTCCGACGCATCCCCACCCACTTCCAGCAATCGCCCGAACGGATCGCTGACGAAAGAATGTCCCCAGAATTCCAACCCGTCACCAACGATGACCTCATGGCCGATACGGTTGACGGCGGCGACATAGACCCCGTTGGCGATGGCGTGCGAACGCTGCATCGTTTCCCACGCATTCTGCTGCGACGCACCCCATTCCGCTTTTTCAGACGGATGCCAGCCAATCGCGGTGGGGTAGAACAACACTTTCGCACCCTGCAACGCTGTCAGTCGCGCTGCCTCAGGGAACCATTGATCCCAGCAGACCAGTACGCCGATGCGCCCATAGGCCGTATCGAAATTCTTGAACCCCGTATCCCCGGGCGAGAAATAATATTTTTCGTAAAACAACGGATCATGCGGAATATGCATTTTGCGATATAGCCCCAACATTGTCCCATCCGCATCTAGCACTACGGCGGTGTTATGGCAGATACCCGGCGCGCGTTTCTCGAACAGCGAAGCGACGATGACCATCTTGTGCTTTTTGGCGAGTGCTGAAAGCCGCTCCGTCGTCGGGCCAGGGATGGGCTCGGCAAGGTCGAACACTTCTTGCGTCTCGCGCTGGCAGAAATATTCGCTCATAAAGAGTTCGGGCAGGCATGCCACCTGCACCCCTTTGGCCGCCGCCTGTTCCAGCAACTCGCACGCATGGTCAAGGTTGGCGGCGGGGTCGCCGATGACCATTTTCATTTGAATCAGGCCGATAGTGAATGCTTCTTGTTTCATGGACGCTGTCTAACATAAACGCCCCCGGCTTACAAGCTGGCAAACAAGGTTTTTTCTGCTGACCTAAGCCACCTTGCGCGGCGGGTGGTTGCGGGGCTTCAGGAATGTATCCCACAGATCGACCGTCGAGTGATTGCCGATATGCTTCCCATGCTTCTTCAGCCACGCATCGGTAGATTCGCGTCCGGCTTCCTTCAGCACCTGAAAGAAGCCCCATTGCGTGTTCATCTTGCTGGACGCGTCGAAATCCCGCATCGCCATCGGCGCGGAGATGAGATGCATGTGCACGTCCTTATATTTCTCGTCGCTCAGTTTACCCTGATCGATCAGTTTCTTGACGAAATCGATGGCGCGCACCTCGGCCATCAGGCTGGAATTAAAGGTAATTTCATTCAGCCGATTGATGATGTCATGCGCCTGTTTGGGCGTGCCTTCGCGGAACAGCGGATTGAGCTGGACCAGTAATATATCCTCGCTCTCAGTCTGGTAAATCAACGGCCAGAGTACAGGGTTCCCCACATATCCTCCGTCCCAGTACGGCTCGTTATCGATCTCCACTGCTTGGAACAGGAAGGGAATGCAGGCGGAGGCGAGGATGGCGTCAATACTGATACCCTTATCCTTGAATACCCGCGACTGCCCCGATTCCACGTGCGTCGCCGAGACGAACAGCTTGATGCCCGAACAACTCTGCACCTTGGGTATATCCAGCGTCCGCTCGAGCAAATCCCGCAACGGGTTCAGGTTGAGCGGGTTAAGCTGATAAGGCGAGAACGACCGGGACATGATGTCGAATAGATTATAGGACATTGACCAGTCCAGATTCCAGCCGTGGTGGTAATGCTCGAATGGATTCTGCTGAGCCGGGTTGAATATCTGGCCAAGGCTGCTGATCTCCTTCCAGAAATTATCGAGCGCCGCCCGCGCCCCCGCATACCCGCCTTCCATGAACCCGTTGACCAGCACCGCGCCGTTCATCGCCCCCGCGCTGGTTCCTGAAATTCCGTCGATGTGTAAATCCTCTTCTTCCAGCAAACGATCAAGCACCCCCCACGTATAAGCCCCGTGCGCCCCGCCGCCCTGTAAGGCAAGGTTGATGGTGCGCTTAGCTGCAGTTTTTTTTGGCGCGGGTTTCTTGGGAGGGGATGTTTTAACGGATGCCTTGGCGGGCTTCGTCGCTACCTTAGGGTGAGCTACCGATTTCTTTGTCATGACGATCATTCCCTGATATGGTGCATTGCAAGAAGACTAGCAATCTCTCATGCAGACTTCAAGGATTTAACCCTTTACAGCTTGGCCTTGTTCATCAGCCAGCGATAGAGCGGGAAGGGCAGGGCGGAGAGCAGCTTCATCAGCAGCGTGAAGCGTTTGGGGTAATGGATCTCGAACGCACCGCGCTTCATCCCTTTTACCGTTTCCCTCGCCGCTTCCTCCACGGAAATCATCATCGGCATCGCGAAATCGTTTTTATCCGTCAGTTGCGTTTTCACGAATCCGGGGCAAACGCGTTGCACGGTGATGGGGCTGCCGTAAAGCTCCACCGCCAAAATCTCCGCCAGATGATTCACCGCCGCCTTCGTCGTGCCATAGGCATAGGCCTTCGGCAACCCCCGATACCCCGCGACGCTGCCGAACAGGACGATATGCCCCGCACGCGCTTGCAGCATATGGGGGATGACGTAATCCAGCGCGGTGAACACCCCGCCGAGATTGACCGCAAGTGTCTGCTCGATCACCTCATGCTCCAGCGCGGTGACGGGCATCGGCTGGTAATATCCGGCGACGTAGATGAACCCGTCGATCCTCCCCCAAGTCGCGGTGATATGGTGGAATGCCGCCTCCATCTGCGCACGGTCGGTGACGTCGAGCGGGACGACCAGTGGCGTGATAACGGACTTGCACTGACCCGCAAGCGCCGCCAGCTTATCCCCGTTACGCGCAGAAAGCGCAAGCGTCACGCCTTCCGCATCCAGTGCCAGCGCCAGCGCATGGCCGATGCCGTCACTCGCGCCGATGAGCCAGTATTTCTTCCCCCGCAACTCCATGTTACGATACTTTCTGGAAGGTGAGGGTAAGCTTGCCGACGGGGATGCCGAACTTCTTCATCGTCGAGATGTTGAGCAGCGTATCTTCCGTCAAACGATACATCCAATCGTCGAAACTCAGCCGGATGGTGTCACCGCTATCGCGTTTCGCGTCGAGGACGTAGACCATCTGCATCGCATTGCCGAACTGTTTGCCCTTCGCCGTACCGACCACATCCCCCGCCGTGCCGGTAAAGTGGTGGTCGTCCTGCATCGTCAACGTCCATTCGCGGGAATCGGTGCGCCCGTCACTATATTCGAAGCGTTCTTTCAACGTGCCGACATTACCCTGCCAGCTACAATCCATATAGACGACGAACCGCTTGGTCACCCGGCCTTTCCAGTCCTGTAACACGCCGCGCGCTTCCACCTTGCCGTTGAAATACTCGCGGACGTCCATCACGGGGGTTTCGTTACGGTAATTTTCCGGCGTATCGGAACTGCAAGCGGATAAGAACATGGTGTATACTCCTAGCATAATGAGGGTGAGGGATCGTTTCATAATGGCTCCTTGCCGGGTGAGGGGTGGGAAGAAGGCGGCGTAAAATGCTCCAGTTTTTTCCGGGCGAGCAGTGCGAATGCTGCAAGTTTAATAGCGCAGGGAATTCCCGCATAGACGACGGCGAGCAGAAAGGTCTTATCAGCGACGCTGGTATCCGCCGCCTCGAATTCGGAGACGCCGAGGACAAGGAACGAAAGCCCACCTGCAAGGGCCAACGATAATTTCGTCAGGAACATCCAGATACCGAAATACGATCCCGATTGTGATTTATCGGTGATGCGGTCACCGAGCATGGAAGGCGGGATGGAGAGGTCGGCCCCGAAACAAAAGCCCGACAAAGCGCAGATGATATAGAACTGCAGGATGTCCCCCGTGCCGAGGAATATCGCCCAGAAGAAGACGAGGATGGTGGTGATCATCGAGAGTTGCCACGTCCGCTGCTTGCCGATGCGCTTGATGAGCATCAACCATAAAGGCAGCCCACCCGCGCCGCAGAGGAAATAAACCATCAGGAAATATCCCGATTGCGAAGGCGCGCCCAGCACATGCTGCACGAAGATGAGGAATACCGATGCCGGGATACTGGCCGCCAGCGCGTTGAGGAAAAAGGCGAGGAACAGATAGCGATTGCCTTCGTCACGGAAGGCTTGCTTGAACTGCGGCAGGAAAGGAACGCTACGTCGCGCAGTATATACGGGCGTCGGCCCGAAACGGTAAGCGATGACGGTCGCCGCCACCATTAATACGCCGAACACGGCTGCCAATATCGCATAGCCACTCGCCACGCCATACTGCGCCGCCAACAGGAACGGCAGGATGGATGCGAGCAATACGCCGAACAGCGACCCCACCTCCCGCGCCGTCGTCAGACGCGATTGTTCGATATAGTCGCCCGACAATTCCGGCGGCAGCCCTTGATAATTGATGCTGATGAAACTATAGGCGAGATAAGTGATGACAAGCGCAGCGAACAACCATGCGCCAAGCGCCAACCCCTCCAGCGCGGGCGGCATGAACAGCATCAAAAACCCCACCACCATGAATGGCGCGCCGATGGCGATGAGGCGATAGCGGCTGTGTGCATCCTTGCACCAGCGATCGCTCAGCCAGCCGATGAACGGATCTTGCGCGGTGTCGATGAGGCGGCTTAGGAGGATAATAACCCCCACCAGCGTCATCGAAAGTCCTAACTCCTGCGAGTAGAATGTGGGGAAATAGAGATACGCGGGCAGGCCTGCGAAGGCGAGGGGAAGCCCCAGAACGGCATAGCTCGCCAGTGCACGCTTATCAAGCACGGCTATTTTTCACCAGTGTGTTACGGATATCCGGGTATTCGCTTTTGGGCGTCAGCCAGATGTCGAGGAACCGACGCGCGAGCGTTAAGTCGGTGACTGTGCCGCGCAAAGCGCCGTTGAAATAAAGCTGCATATCCTTCCCCGGCGCATAGACCGCGGTGAGACTATCTCCTGTTTTCACATTGGGGAAAAGGCGCGTGAAGGTGGCAAGATACTCCTTTTGTTCCTCGGGGGTGAGGGTGTGATATTTTTCGATTTCATCGACCGATCGCTCGGCGATATCTTCACCCTCAATGGAGGTGTCATAAATAAGGCGCAATGCGAACGGCGCGTCGTATGACCATTGTTCGGCATCCGTGTACAGCTCGATGTCATACACCTTGAACATCAACATGCGGAAACTGGCCGTGCTGTAAGGCGCGGTCTCGGTGAAGTGTGCTTTCACTTCTGGCGGCGCGGCATGTGCTGTTCCTGAAATCAGACCCAGCGACATCACGGTATATAAAAACAAAAGTTTACGCATGGGCGTGACTCATTTTGAATTGTACCACATCGGTGCGTCCAGTGGCGAAGCCTGACATACAATAGGCCATGTAAAATCTCCATTTGCGGATGAATTCATCACGGTAGCCCAGCGCGCGGATGTCTTTCACCCTATCGTCGAACCGCTGTAGCCATTCTCCGAGAGTGCGGTCATAATCCTTGCCGAAGGCGAACGTATCGGTCACTTCCAGCCCCGCGTGGCATGCCTCTTCGGTAAACCGCTCTTTAGAAGGCAGCATCCCGCCGGGGAAGATATGTCGGCGGATGAAGTCCCCCCGCTTTCGATACGCATCAAACACCGCATCATCAATGGTGATGGTTTGTACCATTGCGGTTCCGAGATGCGACAGCCTGTCCTTCACCGTCTTGAAGAACTGTGGCCAGTAATGCTCACCCACCGCCTCGAACATCTCGATGGAGACGATATGGTCATACAACCCCCGCTCGTCACGGTAATCACGCACGGCGATTTCCGTGCTGTTTCCATGCCCGGCGTTCGCCATGCGCCGGGTGGCATATTCGGCCTGCGCGTCCGAAATGGTGAGGCCCGTCACGTTAAACCCGTTACTCGCCGCGCGGTCGCAAAACCCGCCCCACCCGCAGCCGATCTCCAGCACATGGCCGGGATCGCCCAGCTCATCGAGGATGCGCTGATACTTATCCGTTTGCGCACGCTCCAGTGGTTTGGCCTGCTCGCCATAGATGGCGCTGGAGTAGCTCATCGTCTCATCCAGCCAGAGTTGATAGAACTGGTTGCCGAGGTCGTAATGCGAGAAGATATTGCGCTTGCTGCCCTGTTTGGTATTGCGATGCCGCACTGCGAAGCAGTTGAACAGAAAGCGGTGCATCAAATTGCCGGTGAAGATGCCGCCTAGCGTCTCCACGTTCATCGCCAGTAATTTCAGCAGCGCCGCGATGTCATCCGAGTCCCAATGCCCCTCAATATAGCTTTCGCCGAACCCGATATCCCCCTCATGCAAAACGCGCGTGAACATCTCCGCATCGCGGATGGTGATATCCGCATTCGGCCCCACCATCTCCCCGCGGAAGGAGTGAAGACTACCATCCGGCAACCGAAGATCCAGCGACCCGTATTTCAACTTTTCCAGCCGCGCCAATACCAGCGACTGGGAGGAGACGCCTCCGCTCAATAACTGCAGCATATTCATCGCGTGACCTCGTCAGACGGGGGAGTGGGTTTAGGGACGTACTTAATTTTCTTTGCCAGCAACCGGATAGCTTCAAAATGAATAAGACCGATAACCTTGAGCGTCATCATTGGATACCGGAAAAAGACCTTGAGCAGAAATCCATCTGTTAATGGCTCACGCTTCCCGGCAACTGAGGTCTGCAACATTTCCCCTTCCTCGGTTTCGTAATCGATCCACACACCGACCCGTTCCTCGCCATAGGCAAAACGAAAACGATACTCCCCCCGCACCTCCATGAAGGGAGACACGTGGAAGACTTTTTTCGAGGTAAACCAGTCGTTTTGTGTCATTGGTCGTTGATCCTCGTGGGCGATGAGATAGCAGTGCCGTTCGCCGAACGTGTTGTGTACTTCGGCGAGTACGGCACGAAGGTTACCTGACTTATCGAGACAAAACCAGAAACTGACCGGATTGAAGGCATACCCCAGCACCCGCGGGTGCGTCATCAGCACCACTTCGCCATCGGCAGACTCGATGTTAAACTTCTGTAATATAGTGCCAATCCACGTATCCAGCGCCGATCCGTCGCAGGGGCCGTGATCTTTGTTATAAAAAGCGAAAGGCCG
This sequence comes from Rickettsiales bacterium, assembly GCA_041749475.1. Classification (GTDB taxonomy): domain Bacteria; phylum Pseudomonadota; class Alphaproteobacteria; order Rickettsiales; family UBA998; genus JBGTBD01. The sequence goes on from JBGTBD010000028.1 coordinate 47,393, forward strand.
CCATCTTTCCACACCGAACAAGGGGGATTTCAGCTTGAGCAACGCGCTTAAGGGAAAGCATATATAATACACGTGATACCGAAAGCGATGCTCCCGCGGCCGGAGCCGTTTATGCATTACCTGCGCGACGAGCCCCCCGTTTATTATTGCCACGGCGCGTATATCCCCATCCCGTTGGCCATATCGATAGCGGAGCGGAGCGCGTCCTCATGGAACCCATACCCATGATAACTGCCGCAGTACCATGTCCTGTTCTTCCCCTGCAGTCCCGGAAGCAGGTGTTGCGCGTTTAATGCGGATTGGTCCATCACCGGATGATGGTAGATATACCGTCCGAATACCTTGGAAGGCTCAGGCGCATGGGAGGGGTTGAGCGTCACGAACAGCGGGTAGCGTGGGTCGATATGCTGCAGCCGGTTCATCCAATAGGTAACTGCGATAGGGCTATTGTCTCCCTGCCCGGCTTCTTTCAGATAGACCCAGCTCGCCCATGCTTTCTTTCGCTGTGGCATGAAACTCGTGTCATGATGGAGGATCGCCTCGTTCGCCTGATAGCGGAATGCACCGAGGATGGAGAGTTCCTCCTTGGTGATGTCGCTGATCAGGTTCACCGCCTCATCCCCATGCGTGGCGATGACGACTCCGTCGAACCGCCGCCTGTCTCCACGCGCATCTTCGATGATGACGCCGTTAGGCTGGCGGATGATGTTGCGCACCTCGTTGTTCAGCATGATATTACCCTGAAACGGGGCGATGAGCTTTTTCACATATTCCCGGCTGCCGCCCTTTACCGTATACCATGGCGGGCGATTCTTGATCTGGATCAGCCCGTGATTGCGGAAGAATCGCACAAAACTTTTGGCTGGGAATTTCAGTATTTGATCAGGCGGGCAACTCCATATCGCCCCCGCCATCGGGAGCAGATAATACTGACGGAAATACTGTCCCATTTTCAACCGATCAAGCAACGTGCCGAGGGTGATGTCCTCGTCACTTTCCAGCACGTCCACCGCATGACGGTTGAACCGCATCACGTCGTAGATCATCTTGTGATAGAAAGGATTGAGCCAGAGCGAGGGCTGCGCAAACATCTGCGCCATGCTGCTGCCGCAATACTCCAGATTACCCCGGTTAATGCTGACACCGAAGGACATGTCGGTAGGGGTGGTTTCCACTGCGAGATGGGCGAATAATGCCTTAAGATGAGGGTAGGTTGCGTGGTTATAGACGATGAAGCCCGTATCCACCGCGATGGGCGTCCCGAAATAATCCACGTCCACCGTATGCGAGTGCCCGCCGATATGCGTGTTCTTTTCATAGACGCACACGTCATGTTCGCGTGAGAGCAACCACGCCGCAGCCATGCCTGCGATTCCTGTCCCGACTATTGCGAATGAACTCATGAAGAGGTGACCATCTATTTCTTAAGGTGAGGGGGCGGCCTTTATAGAAGCTTAAGTTAAGGAGTATGCCGTAAATTATCGAGGTGTGCATACCACTAAAGCATGCTGTTCGTCCTCACATCACCTTGAGTTACAAAGCGGCAAGAAAAAGTGCTTAAGCTGCGATTTTCATCATATCGGGCAAGCTGGAAGAGACTTTCATCGCCATCACGTCGCCACAGCTTTGGGCGATGTGATCCACCAGCAGGTTGGCGAGCGCCGTCATCTGCACGGTATTCAGCCCGGAGCTAAGGAGCAGGCCTAAAGCATTGATATTACGTGTCTTATTTCCCATAATGCTGGCGACCATGGGCAACAGGCTCTGCTCAGACCCGTTCCAGTCGGCCGAGAACAGGGATTCGGAATCCGGTAGCAGGCGCAGTAATTGCGCATATTCCTGCGGTTTCAGGTTCTGGCGCAGGATGGAGAATAATCCACCCAATGCTTTGCGGATATCCGCTTCGGGCGAGTTCAGATGGGCGCTGGTGGTGCGGATAAACGATTGCATGGGATTCTCCTGTGGGAAATTCGCATACAATGAATCCCGGTTCAGCGCAAGCGGGTTTTTCTTAATATTCGCGCTTAAGTCACTATAACCTATAGAAAATGAGATATAAGTGACAGGGTGTATGGCAGCGGAATATCTCAAGTTCACAGAAATGTCATACCATTCGTCCCCGCTTCGCGGTACAATGTTACAATGGATAAACTGTCATTATATTACAATGCCGTAAGAGCGCGCCATGGCTAAGATGGACGATGTCACCGGCCTTCGCTCCGAGATCCGTGGTTCCGGCCCGGTGGGGGAAGGTGCGCAACGGAATTATCTCGACCCGTCGCTGATCCCGCTGAAAATTGATGGGCAGAGCGAATACCGCATGACGCGCGAAGGCGCGCTTTCCGCCGCCAAGTTCTTCGGTGTGGTGACGGGGCTGGCAGGGGCGGCGATAGGAACTATTACGCGGTACGCGTTTAGCGAGCGTTTCAAGAATGCACCTAAACTTGCTGCCATCGGCGGCGGTATCGGCTTGGTCGTCGGCAGCCTCTTCGGCTACCATGTCGGCAAGAAGGTAGTTAAAGAACATATCCGCGCCGCCAGAAATGCCATTGACCACGGAGAAGTACCTCTCGACATCCTGCCCGGCCAATCCATGCTGGAACCCAAACCGCCGCTGGTTGACCCGGTCGCCCAGAGTGAGAAATTACCTGTGGGTATGACGACGACGACCATCAAGGAACCCGCCGCCGCCGTTCCTTCCGTGTCTGCCGATGCGATGCTGACCGACTCGCCCACCCCGACCACGACCGTTTCCGCGGCGCTGGACCATGCGCATCTCGCCGCCCATGCACCGGAACAAATCACGCACCCCGAGCGCTGAGCCCCCTTTCCCCTTTAGCTTTCACCCCACATCCGGTATAACGACATAATGCTATGTCAGGAGCGACTATGGGTGTCACAGCAGAAAAGGCGCAAGTCAAAAGCGCCGTCCGCAGCGTCGGCAGCCAGATCGGTCATGAAGTGGGTCATGCATGGTTGCGCGGCATTCTAGGTTCATTGAAATAGGAGTTTTTATGCGTTTTATTGTTGCTCTGATGATGCTTGTATTCGCCCCCCTCGCCAATGCAGCGGATGCGTCATTTCCTGCGGGTACTCCTATCCTGACGGAAGTGAAGGATTTTTGTGGGGCGGATGGATTTATCGCTTTCCTTGCGACCAAGGACAACAAGCCGGTCGCCTACATCGTACAGACCAGCAAGGCAGGACTGATGCAAAAAACCGTGGAACTCACCATGCACGAGCATTCCGGGATATATTGCACAGATAAAACGGTAGAATTAGTCGGTATTGAGAAGGAGGGAGATTCGCGATATTCCGTCCTCTTCTATGACGTCATCGACAACACCAGTCTGGTGAAAAAGATTCTTCTCGATACGGATTCCGACCCCACTATGCTGGCATTATATCGTCAGGATTATGACCATATTGTTGCAGGTAACTATCTCACCAAACGCCTGAACGGAACCATCCACTTCAACTCATGCTGCGACACCCGGCTGGAGTTAGAAGTCCACAACATCCTAACCGAAAAGAGCGGGAAACTCCATTCCCAGCATTGGCAGGAAGTGAACTACATCGAAACCCCAACGGGCCGCGTGCTGAATCACCTTCTCATCGCGAAAAAAGAAGCATTTGTAGCTCACGCTGATTGAAATAGCTCAGAAAAAACTAGACCTTTCCCTTCACCAACTCTTCCACCGCTTCCGGGTTCAGCAGTGTAGAGATATCCCCGAGCTTGGAAAAATCCTCTTTGCTCTTGATTTCATCCGCCGCGATTTTGCGGAGGATGCGGCGCATGATTTTGCCGGAGCGGGTTTTGGGCAAATGTTCGGTGAAATGGATTTTCTCCGGCGCGGCTAAAGCGCCGATGACGCCGCGCACGGTGTTCTTGATTTCCTGCCGCAAGGCATCACCTGCCTCGCCCTCGATCTCCGTGCCCGGCAGGGTGGTGACATAGGCATAGATGCTCTGTCCCTTGATGTCATGCGGATAGCCGACCACGGCGGATTCGGTGACGGCGGCATGTTCGTTGATCGCTGCCTCCACTTCCGCCGTACCGATACGGTGGCCGGAGACGTTGATGACATCATCCATCCGCCCTTCAATCCAGTAATACCCATCCTCATCCCGCCGCGCCGCATCGCCGGAGAAATACATCCCCGGGAAGGGCGCAAAGTACGTGTCGATGAACCGCTGATGGTCGTTCCAGATCGTACGCGCCTGCCCCGGCCAGCTATCGGCGATGCAGAGCGCACCTTCCGCCTTGCCGAGCAGTTGCGCGCCATTACTGGCATCGACGATGGTGGGCTTCACCCCGAAGAACGGCAACGTCGCCGAACCGGGTTTGGTCTCTGTCGCGCCGGCGAGGGGAGTGATGAGATGTCCACCCGTCTCCGTCTGCCACCACGTATCGACCACGGCGCATTCCCCGTTACCAACCACATCGTGATACCATATCCACGCTTCCGGGTTGATCGGTTCCCCCACCGAGCCGAGCACGCGCAAACTCTTGCGGCTGGTCGATGTCACATGCTGGTCACCTTCACGCATCAGCATACGAATCGCCGTCGGCGCAGTATAGAATGAGGAGACATTGTGCTTGTCCACCACCTGCCAGAAGCGCGATGCATCCGGGTACGTCGGAATCCCCTCGAACATCACCGTCGTCGCCCCACAGGCCAGTGGCCCGTAAACGATATAACTATGCCCCGTGATCCACCCCACATCCGCCGTGCACCAATAAACCTCACCCGGCTGGTAATCGAATACATAGTTGAACGTCGCCGCGGCATAAAGCAGATAGCCGGCAGAGGTATGCAACAACCCTTTCGGCTGCCCCGTGGAACCGGAGGTATAGAGCACGAATAGTGGATGCTCCGAATCGAACGATTCCGTATGATGCGCGATATCAGAATACTCCGCTAACTCATGCCACCACTGGTCGCGTCCTTCCGTCCAACTGACTTCACCGCCTGTGCGTTTCAATACCAGCACCTTATCGACCGGCGCATCCTTCAGCGCCTCGTCGACATTTTTCTTGAGTGGAATATGCTTTCCCCCACGCACACCCTCATCCGCTGTGATGACGAGTTTTGACTGACTATCCTTGATCCGCCCCGCCAGTGAATGCGCCGAGAATCCACCGAACACGACAGAATGTACCGCGCCGATACGCGCGCAGGCGAGCATGGCGATGGCCGCTTCGGGAACCATCGGCATATAAAGCGTCACCCGGTCACCGACACTAACGCCGAGCGCCAGCAACATATTCGCCGTGCGGCACACTTCACGATGCAAATCGCTATAGGTCAGGATGCGCGTCGCATCGTCCGGACTATCCGGCTCCCAGATGATCGCAGGCTGGTCACCGCGTAAGGGCAGATGCCGGTCGATACAATTCTCCGCCACGTTCAGCAACCCGCCCTCAAACCAGCTGATATGCACTTCTTCCTTGGAGAAGAGACTATCCTGCACCGTCTCCCACTCCCGCCGCCAGTGCAACAATTCCTTCGCCTGCTTCCCCCAGAACTGGTCAGGCCGATCAATCGACTCTGCGTACCACGCTTCATATATCTCTGGCGTGATATGGGCGTTCTTCAGGCGGGAAGGAATGGGATAGTTCATGACGATGTTTCCTTGTCATTTCAGTTGAGCTGGGAACAAAGAGGTAGAAAAACTATCTTACAAAGAAATAGACCGTCATGGCAATGCCGATGCCGACGATGAACAGGCGGACTTTCTCCGGCGGGAATTTGAGGGAGGTGTGTGCGCCATAATATCCGCCGATGACCGCGCCCACCACCATCACGGCCGCGTGCGGCCATGAAACAAGACCCGACCAGATGAAGATGATGACCGCCATCAGGTTGATCGCCGCGCCGATGATGGTCTTCAGCGCATTCATTGAATGGATATTCTCCATCCCCAATATCTGCAACATCGCAAGGTTCAAAATACCAATTCCCGCCCCGAAGAACCCGCCATAGATGGCGATGAAAATCTGCAGCACATACGCTAAGATAAAATATTTTTTGCCTCTTTTGACCGCAGTAGGGGAGGCGGGCGTATTCCCTTCTGCCGGCGAACGCGTGAGGGCAATCATCTTTCGTGTCGCCTGCCGCCCGAATGCGAATAGCAATGTTGCACCCAGCAGCAACCATGGCACAAGCGCATCAAATTTTGTCGCCGGGGTCACGATCAACAAGGCTGCGCCGATACTGCCGCCGACTAGCGCAAGCGTAATCATCAGCGGCAAAATGCTGCGCTGCTCTTTCAGCTCCTTACGGAATGCAAACGCACTCGCCACCGCGCCGGGGAAGACCGCCACCGTGCAGGTCGCATTGGCGATGAGCATCGGTACCCCCGTCATCACCAGCGCCGGGAAAATGAGGAACGTGCCCCCGCCTGCCACCGCGTTCATCGCCCCCGCACCGATGGCCGCGACAAACAGGATAAGGATTTCTAAGAAATCAGGCATCGAGCGAGAAAGGGATCTTATGCTGCAGGCAAGCGGCCTTTACCGTGTTGTGCAACAGACAGGCGATGGTCATCGGCCCGACGCCGCCGGGAACAGGCGTGATGGCACTGGCGACCTCTTTCACTTCATCGAACGCGACATCGCCAACCAGCTTGGACTTTCCGTCACCCGCATCGACGCGGTTGATACCGACATCGATGACGACGGCGCCCGGCTTCACCCAATCTTTCTTCACCATTTCCGCTTTGCCGACAGCGGCGACGAGGATGTCCGCCTGCCGCGTGATGGAAGTGATGTCTTTGCTGCGCGAATGGCAGACGGTGACGGTGCAGTTCTCCTGCAGCAACAACTGCGCCATCGGCTTGCCGACAATGTTCGACCGCCCGATGATGACCGCATGTTTTCCTGACAAGTCACCGAGCCTATCCTTCAACATCAACAAACACCCATAAGGCGTGCACGATACCATGCCACCCTGCTGCCCGGTGGAGAGTTTACCGACATTGATAAGATGGAACCCATCCACATCTTTCTCCGGTGCAATCGCGTCGATGACGCTTGTCTCATCCTCAGCACGCGGAAGCGGAAGCTGCACCAAAATCCCATGCACACGCGGGTCAACATTCAACTCCGCAATCGTTTCCAATAGTTCCGCCCGCGTCGTCGTCGCCGGCAAATCCCGCTCAAAAGAGGTGATACCCACCTGCTCACATGCCAATCTTTTATTACGGACATAGACCTGACTGGCCGGGTTCTCGCCCACCAGCACAACGGCAAGACCGGGCGTAAGGCTATGTTTTTCCTTTAATATTTGCACATGTGTGGTAAGCTTCTCCCTTAGGGAGGCCGCAAAAGCTTTGCCGTCAATGATGTGAGCTGCCATTATGTCTATCCCGTCATGAAAGGGTAACAATCTTTAACTAATGTTAACGTATATGGAAAACCATATTCTAACGCCACCGCAGCCTTATTATCACCTGCCGACCCCCGAATCAATGTCGGTGGTGGAACGGGTGGCGTTTGAAATGGCGCAAGAAGGCCATGATGGGCGTTATCGACACAAAGTCGAAGGTGACATTCCCGAAATTCATCATCTTGGGCTGACTCGCAATATCCTCGCTGCTGCGGATATTGATAATCCCATGACGCGCGCGGCAGCTTGGATGCATGACCTGTTGGAGGATTGTAAGAAATATAAGTCCCTCCCCCCGGAACTTGATGATGTCTCAAAAAGGACATTGGACAAGGACAGCTATCAACGCCTGAAACTATTATATGGCAAGGCGACGCTCCGTGAGGAATATGCCGGTCGCTTGATCGCTGCCGGGATGGATCGGCTGGATGCACATAGCACCGCAGAACTCGTATCCGAAACCGTATACCTATTAAGCAACCATCTGGTGGCTCCGAGCTCCAAGGCTGAGCAACAAGCTGATAAGATATCTTCATATAGTGACCGCGCGAGAGTCGTAAAAATCGCGGATCAGCTTTCGAGTATGATTGAAGATATACATTATACTTCCCAAGATAAAACACCGGAAGAACTGGTACGTTATTTTCATAAAGCCGTCTCGGTGATTAATGAATGTACAGGGCATAATACAGTGTTGGATAAAGTGGCAGAAGAAGTCATACGCTCGCGATGTGCACAAATAATGCAACCGACACTTCAGCGAAAATTATGTGATCAATTCGATTTTATAGAACTGGCAAAAGGTGTGACGAAGGCTAAGCGGGACACCACTGAATCACCGCACGAGCACTGGATAAAAATGCCCGATGCAGCTGAGAAACAATATGGCATCACCAGTCTGAACCTTGATGAACATGGGGATGTGGTGGGATATCGTATTCTCGCATACGGATCGTCCATAGATAAGCTAGAAGGGGATCCAGCTCTTCTTGAAATCGCCTCGAAACGCAGTGCGGTATCCAATCATTTGCAGACATCTTTGAATCTAGATGCGCCGACAGAAGCATTGGGCAGTCAGGTCAATATCCGCTACCGCACCTTGGATGATGGCAGGTTTTGCCGAAGTTATATCCTAAAGACACCCGTGGATGCAGAGGACTTTATGGGATATTGCTACATTGCGGATGCGCTGGATAAGGATAAGTGCCATGCGTTGCGGGCGGAGATGAAGAGGATAAAATACGATTCCATCGCTAGAAAATCTACCGGCACTGGTGGCTGGGCGATATTAGATTAAGCTGGCACACCCTTACTCGTCGAATACTCGAAGTGATACGCCGTATCCGGATAGACCCGTGGATAGATTGCATGTGCCGCCATCGCCGCTTCGGAGAACCCACAGAGAATCAATTTCAACTTCTTGTCATAGGTCGCGATGTCGCCAATGGCGTGGATGCCGTCTGCATTCGTCGAGAGTGTTCCTGAATCGACATGGATATGGTTATGGTGCAGGTTCAGCCCCCATTCGGCGATAGGCCCAAGCTCCATCGCCAGTCCGAAGAACGGCAATAATATATCCGCCTCCAGCATTTTTTTCTCACCCTCAAGCGTACTGACTTCGACCCCGGTAATCTGACCATTCTCACCTTGCAGGCCGGATAGCTGGTACGGAATCACCATCTCAACACGATCCGTCTGCGCATAAGCGTGCATACGACCGACACTTTCCGGCGCGGCGCGGAATTTATCGCGGCGGTGGACGACGTAGACTTTCTTGGCGACTTCAGCGAGCGATAATGTCCAATCCACCGCCGAATCCCCACCCCCTGCGATGACGACGACCTTATCGCGGAAATCTTCCTTGCGCTTGACGAGGTAGAAGACGCTTTTGCCCTCATACGCTTCGATATTCTCCAGTGGCGGGCGGTTGGGCCCGAACGCGCCACACCCGGCGGCGATGATGATGGCCTTGGCGTGGATAACGGTGTCTTTCGACGTAGTCAGTGTCCACCCTTCCGCTGACTTTTCAACTTTTTCCACCCGCTGCCCGAGATGATAGACCGGGTTGAACGGGCTCGCCTGTTCTTCCAGACGCGAGATGAGGTCAGCTGCGTCAATCGTCGGATAGCCGGGAATGTCGTAAATCGGTTTTTCCGGATAAAGCGCCGTGCATTGTCCGCCCGGTTCGTCCAGCGCGTCGATCACGTGGCAGCGCATCTTCAGCATCCCGCATTCGAAGATGGAAAAGAGGCCCACCGGCCCGGCCCCGATGATCGCAACGTCAGTGGTGTGTGTATCTGTCATGCCTGTGATTTATACTTGCTTATGCGAACGTGGCAATCCGCAAATATTCTCTAAAGGAAAATTTCCTGTTCCTTATGGACTACTGAACCCAAATACTGTACGAATCACCGTATGAAATATAGTCTTTTCAGCCTATTATCCCTTCTCCTCCTCACCGCCTGTATTGATCCCGTGCAGCAGCAGATGATCCGCTAGCAGCGGGAAGAGGCGGATAATCAGGAATGTCAGCGACTGGGCTTCCGCCCCGGCAACGAGGCCTACGGTAACTGCCGCTTGAAACTGTTGGAAATACGCGCCATCAACCGCCAGGCCGCCCGCGTCTATTACGAGCCCATCCCACCCTATCATTATCGTTATAATCGCTATTAAACGAAACTGTCATGCCAGCGCAGGCTGGCATCCAGCCCCCGCGTCTGCGAGGCAAGAGACCCTGTACGTCCCGCCCGCTGTATGTAGCCTAACTGGATGCCAGCCTGCGCTGGCATGACACTATGAGAGGTATAGAACATAATGTTGCGTAGCGCTTGAACCTGAGCAAAAAAATGACATACTGCACTGCATGACCGAACCGCATTACGCATGGCTTGACCATTATCCCGAGGACGTGGATTGGCACGCCGAAATCAACCAGACCGCCCTGCATGAACGGCTCGATCGCGCCGAGAAGCAATTTCCCAAGAACATTTGCATCGATTTCAAGGGCCGTGAATACACCTACGAAGAAGTAGGGAAAAAAGTCCGCAGCCTCGCCCGTAGCTTGCACGAGATGGGCATCGGCAAAGGCTCCCGCGTCGGCCTCTTCATGCCCAACTGCCCGCAATATATCATCGCTTATTTCGGTATCCTGCGCGCTGGCGCGACGGTGGTGAATTACAACCCCCTCTATTCCCACCGCGAACTGGAACACCAAATCAAGGATTCTGGGACGGAGGTGATGATCACCATCAATTTGACGCTGATCTACCCCAAGCTACAGCAATTCATTGACAACGGCATGTTGAAGAAGGTTATCGTCGCCGATATGGCGAAAGCCCTGCCGACCGCCAAAGCCGCCCTCTACATGATGGCCCGCGCTAAGGACATGGTGAAGGTTCCCGATGACGATAAGCACCTCCTGTTGAGCGATCTGCTGAAAGCCCCTGACCAGCTGAAGACCCCCGACATCAACCCCGAACACGACATCGCCGTTCTGCAATATACCGGCGGGACGACGGGCGTGCCGAAGGGCGTCGTCCTCACCCACGGCAACATTACCGCCAACATCCGCCAATGCCGCCTCTGGTTCCCCAAAGCGCGGAACGGTGAGGAGACGATGATGGGCGTGCTGCCCTTCTTCCACGTCTTTGCGATGACCGTCATCATGAATTTCGCCGTCGCTTCCGGTTTCCGTATCGTGCTGCATCCGCGCTTTGAACTGAAAGCGCTGCTGGACGATATCGTGAAGAAAAAACCATCCCTCATGCCCGGCGTCCCCACCATGTTCGCCGCCATCCTCAACCATCCGAAGCTGAAGGAGTACGACCTCTCTTCACTCGCGATGTGCATCTCCGGCGGTGGGCCGCTCCCCATCGAGATCAAGAAGCAGTTCGAGGAAGTGACCGGGTGCAAATTGGTGGAAGGCTACGGCCTGTCCGAATCCTCTCCCGTCGCCGCCTGTAATCCGCTCTCCGGCGTGAACAAGACCGGCTCTATAGGATTGCCCCTGCCGGGAACGGTATTCGAGATTCTGGATAAAGACGACAAGACGACCATCCTCCCCCAGGGCGAGATCGGCGAGATATGTATCTCCGGCCCGCAGGTGATGCGCGAATATTGGCGGCAACCCGAAGAGACCGCGAAAGTCCTCATCAACGGGCGTCTCCATACCGGCGATGTCGGCTATATGGACGAGCAGGGCTATTTCTTCATCGTCGACCGTATCAAGGAGATGATCATCTCCGGCGGCTACAACATCTACCCGCGCAACATCGAGGAAGTCCTCTACCAACACCCGGATGTGCGTGAATGCGCCGTCATCCCGATGGAACACCCCTCCCGCGGGCAAGTTCCCAAAGCCATCGTCGTCAAGAAAGAGGGAGCGACCGTCACCGAAGCCGAACTCAAAGCCTATTGCCGTGAGCATATGTCGGCCTATGCCGTACCGCAGGCGGTGGAGTTCAAGGACGACCTGCCCAAGTCCATGATCGGCAAAATCCTCAAGAAAGAGCTGGTGGAAGCCGAGAAAGCCAAAGAGAAGGCGGCTGCCGAAGCGAAGGAATAATGGTATGGTTTATGGGATTGCGTCACCCCGTCGAATGACGGGGTCTGGCCTATCCACCTAACCGGATGCCGTCATAAAGACGGCATGACAAGATTTGTTAGCGAATCGCTTAAATGCATAAGAATTCATGGAATTTTAATATCCTCCTCACTATGTTATTAAGTGTATACACCTATACATCTTCGGAGAAAATCCCCCATGTCGAACGCCGTCATCGTCGCCTACGCCCGCTCCCCCTTCACCGCCGCCAATAAAGGCGCCCTTGCCAAGACGCGGCCGGACGATATCCTTGCCCAGGTCATCAAGGGCGTGGTGAAAAAGGCGGGGCTTAACGTGGCGGACGTCGAAGACATCATCGTCGGCTGCGCTTTCCCGGAAGGCGAACAAGGTTTCAATATCGGGCGGATGATGACATTTTTAGCAGGCTTACCTGAATCCGTCGCCGGTCTCACCGTCAACCGCTGGTGCGGCTCCTCGATGGAGGCGATCCATATCGCTGCCGGGAAAATCGCGATTGGCTCGGGTGACCTATTCATCTGCGGCGGCGTCGAGTCGATGACGCGCATCCCCATGCCCGGCTACAACCCGCTGCCCAACCCCGGCCTCTATAAGAATTATCCGGAAGTCTATATGTCGATGGGTCTCACGGCAGAACAAGTCGCCGCCCAATGTAGCGTCACCCGCAAAGCGCAGGAAGAATTCGCCCTCGCCAGCCACCAGAAAGCCGCGAAAGCGGATATGTCCGACGAGATCATCCCCATCGAAACCCGCGACGGCACGGTGAGCAAGGATGGAACCATTCGCCCCGATTCCACGCTGGAAGCGATGGCAACATTAGAGCCTGCATTCCGCAAAGGCGGCACGGTCACCGCCGCCACGTCCTCCCCGCTAACCGACGGTGCATCCGCCGTGATTGTGTGCTCGGAAGAGTACGCAAAAAAACACAAACTCCCCATACTCGCCCGCATCAAGGCGACCGCAACGGCAGGCATCAAACCCGAAGTCATGGGCCTCGGTCCCATCGACGCGGTAAAGAAAGCCCTCTCCCGTGCAGGTCTGAACATCTCGGATATCGACCTGATGGAGATTAACGAAGCCTTCTCCGCGCAATCCATTCCCTGCGTGCAACAAATCGACATCTCGCCTGACAAGGTGAATATCGAAGGCGGTGCCATCGCCCTCGGCCACCCGCTCGGCGCATCCGGTGCGCGTATCACGGGGAAGGCGGCCTTACTACTGGCAAAACATAATAAAAAATATGCCGTCTCCACCATGTGCATCGGCGGTGGCATGGGCATCGCGACCGTGCTGGAGAAAGCGTAACGCATGGCGGTGAAGGAAAAATCCCGATTACTCGGCAGCCTGTTCGCCCTCCTGATGGTTCCTGCTGTGATCCTGTTAGCGGGTATCGGCGTGTTTTTAGCCCTCGTGGTTGCAGGCTCACTGTTTGCATTTTTTGCCATCACGCTGACGGTCATGAAATGGAAAGCGCGCAACGGCAGCCCGGTATTTGACGAGGATACGAATCTGTCCCGCTATAGCGCAGGCGAGACCATCGAAGGCGAGGCCGTCGTCATCGAACAACATGAAGTGAAGAAGGAAACGACGCATGCGTAATATCCAGAAAGTTGCCGTACTGGGGTCAGGTGTCATGGGCTCAGGCATCGCCGCGCTCCTCACCAACGCCGGTATCCCCGTCGTGTTGCTGGACATTGTCCTCAAAGACAAACCCGACCGCAATTTCCTGACCAAGGGCGCTGTCGAGAAACAATTGAAAGCGAACCCCTCCGGCTTCACGCACAAGAACAACGCCAAACTCATCACCTGCGGCAACCTAGAAGACGACCTCGAAAAACTGAAAGACTGCGACTGGATCATCGAAGTCGTCAAAGAGGACTTGGAAGTCAAACGCGCGCTCTATCAACAGATCGACCCCTATTGCAACGCCGACAGCGTCGTTTCCTCGAACACGTCTACCTTGCCGCTGAACACGCTGGTGGAAGGCCTGTCTGACCGTTTCAAGAAACATTTCATGATCACCCACTTCTTCAACCCGCCGCGTTTCCTTCCCCTGCTGGAAGTAACGGGCGGCAAAGAGTGTGATCCCGCCCTCGTCAAGGAGATGGCCGAATTTGCTGACAAACGCCTCGGCAAAGGCGTCATCTTCTGTAAGGACACTCCAGGTTTCCTCGCCAACCGCATCGGTGTCTTCTGGTTGATGGAGGCGCTCTATGCCGCTATCGAACTCGGCATTTCTGTTGAGGATGCGGACGCGGTGATGAGCAAACCCATCGGCGTTCCCAAAACGGCGGTGTTCGGATTGTTCGACTTGATCGGCATCGACCTCATGCCGCTGATCGCCAAGGAGATGCTCGGCACACTCCCGAAATCAGACCGCTTCGTCGGCCTCTATCATGAACCCGAACTCGTCAAGAAGATGATTGCTGATGGCTACACGGGCCGCAAAGGCAAAGGCGGTTTCTACCGCATGAATAAGGACGGCGGCAAGAAAATCAAGGAAGCCATCGACCTCAAGACGGGCGAATACCACACCGAGAAAAAATCCACCATCGCCAGCGCCGACGCCG
>JBGTBD010000029.1:0-53215 GCA_041749475.1 Rickettsiales bacterium
GACTTGGACGGTACGGGCTTTTTCGGTTTCTTCGCCTCGCGGTTGGATTTCTGTTGTCCTTTAGCCATGGGTAACTCCGTTCACTGGTTGTTATCCCTAACGAAAGGATAAGGTGGTTATTGACCGTTGACCACGGCGCAGAACGTGCCGCGGGTCTTGAGCTGGTTACACAGGCTGACAGCCGCATAACTGTCAGCATAAGGGCCGACGCGCAGGCGATACATCGGGCGCGCGGCGCTCGACATCGGCGGGGTGACCATCTGTTGCGGCTGGCTGGAAAGCACCGTGCCGTGCAGCCCTGTCAAACGCGCCCAGGTCTGTTGCGCGGCGGACAGGTTGGTGAAGGAACCGAGCTGGACATAATAACCGCCAGCGGAGGAAAGTGGGGTGATGCCTGCGGTACGTGCCGCATAGGCGTTGGGAGCGCGGCGTTCACGTTGGGCGTACCCGCTGACCGATGCGCCGAGGTCTTTCACGGCATTACAGCGCAGGTTCTCTTCGCGCGTGAAGGAGCACAGACGGCGAATCGCGGTGACGGAGGCGAAGGGACCGACGCGTAAGGAAAGCAGTTCACTGCCACGCTGCATTAGCGGACGGGTAACACGGAGGCGAAGGCCGCCGGGGATGGCGGGGTCACGCTGGCGTAGCGTGTTCCAATAGCCCAGAGCGCCTTTTTGCGTCTTGAAATAGCTGATCTCGGCCCACAGCGCGGTGTGCATCGCGGGCTGGCTGGGGTAACCACGGAAGCTGCCGTAGCCTTTGCTATAGCTGGCTGCAGTGGAGGACTGGCCGGACAGTGGCACAGGAATCGCTTCCGCCACGTTAACTTGTGCATTGGCCGAAGTGGAAGGCGTAATGGCGCTGCCAGTGACCGGAACGCTGGCTACGTTTGTGGAGGAAGAGGCGTTGCCACTACCTGCGTAAGAGGATTGACCGGTCTGGAACGGTGCGCCGGTGGGAGCGGGGCTCGACGGAGCAAAATCGCTCACTGGAGCGGATTCGTTTGCCGGGGTGGAGAATGATTTCAGCGGGCTGGACTTCACAGGCGCTGCCGGAGCGGGCTGGATACGTTCCACTTTTTTCGGCGCGGGCAATTTGGTGGGCATGGGAGCGCGAACAGGAACGGCTTCCGCGACAGGGACCACCACGGGTGCGGGTGCAGGAGCGGGAACAGGTGCTGACACGGGCGCAGAAGCGACCGGAGTCGGCGCAGCATCCTCTGCCGCGAATTGCATTTCCAGTTCTTCGAGGTCAGGCAAGGTATCCTCAGCGGGAACATTGGCGATGTCCGCGGCGACTGCAGCAGGAATCGGTGCGGGTGTCTCTCTCAATTTATCCGGGCTTGGCAAGGTGGACACGCTGGCCGGGGCGGGCATCGCTTTCGGTGCTTCCGCTATGCGCTCAGCCGGTGCTGGGGCGGCAACGGGTTCGGGTTTGGGCGCCGGTGGTGCGCTGGCCAGTTTTTCGGGTTTGCTGTCGGCGTTGAACATCGCTGTTTCCGCGACGTAGCACTCAAAATTTTTGCCCTGAAGTTCGGAGCAAATCTGTTCCGCTTCTTCACGCGACGGAATCGGGCCGGCTTGCGTGCGGAAATAGACCATATCATCCGGCGGTAGTTGGATTTCAGCCGGAGCATAGCTCAACGGCTCAAAAGTGGAGGGGAATTTTTGTTGCAGTTTTTTCCAGTGGCCCTGTGCTTCTGCCTCGGACTGGAAAGAACCCAACTGAACTGTATAGACCGTCTGCGCGAAAGCGGCGGTTCCTGTCATCAAGCTGGTGGTGGCGAAGATTGCGAGGGCGAGGCGGCGTGGATTCATGATACAATTCAACAGTAAAAGTTAATAACATCCTACAAAACTTAAGAACCATAAAACGCTTCACGGAAATTAGCAACCCTCATTGCTGAAGCGCGGCTTTTTCTTGTGCTTGCGGCGGGGCGGGGGTGTTGTTATAACCACAAGCCCAACGAGAGTGACTATTCCATGACTATCGACCTTGCTTCCATCCCCCGTTCCTGGGCTTTCCAAGAAGCCGCCAAACTGGTGAAACGCTTTGAGAAAGCGCCTCCGGCCAAGGGGTATGCATTGTTAGAGACAGGTTACGGGCCCTCCGGCTTGCCGCATATCGGCACGTTCGGCGAAGTGGCGCGGACATCCATGGTACGCCATGCATTCTCGCAGCTTTCGGATATCCCCACTAAGCTATTTTGCATCTCGGATGATATGGATGGCTTACGCAAAGTTCCCGAGAATCTTCCCAACCAGCAGATGTTGCAGGAAAATCTAGGTAAACCGTTGACCGATATCCCTGACCCGTTCGGTACGCATGCGAGTTATGGAGACCATATGAATGCGCGGCTGTGCGCGTTCCTCGATACGTTCGGGTTCGATTATGAATTCCATAGCTCGACGGCTAATTATAAGAGCGGGGTCTATGACAAGACGCTGCTGACCTTGCTCGCGCATTACGACAAGGTGATGAAGGTGATGATCCCGACGCTTGGGGAAGAACGTCAGAAAACCTATTCACCGTTTTTACCCATCGACCTTGCAACAGGGCAGGTGCTCTATGTTCCTGTCGTTGAGCGGGACGTGGAGAAGGGAACCATCACGTATGAGACGGAATCCGGTGAACGCCGTGAGATTCCGGTGACGGGAGGACATTGTAAACTCCAATGGAAGCCGGATATGGGGATGCGCTGGGCGGCGCTGGGGGTCGATTACGAGATGTACGGTAAGGATCATCTTGCCTCCGGCCAGCTCTATTCCGCGATTTGTAAAATACTCGGTGGGTTGCCGCCGGAACAGTTCACCTATGAACTCTTCCTTGATGATAAGGGGCAAAAAATATCGAAATCCAAGGGTAACGGCATCACCATTGAGGAATGGCTGACTTATGCGCCGCAGGAAAGCCTCTCTCTATACATGTACCAGTCTCCGCAGAAGGCAAAGCGGCTTTATTTTGACGTAATCCCCCGCCATGTGGATGATTACCTCACCTATATCGAGAAATACCAGAACGAAACGCCTGAGCAACGGTTCGAGAATCCGGCGTGGCATATCCATAGTGGAAATCCCCCGAAGCCGGAATTGCCGCTGAGTTTTGGGCTACTGCTGAACCTTGCCTCGGCCTGTAACCCGGAAGATAAATCCGTGCTGTGGGGATTCATTTCATCTTATGCGCCGGGTGCGACGCCGGAGACCTGCCCCTTCATCGACCAGCTTGTCGGCTACGCGGTGAAGTATTATTATGACTTCGTCAAAGCGCATAAAACCTATCGTGCGCCGTCCGATAAAGAACGTAAAGCACTGGAAGAATTACGCGATGTGCTAGCGGCGATCCCGGCGGGGGCGAGTGCGGAAGACATCCAGACCGAAATCTACCGCATTGGCCGTGACCATGGGTTCGAGCCGATGAAAGACTGGTTCTCCTGTATGTATGAAGTATTATTAGGCTCCGCGCAGGGGCCGCGCATGGGATCGTTCGCGGCGCTCTATGGTACGAAAGAAACAGCCGCCCTTATTGAAAAAGCATTAGCCGAGGAAATGGTATAATTTCTTCTCCCATTAAGGAAAATTTCAGCGCTTTGCCCATACAACTATAGTATAGGCAGGCTTATGCAACTTCACTCTTCCCTGTGGGAACTTCCCTATACCGCGTATCGCGGGTTTATCCTCGATCTATGGGGGGTTATCCATGATGGGGCGACGTTATACCCCGGTGTGCGGGAGACGTTGGCTCGGTTGAGAGATGAAGAAAAACAGGTGATTTTCCTCTCCAATGCCCCGCGACGGGCGCATAAAGCCGCACAGGTGCTGGCTTCACTCGGTATCCATGAAGCGATGTATGACCATGTCATCACCTCGGGTGAGGCGGTCTACCACTATCTTTCGGTGACTAAAGAGATAGGAAAACGTTACTATTATATCGGGCCGGATAAGGATTTGGACATCCTTGACGGGCTGTGGTTCATCCGCTCCGGGTTGGCGAATGCGGATTTCCTGCTCAATGTGGGGTTTTTCAACGATTACCAGACGATGGAGGATATGGAATCCCTGCTTACCACCTCGCGTGCGCTAGGGAGGCCGATGCTGTGCGTCAATCCCGACCGCGTGGTCGTGAAACAGGACGGGACGCGTCTGCTATGCGCCGGCACTATCGCGGATGCGTATGAGAAAATCGGCGGTAAGGTGCATTGGTTCGGTAAGCCTTACGCGGAAGTCTACCAACTCTGCCTTCAGCGGTTCGACGGCATCGCTAAGCAGGAAATCCTCGCGGTAGGGGATAGTCTGGAGACGGACATCAAAGGAGCGGCTGGTGTCGGTATCGACTCGGTGTTGATCGGCGGCGGGATATTGAAGGAGCAGTTATATTCAGGCGGGGGCATCAATGAAGTAGCTCTGCAATCGCTGGTACAGGAGTATGGGGCGACACCTCATTACGTTATTCCGTCGTTCGGGGCGCAAGGTTCAACGCTTTAAGGATATCCGGACTGTTCCAATCCACTTCTCCTTCGAATTTTTGTAGAATATTCCCGTCCTTATCCAACACGTAATTGGTGGGGAGGCCGCGGAGCTTGAGGGCTTTGAACGTTCGTAAGCCCTTATCCCAGAAGAGTTCGGCGTGGCGGATTTCTTTTCTCAGGATGGTCTCGAAGAAATCATCTTTCGGCTCGACGGCCAACATGATGACTTTCAGTGTATCGGGATGAGCGTTCTGCAAGGCGGCGAGGTAGGGCATCTCCTTCAAACAGGGAGGACACCATGTGGCCCAGAAGGCGAGGATAACCGTTTTTCCGCGATAATCGGCGAGGCGGTGGAGTTTGCCTTCCTTATCCAGAAAGGTCGCATGGGCGAGGGCGGAGGATTCGCTGGGCGCAGGTGGGGGGCTCAGCCCGTCGGGGTAAAAATAGCGGTAGTTGGAGTAGCCGACCAGAGCCGCTACGACCATCAGGAAAAAAAAGGTTGCGAGTTTGCCCATAGTTCGCTCTATCATGCGCCGGGGACGATACACGATGAGTCAGCAAAAGACAAATAAAGCCGCGAATCCACTCTGGGGCGGACGGTTCTCCGGGGAAACGCACGCGCTGATGCAGGAGATCAACGCCTCCATCGATGTGGATAAGGCGCTTTATGCGCAGGACATCCGCGGCTCCATCGCCCATGCTGAAATGTTAGGAAAAGTGGGGATTTTATCCTCCGAAGAGACCGTCTCCATCGTTGGCGGTCTAAAGCAGATCGAGCAGGAAATCATCGCCGGGAAAATGGAATTCACGCCCGCGCTTGAGGACATCCATATGCATGTGGAGACGCGCCTGAAAGCCATCATCGGCGATGCGGCGGGGAAGCTACATACGGCGCGTTCGCGTAACGATCAGGTGGCGACGGATTTTCGACTCTATGTGCGCGATGCAGCGGATGAGATGGGTGCGTTATTGACCGCGTTGCAGCGTGTATTGTGCACGCTGGCGGAGCACCATGCGGCGACGATTATGCCCGGGTTCACACATCTGCAACCGGCGCAGCCGATTACGTTCGGGCATCATCTGCTGGCGTATGTCGAGATGCTGGGGCGGGATCGGGGGCGGTTCATGGATGCGCGGGCGCGGATGAATGAGTGCCCACTCGGGGCTGCTGCATTGGCAGGAACGTCGTTTCCGATTGATCGCCACCAGACGGCGGCGGCGTTAGGGTTCGAAATGCCGATGCGCAATTCACTGGATGCGGTCTCAGACCGTGATTTTGCGGTGGAATTCATGAGTGCTGCGGCACTGTGTGCCGTGCACTTGTCGCGCTTGGCGGAGGAGTTGATTATCTGGTCAACACCGATGTTCGGCTTTATCAGATTACCGGAGAATTTCACTAGCGGGTCGTCCATCATGCCGCAGAAGCGTAATCCCGATGCTGCGGAATTGGTGCGGGCGAAGACGGGGCGCATCACGGGGAATCTTGTCGCTATGTTGCAGATATTGAAGGCGCTGCCACTGGCCTACAACAAGGATATGCAGGAAGACAAAGAAGCGCTGTTCGATACGCATCACGCGCTGTCATTGTCACTGCATGTGATAGCGCAGTTGTGCGAGGGGATCACGGTCCATAAGGAGCGTATGGTGCAGGCGGCAAGTGCAGGATTCTCTACCGCGACCGATCTTGCTGACTGGCTGGTGCGCGTGTTGAACATTCCCTTCCGCGATGCGCATTATATCACCGGAAGCATTGTGAAGATTGCTGAGGAAAAGGCGTGTGAATTACACGCGCTGTCGCTCGCCGATATGCAATCGGTAGAAAAACGTATCACGCAGGATGTGTTCTCGGTATTGACGGTGGAATCTTCCGTCTCCAGTCGTACCAGTTTCGGTGGGACGTCACCTCAGAACGTGAAGGAAGCCGTGAAAGAAGCGAGGAACATCTATGCGCTCTAAACCTGTAGTAATTCTATGGATGCTGGCTGCCGTAGTCGGGCTTTCCGCCTGTGGCATCAAAGGCAATCTGGTCCGCCCCAGCGAGATTCCCGCCCTCGAGAAGAAGCGCGAAGAGCGGTTACGCAAACTGGAAATCGACGAGCAGAAAGAGCCGCAGGCCTAGATGGATTTTTTTCAATATAAGGACGGTGTGCTGCATGCGGAAGATGTATCGCTCCCCGCACTGGCAAACGAGGTGGGGACTCCGTTCTATTGCTATTCTTCCGAAACGTTGAAGCGGCATTATCGCGTCTTCGCAGACGGGCTTTCGGGGTTGAATCCGCGCATCTGTTTTGCGGTAAAATCCAATAGTAATATCGCCGTCCTCGCCACGCTCGGTAAAGAAGGTGCGGGGGCGGATGTGGTATCCGAAGGTGAGATTCGGTTGGCACTTGCCGCCGGTATCCCGGCGGATCGGATCGTGTTCTCCGGTGTGGGCAAAACGCGCGAAGAGATGCATTACGCGCTGCAACAAAATCTCTTCCAGTTCAACGTCGAATCATGGCCGGAAGTGATGATGTTGAACGAGGTGGCGGAGAGTCTCGGTGTCGTCGCCCCTGTGGCGCTACGCGTCAATCCCGATGTTGAAGCGGGAACGCACGCAAAAATATCGACCGGGCATAAAGCGTCCAAATTCGGGATTTCGATTGCTGAGGCCAAACGCATCTTTGCGCAGGCTGACCAGTTGAAGGGGCTTTCGCTGCATGGGGTGTCGGTGCATATCGGCTCACAACTAACATCGCTGGAGCCGTTCCGTGCTGCGTTTCTGCGCGTGAAGTCCTTCGTCGCGGAGTTGCGCGCGGCAGGGCATACTATCTCCACCATCGACCTTGGCGGAGGGCTGGGCGTGCCGTATCAAAAGATGCAGGAGCCGCCGTTGCCCGCGAGTTATGGTGCGCTAGTGAAAGAAATATTCTCCGATGAAAAAGCGCAATTGGTGTTCGAGCCGGGGCGGCTCATTTCCGGTAATGCGGGGATTCTGGTGACACAGGTGATCTACGTCAAGGAAGCGGAGGAAGGAACGTTCGTGATCGTCGATGCGGCGATGAACGATTTGTTGCGCCCGACGCTCTATGATGCGTATCACGACATCATCCCAGTCGAATTGAAATCATCGGGCAAGACGATGGTCGCCGATATCGTCGGCCCCGTGTGTGAGTCCGGCGATACGTTCGCGACAGCGCGCGAGATTGCCGCTGTCGGGCCGGGGGACTTGCTGGCGTTCCGTACGGCGGGAGCCTATGGCGCGGTGATGAGTTCTACCTATAATGCGCGGCCTTTAACACCGGAGGTGATGGTGCAGGGCAGCACGCATGCGATCATCCGCAAACGTCCGTCCTATGAAGAAATGATGGGACTACAGCGTCTGCCGGAATGGCTCTAGATAGTGACAACACTCTCTAGCGCACAGTGCCGATATACGGCAATTCACGGAAATAATTGGCGTAGTCCAGACCGTACCCGACAACGAATTTATCGGGAATGGTGAAGCCGACGAAATCGGCGTTCAGCTCCACTTTGCGTTTGCCGGGTTTTTCCAATAGCACGGCGATATGCATGGATGCTGCACCGCGTTCTTGCAGCAATGTGCGGGCGTAATTGAGCGTCTGTCCGGATTCGAGGATGTCGTCGACCAGCAGGATGTTTTTGTTCCGGACGGTGTCGCTTAAATCACGTTCAACCATGACGACGTTGGTGCTTTCGACGTTCTTGCCATAGCTGGAGAGAGTCATGAAATCGATCTGCGGGCGGCAGCCGACATGGTGTAGGGCGCGCACTAAATCGGCGGCGAAGACGAAACTGCCTTTCAGTAGCGCCACGACCATGAATTCCTCACTCATATGTGCCGTGATGCGGGTCGCCATCTCTTCCACCTTGAGGGCGATTTCCTCAGGGCTGAATAGTATATCGATAGTGGATTCGGACGGGTGGGGAGCGGTCATGTCAGCGGAGCATCATGTCGAAATCATTGCCGAGATCGAGAACGAATTTTTCGTCTTCCCGTGCCGTTGTGCTGTTTAAGTTTGGGGCGTTGAAGTTCTTCTTCTCACCCGGTTTCAGCGTGCCTGCTTGCGTGAAGTTCCATTCTTCCACCACGTCGCCTGCCTTGTTCATCAGGCGGATGCGTACGGTGGGTACGGGGCGTTCGGTGTCGGACTGGTTGGTGACTGCGCCCTTGATAGTGTAACGTGCTTTTTTCGTGCCGATTTTGAACGTGTCCAGCGTGATATCGGCGAAGGCGATGCCCTCTACGTGCGAGACACCGGCGATGGCCAATACATCCCCCGCGACGGGAGTCTCCATCATCTGTTCACGCTTGATGAAGAGGAATACCAGTACGCATAGAAAGATGCCTAGTACCAGCAATGCGATCATGATTTTATAGGGCGGAGAGCGGCGTTCGCGTGGTTGCTCGAATAGAGGAGAATCCGTCTTGCCGAACATGTCGTCCAGCTTGTCGAGGTCGATATCCTCTACGGGCTCAACAAAGCCGCCGGGCTCTTCTTCAAAGGGGGGGGCTTCCACGGGTTCGACGAATCCGGCTTCCGCTCGTTCCAGAGATTCAGCGAGGCGCAACCGTTCGCTGGCTTCGACGGATTCGGGCAGATCGAATACGGGGTCACCCGCAGAAGGGGTTCCAGCGAAATCGGGGTGGAAGGTGTCTTCGTCCCTCAGGTCACGTGGTTCGGCGAACCATTCATACCGGCAGTGGGAGCAGCGGACGATGCGGCCTTCGCCCAATGCGTCGGGCTTGATGCGGAAGGAAGAATGGCATTCAGGACAGGCAAGTAGCATCGGCACCCTACATGAGATGCACCACCATACCATAATCGGGAGCAGGTGCAAGCAAACCCCTTTACGGCGCGGGTGGATTGTGGCATTCAGAACGGTATGGAACATGGGCGCACCGCATGATCACCTGCTATAATCTGTCGCTGGAATATACGCCCGGCCAACGCGTGCTGCGGGATGTGTCGCTGAAGATCCCGCGCGGGTCGTTCCATTTCCTCACCGGAGCGAGCGGGGCGGGGAAATCCAGCCTGCTCAACGTACTGTCGCTCGCCATCCGTCCGAGTAAAGGAAGGCTTAAGTTATTCGGCGAAGATGTTACCGAACTGCCGCGCCGCGACCTGATACCTTTGCGTCGTAAAATTGGCACGGTGTTCCAGGATTTTCAGTTGCTCGACCATTTGACCGTATCGCAGAACATCGGCCTGCCGTTGAAGATGATCGGCGAGGACGAGGCGGAAATCTCTTCCCGCGTCACCGAGATGCTCGAATGGATCGGACTGAGTAAATATAAGGATGTGCGTCCGGCCCTATTATCAGGTGGGGAAAAGCAGCGCGTGGCCATCGCGCGCGCGGTCATCAATAACCCGCCACTGTTGATAGCGGATGAGCCGAGTGGGAATCTTGATCCGCGTCTCAGTAAACGGTTCATGTATCTGTTCGAGTCCCTCAACAAGATGGGTACGACGGTCATCTTCGCGACGCATGATGAGGGGTTGCTCAAAAGTTTCGATTATCCGACGCTGTCGCTGCATGACGGTACGGTCGATGCGGTTTAGGTTCAGCAGCGCCTTGTTCATTGATGCGACGGAGCATATGTGAGAGGTATGAAACGCTATTTTTGTGCCGCCCTATGCCTTGCTATCACCGCCCCGCACGCCGAAGCGGTCCCGGCACGTACCCGCATCGGGTGGGTGGAGAAGGTGGGGGTGTATGATGCCGATATTGTTCTGAAAGCGCGTATCGATACGGGGGCGGGGATGTCCTCCGTCAATGCGGACATTATCCGCATCCTGCCCTCGGAAGAAAAGGATGCGCCCGACAGGGTGGTGTACCGCATCCATGATGAGGGTACAAAAACCAAGACCATGAGAAGCGACATCGTGGAATGGCAGAACATCAAGAAAAAGGATTCGAAAGATTTTATACGCCGACCCGTTGTGCGTATGTCCCTCTGCATCGGAAAGAAAAAAATCACCGGGCGGGTGAACCTCGCCGATCGGTCGCATTTTCTCTACCCCGTCCTGATTGGACGGAATTTCCTGCGGACGGGGGATTACATGGTGGACTCGCGGAAGACATTTACGCGGGAGCCAAGATGTTCGCGTAAGCAGCCTGCCTAACCAGTCATGCCAGCGTAGGCTGGCATCCAGCGTGGCGCGTCTGCGCCACAGATGATTATGAAGGAGCTGGATTCCAGCCTGCGCTGGAATGACGAAGTAAGTAAGCTTGGCATCGCCCTGTTCCCCCATTCGTCCGCTTCAGTCGGAAGAATTAGGATCGCTTAGAGGGTAATACTTAACTCCGGCAACATCACGTCGAACACGCGTTGGTATAGTTCCGCGATAATAGCGCGTTCGGCTTCGTCGCATTTATTGAGGAAGGTGAGGCGGAAGCTGGTCTCGATATCATTGCCGAAAATCAGATAATTCTCCGCCCAGCCGCTCACGGTGCGGGGGGACATGACGGTGGAGATGTCACCATTGGCGAAAGCGTTGCGGGTGAGGCCCGCCATTTTCACCATCTGATGCAGCAAGGTCGATTCCTTCTTCCCCGAAAATCCGCGGATTTTTTTCGAGACGATGTCCACTTCGACTTCTTCTGGCAGATAGTTCAGCGTGGCGACGATCTGCCAGCGATCCATCTGTCCCTGATTGATAGGGTTCGTGCCGTGATACATGCCCGACGCATCGCCAAGGCCGACCGTGTTCGCGGTGGCGAAGAGACGGAAGGATGGGTGCGGGGTGATGACCTTGTTCTGGTCGAGCAGGGTCAGGCGGCCTTCGGCTTCGAGCACGCGCTGGATGACGAACATCACGTCAGGACGCGCTGCGTCGTATTCATCGAACACCAACGCCATCGGGCGTTGTAATGCCCAAGGGATGATACCTTCCTGAAATTCGGTGACCTGTTTGCCATCACGCAGCACGATGGCGTCACGCCCGATGAGGTCGACGCGGCTGATATGTCCGTCGAGATTAACGCGCACCAGCGGCCAGCGCATGCGGGCGGCGACTTGTTCTATATGGCTCGATTTCCCCGTGCCGTGGAAGCCTTGTAGCAGGACGTTCCGGCGATGGATGAACCCGGCGAGGATGGCAAGCGTGGTCGCTTTATCAAATACATAATCGGGATCGATAGCGGGGATATGGTCATCCTCGGCGGAGAAGACGGGCACTTCCATCGTGCTGTCGAACCCGAAAAGTTTTTTCGTGGTGCTGAATTCGATGGCAGAGGAGGGGCTGGCGGATTTCATGCGTGCTGGGGAGGCCATAGGGGATGTTTCTTTCGTCACTCAGGCGGCCAGCGCGGTTTCGAACAGCCGGATCGCTTCCATTTCTTTGGCAGTTACGTTGCCGTCACGCAAGAGAAATAAGTTGGCGAGGTTGAGAAACCCGGCGCGTAGCCCCGCATCCTCCTCCGGGCTGATATGGCCCTGACGGAGCAGGCCTTTGCTCATGCGCAGGGTCTGCAGAGTATTCACCACTTCTTCCGGTGAATCGAGTTTCGGAAAGCGCACGGGGTCGAGCGGGCTTTTCAATAAGTCCTGCATCGCCTGTTCAATGGATTCTTCTAGGATGGATTTGGCGGGGAGAGGAGAGGATTTGACGCGTACGGTGGCAATGCATTCGGCGAGCAGCGAGAGGGCGGTGCGACCTTCCAGCGGATCTACGGCCCCGAAATATTGGCCGAGGAGGAAGATGTCGTCTTCCAGAATCTGACGAGCGTAGGTATCGCTGCCGCTCTTCTGTTCGGCAGAATAAATGGAGAGAAAATCATCATGCAGGCGTTCGACGATACCGGAAGGGGAGTTATTGCGCATGTGGCCGGTCCTGTTCGAGTTGGTGCATCAGGACGGAGTAGGCCTCCGTCACCTGCTTGAACCGTTCTTCACAGGCGGGGTCGTTCTGGTTCAGGTCGGGGTGGTAGCGTTTCACCAGCTTCTTATATTGGGATTTAACGGTGGCGACGGTGGTGGGGAAGTTATCCACTTCCAGTATCTCTAAAGCTTTGCGCATATTGTGGGGAATGCTGCTTTTGGGTTCGGGGCGGCGGACGAAACCATCCCCGAAGATAGCGTTCAGCTTCATGCGTAATTGTTCGGTAGCCTGCTGGGGGGTGATGTGCATCTCCCATGTGGGCCTATGGCCGAAGGGTGCGTTCTTGCGGAAATCCTCGATCTCCTCCTCGGTCATGCCTGCGAAATAATCCCATTTCTTGTTATACTCGCGTACGCAGTCGAGACAGAATAGAAAATAGTCCGTCCGCTCCTGCCGGGTTTTGGGGGCACGGTGTTCGGCATGTTCTTCACAGCCGGGGGTATCACAGGCGCGGAAGACTTGTTTTTCTTGCGGTTGGGCACGTTTTGCCATACTGGTATTATGCGTTTTTTAGGGTAAACCGGCAAGTGGTTATCGCATGGCAAAAGTAGAAAAAATCGAGGCATTATTGCACCAGTCGCTTTCCCCGGAAGTGCTGCTGGTCAAGGACGAATCACACCTCCATCACGGCCATGCCGGATGGAAGGAAGGCGGGGGGACGCACTTCCGTGTACGCGTTGTAGCCGATTGTTTTACAGGCAAAAACCGCGTAGAGCGGCATCGTTTGATCAATCAAGCGCTGGCCCCACTATTCCCCGGTGACCTCCATGCGCTGGCCATTGAAGCCATGACGCCGGAAGAGGCCCAAACAGCGCCCTGAGGTTTACATCGCACGCATCAGCGCGTATGCTTCCCGGCAGAATTCACCCGTTCGCAGCATGTTGATATCTATGGATAAGCAGGACGTACTCATTATCGGCGCAGGCATGGTCGGCTCGGCGATGGCCATTGCGCTGGCGCGGCGGGGGATCACCGTCACCGTCATCGAGCAGAGTGACGAGGCGCGGGAGATGAAGGCGGCATATGACGGGCGCACCAGCGCTATCGCCGAATCTTCCGTGCGCGTGTTCAAGGATATGGGCGTGTGGGAGGATATGTTGCCGAAGGCAGAACCCATCCTCGACATCCGCGTGGTGGACGGGTATTCGACCGCGATGGTGCATTATGACCATCAGGAAGTGGGCAAGCCGTTCGGGTATATATTGCCCAATACATCTATCAAACCGACATTGCTGAAACACGCCAAAGCGCATCCGAATGTTGATTTACGGTTCGGGACGCGTATTGGGCATATTGAGACCTCGCAACATGAGGTGAAGGCGACGCTGGAATCGGGTGAGGTCATTACTGCATCATTACTGCTTGCGGCAGATGGACGGTTCTCGAAGACGCGCAAAGCCCTCGGCATCGGGGATAAAATCATCACATATGGACAGACGGCCATCGTCTGCACGATCGCACATACTGAGCCGCATCATGGATTAGCGTTAGAGCGTTTCCTTCCGGCGGGGCCGTTCGCGCTGTTGCCGATCGCGGGGAATCGCAGCGGTGTCGTCTGGTCGGAACCGGAGGCGATGGCGGCGCATATGCTCACTCTTCCACAAGCAGATTTCATCGAAGAGTTGGAGACGCGCATTGGCGGGTATCTCGGGAAAGCGACACTGGAAGGTGCATGCACATCCTATCCTTTAGGATTGGTTCTGGCAGAGCA
This sequence comes from Rickettsiales bacterium, assembly GCA_041749475.1. GTDB lineage: Bacteria > Pseudomonadota > Alphaproteobacteria > Rickettsiales > UBA998 > JBGTBD01. The sequence goes on from JBGTBD010000029.1 coordinate 14,063, forward strand.
CTACGTAACCGAGCGGGCGGCACTGATCGGCGATGCGGCGCATGCCATCCATCCCATCGCGGGGCAGGGTGTGAATCTCGGGTATCGCGACGTGGCGCTGATGGCACAGATTTTGGGCGAGGCGAAGCAGTTGGGATTAGATATTGGTTCCACCTCGGTCCTTGAGCGTTATGCCCAGTTACGGAAAACGGACGTGCTCAGCATGTCCTTCATGACGGATGCGCTGAACCGGCTGTTCTCCAACGACAGCCGTCTGTTAAAGGCGGCGCGGCGTATCGGCTTACGTGGTGTGGAGCGGTCTGGAAAGCTGAAGACGTATTTCATGCTGCACGCAATGGGATTGACGGGACACCAGCCCGATATGTTGAAAGAACGGGTTGCCTGAGCGCTTTATGGCCATACCTGACCTCCGTCCGCTACTCTATATCAACGGCATCCTCCTTTGTGTGATTGGCGGTGCGATGCTGCTGCCTGCGATGGTGGATTACGCCTCGGATAGTCACGACTGGAAAGTGTTTGTCAGTTCATCGGTGGCGTTGTTCTTTGTCGGCGGGGCGTTGCTGCTCACCAATAAGGGTCCGATCAAGGAGTTCTCCATCCGGCAGATATTCCTGTTCACTACCATGTGCTGGATATGTTCCGGCGTGGCGGGGGCGTTGCCGTTCTATCTCTCGGAAGCGAACATGAATCTTGCTTCTTCCGTATTCGAGTCCGTTTCCGGGCTGACGACGACGGGGGCCAGTTCGATGACCAATCTCGATTCGCGGCCCCCCGGGCTGTTGCTATGGCGCGCACTGCTGAATGGATTGGGTGGTATCGGGATCGTGGTGATGAGCCTTGCCATCCTGCCGACGCTTCGCATTGGGGGAATGCAATTATTCCGCAGCGAATCTTCCGATAAGATGGAGAAAGTGCTTCCCCGTTCGCGCCAATTGGCGGGGGTGACGACCGTCATTTTCATCTCGCTGGTGATGCTGTGCGCGTTTTGTTATTACCTCGCGGGGATGAATGGGTTCGATGCTATCTGCCATGCGCTGTCCACTGTGGCGACGGGCGGGTTCTCGACGCATGATGCGTCATTCGGCTATTTCAATTCACCCCTGATCGAAGCGGTGGCGATTCCGTTCATGTTGCTGGGCTGTCTGCCTCTGATGTATTATTTCTTGATGTGGCGCGGGAATTTTTCCATCGTGCGCGATAGTCAGGTGCGGGTCTTCCTCACCATCGCTTTCCTTGCCGTCGTGTTGTTGGCATTGTGGCGATACGATACAACGGAACTGAGTTTCCTGACCGCGTTGCGTCAGACCTCGTTCCATGCCATCTCCTCCCTGACGGGCTCCGGGTTCGTCGCCGCCGATTTCACCAACTGGGGGCATTTTATGAACGGGCTTCTCTTCATGCTGATGGCGGTGGGGGGGTGCTCGGGGTCAACAGCGGGGGGGATTAAAATATTCCGGTTCCAGATTCTCTATGAGATCGCGCGCAACCAGATATTCCGGCTGTTGCAGCCGCATGGAGTGTTCCTTATCCGCTATGGTGGTAAAACGGTTTCTGAGCAGGAAGCTGCGTCGGTGATGAGTTTCTTCCTCCTCTTCGCCTTCGCGTTCATGGTCGGGGCGGTGGGCATGTCCTATTTCGGCTATGATTTCCTTTCCAGCATGAGCGCGTCCATCATGGCCTTGTCCAATACCGGGCTTGGGCTGGGAGAAATCGTCGGCCCGGCGGGGAATTTCGCAGGCCTGCCTGACGGGGCGAAATGGCTGCTATCATTCCTGATGCTGCTTGGGCGGGTGGAGCTTTTTACCATTCTGGTACTGCTGACCCCGCGTTTCTGGAGAGACTAGCCATTCAGAGAATTATTGACGGCTTATCCGAACTTCCATAAGGATGTGACCCATGTTTATCCAAACCACCCGCCTCATCAAAGTCACCGCCATGCCGCTCTATCTGGAAGACCAGTCCGACGCGGAGGACGAGCACTACGTCTGGGCCTATACCATCCAGATCGAGAACCATAGCGACAAGACCGTCCAGCTCCTCAACCGCACATGGCACGTGACGGACGCGACGGGGCAGGTGCAGGAGGTCCAGGGGCCGGGCGTGGTCGGTGAACAGCCCATTTTGCAGCCGGGGGACGTGTTCCAATATACCAGCGGCACGGTACTCAATACCGCTTCGGGGATGATGTCGGGGTTCTACGAAATGGTCGAGGCAGAGTCGGGCGAGAGGTTTGATGTTGATATTCCTGCATTTTCTCTCGATAGCCCTTTGCAGATGGCGCGGCCCAATTAACCGATATTTCCGTTTTTGTCATCAAACTGTCATGGTATTTTGATAGTCTGTAAGATAAGGATAAATATTATGTTAGATGGTGCACAACTTTTTGCGATGAATGCAGGCAGCATGGGCGGCGGTGGCGCTTCTCATCAGCAGCTTGGCGGTGTATTGACGGCGCTTTTGCCTATCGGTACGAGTCCGCTGGCGGCATTATGGCAACCTGCTGGGGTATGCAACCCGAACAATTGGAAACTGCATAATTTCGCGGAATCCAAAATCCGTGGCGTTTTTGACGTGGGAAACACCTTTAAAGGTGTTAAGTTCGTTCCAGGGCTTGAAGATGGGACGGCTGGCGTCGGCGGTTCGGTACATAATTCAGGTGGTATGGAGATTCAAAGCGTTTCAGCGGACGCTATGTCGGCTGGCCTTACCCCGACCCCTATCTCAGTGGCTTCGGCTGGGTCTTCCGCCAGCCATGAAATGGCCTAACAAATCCCTTGACCTCTTTTTCATAAACGGCTAATACTCCCGCCTCTTGGAGGATTTTTTATGACCCGTTGTTGCGATCTCACTGGCGTTGGCGCCCAATCCGGTAACCGAGTGTCCCACTCGAACCGCAAGTCACGCCGTAGCTTCATTGCGAACATTCAGCCCGTGTCGCTGATGAGCGATGCGCTGGGCCGTATGATCCGCCTCAAGATCACCGCAGCCACCTTACGCACCGTTGACCATAACGGCGGTATTGACGAGTATCTGACCACCACGTCCGACAATAAGTTGACGGACGAAGGCAAGCGCCTGAAGCGCCAGATCAAAAAAGCGAAGAAAAAAGCCGCGTAGTTTCAGGTTTCAGGTTTCAGGTTTCAGGTTTCAGGTTTCAGGTTTAAAGAAGATGTACTGATTCTTTGCCTCTCCCACTGGGAGAGGCCGGATTTCTTTTGGAAATCCGGGTGAGAGCATCTCACCGCATTCCCCCTCACCCAGCTTCGTCTAAGTTCGCTTCGCTTACTAAGCCTGCGCAACCCTCTCCCTCATGGAGAGGGGAAGTAAAAACAGTAGTACAGTATTTGCACATCCAGACTTGCCCCATTTTTTGTCATTCCCGTGTAAACGGGAATTCATCAGGCAGCATGCACAGCGGAGATATGGATTCCCGCTTTCGCGGGAATGACAAGGTGAGGGCTCTGGGCGTTTGTCGTTGGTGAAGAGTGCGACTAGCTCTTTTGTCATCGTCTCACCTAACCGCGTCACATCCGACAAGGTCACTGAGCGTTTATAATACCGCGTGACGTCATGGCCGATACCGATGGCCAGCAATTCGATCGCATTCTGTTCTTCAATAGTTTTTATCACCTCGCGTAAATGGCGGTCGAGATAGCCGGCGTGGTTGGTGGAGAGGGTCGCGTCATCGACCGGAGCGCCGTCGGAGATCACCATCAGGATACGGCGTTTTTCGGGGCGTTTCTGTAGACGCTCATAGGCCCAAAGCAATCCTTCGCCATCGATATTCTCCTTTAATATGCCTTCTTTCAGCATCAGCCCGAGATTGCGGCGAGCGCGCACCAACGGCGTGTCGGCGGATTTGTAGATGATATGGCGGAGGTCGTTCAGTCTTCCAGGTTGCGCGGGCTTTCCCGCTTTTACCCAATCTTTGTAACACTGACCGCCTTTCCACTCCTTGGTGGTGAAGCCCAGCACTTCCACTTTCACCCCGGCGCGTTCCAGCGTTTTGGTCAGGATGTCGGTCGAGAGGGCTGCGATGGTGATGGGGCGGCCACGCATGGAGCCGGAATTATCGAGCAGTAGCGTCACTACCGTATCGCGGAAATCGGCTTCTTTCTCTTGTTTGAATATGGTCTGCTGGCTAGGGTTGGCGACGAGGCGGGCGAGGCGGGCGCTGTTGATGGAACCCTCATCCAGATCGAATTCCCAACTGCGTTGCTGGCGGGCGAGTAGGACGCGTTGCAGCTGGGCGGAGAAGCGCGCGAATGTGCCGCGCACCTGCGCCAGTTTATCGTCGAGTTGTGCGCGCAGGCGCATCAATTCTTCCAGCGAACAGAGATGTTGGGCGTGGATGATTTCGTCATGTGCGCGGGTGAATACGCGGTAGGGTTCTTTGCTGGCGAAGGCGTGATGCGGTTGCTGTTCGGGGATGGACGAGGGAGAGTCGCCTTCCTCCGCTTCACCGCCTTCCATGATGTCGCCGATATCGCCGAAGGGCATCAGCATCGTTTCACTGCCCGGTGTGCTCGCGCCGTCTTCCATCGTCGAATCACCGGACGCAGGAAGGCTGCTTCCGGCGTTATCGAGTTCAGCGGAATCGCCGCTGGTGTCGGTGCTTTCCTGTCCTTCACCATCGTCTTGGGATTGTTGTTCACGGCCCGCTTTGCCGAGTTGGTTCAGCATTTCCAGTACGGTTTTCGCGAATGTCTCTTGCTCATGCAGTTGTGCGGTGAGGCGAGTCAGAAACGGTGATGCTTCGCGTTCGAGGAAAGGTTGCCAGTGGGTGAGCAACCGCACCAATGATGCGCTCGGTTTATCACCCGTCACCGCCTGCTGGAAGGCCGCCGCCAATATATCGGCGGCAGGGGCTTCGGCGAGTTCCGACAATGTATCATATCCTTGCTGGCGATAGTAACGGGCGCGCGCTTCGTCGAGATTATGGCGCATGCCGTACATGAAGGTGCTGCCCGCCAGTTCAACGCGCATCTTCTCCAGCGCGTCATACATCTCGGCATGGTTTTGCGATGTGGGGCGGAGCCTGCGGTGAAGGGCGCGGTCATGATACTGCGCGATCAGCGCACCCGTATCGAGCGCGCCGCGCCATGCATTCGCGCCGCCGGATTCCTTGAGGGTGGAAGGGGTGGTGGCGTAGAGCGTCTTGCCCTGGTGCAAGCTGGCGGGCGGTGGAGTGCTGACGAAGCTGACTTCGAGTTCTTTCGTTTTCCCGATAGCGCGGACAGCGCCGGTGACGGCGTTTTCCAGCGCGTGCATGTGTTTGGCGTCAGGCTGTGGGGACATGCTGTTCTAATGGGATGACCAGCCCGTCCTTGAACCCGCGGGCGATTTCGGTCAGCTTGGTTTTCTTGTCCTGTTCGCACAGCAGGATGCGCAGTAGGTCATATGCGATGCCCACCGATTCATAGAAACAGAATGCCGGAAGTGTCTGGGAATAGCGGCGCATTGTCATGATGCGATTGCGGTATATGGAATAGCGGCGGGCGGCGGAATGGTTGGTGGCCGTTATCGTTACGCCGCACCATTGGTGGTCGCGGCTGTCGCCCAACTGATGTTGCAGCAATGCGCTTCTGACGGCGAGGATGCGGTAGCCGGATTTGTGGAGGCGCAGACAGAAATCCTTATCGACGTAATCGAGGCCCAGTGTCGTATCCATCATGCCGACGCGGGCGAAGACGGATCTCGGGATCAGGCTACCGGAGCCGACGACGCTGATGACGTCCTCCAGCACATCGTTCTTGCCAAACCGGGCCATGCGGAAGCCGAATTTACCCAGCGCCTGGGGATAACGCGGTTTGCGGGTAGAGTGGGCTTGTTGTAGGTAAGGAGCGAGGAGGCCGATATGCTCCTTGAACGGGTGCTGACGGTAGGCGGCGAGCATCTGGTAGACCATCCCGGGAGCAGGTCTGCTGTCATGATCGAGCAGCAGAATCCACTGGAAGTCTTCCGTAAGGGCGGCTTCTATCCCGATATTCTGGGCTTTGGCGAAGTTATTTTCCGGTTGGAATAGAAGGGTAATCCTTCCCTGAGAGGCTTCGGCCATGCTGGTCAGGGTGGCCCTAGTTTCGGCGTCCCCCCCGTTATCGACGATGAAGAGTTTACCGATTTCAGGCAGCACGGCCTCGATGACGGGGCGTACGGCATCGCCGATACGGTAGGTCACCATCACCGCCGCCACGGCCGGTGGGTGGTTCAAAATATCATAATTATCAGTGACTTGACTATCGCTCATAGGTCTGTTAAGGATACTACACTGTGGGGTCAAAAGAGGGAACATAAAAAAAACAGGACAGGGCTAATCTCTCTGCTGGATTTTATTTTTTTTGCCCCTATACTCACCCCCTTTTTAGGGCTTAAGCCCTTGTGTCGCAGGCGTTATTGTAGGAGAAGAACATGGCTGTACCGAAGAGAAAAAAGACCCCGTCCGCACGTAACATGCGCCGCTCGCATGACAAACTGTCCGGCACTAACATCGTCCAGAATAAAACCACTGGCGAACAGCATCGTCCACACCATGTTGCGAAAGACGGTTATTACGGTGACCGTCAGGTGACGACCCAAAAGGTCAACGCGTAAGCTTCCGCAGCAGAAAGGACCGCCGCTGATGCTGCCCCTTGCGCTCGATGCTATGGGAGGTGATAATGCGCCTCACAGCGTCATCAAAGGGGCTGCGATTGCGCGGAAAAAACTGGGGGAGGAGATTTCTTTCCTCTTCGTCGGTGACGAAGCGGTGTTGGGTCCGTTAATTCAGAAAAATAAGTTTTTACGGAAATGCAGTGAGATTCTGCATACAACCGACTTCGTCGCGGCGACCGATAAGCCGTCGCACGCGGTGCGTAATAACAAACAATCCAGCATGAAAATCGCGATCGAAGCGGTGAAGAACGGTCGTGCATCCGGCGTGGTGTCAGCCGGAAATACCGGCGCGTTCATGGCGCTTTCGAAGATGGTGTTGAAGACGCTCCCCGGCATTTCGCGGCCTGCGATTGCCGCCACGGTTCCCACGAATTTAAATGATGTGGTGATGCTCGATTTAGGTGCGAACGTGCAGTGCGACGCACGCGATTTGTGCCAGTTCGCCATCATGGGCGATGCCTATGCGAAGGCTGTACTCGGAGTAGAAAAACCGCATATCGGGCTGCTTAATATCGGGTCCGAGGACACAAAAGGGCATGAGGAATTACAGCAAGCGGCGCAGATGCTCAAGGATAATGCGACCATCACGTTCAAGGGATTCATTGAAGGCGATAAAATTCCGGCGGGGAAAATCCATGTCATCGTCGCCGATGGGTTCACCGGAAATGTCGCGCTGAAATGTATGGAAGGCACGGCGGCATTCATCTCGCGCCAACTGAAACTCGCGCTGAAATCCTCCTTCTGGGGAAAATTGAGTTATGTGCTGGCCCGTCCGGCATTCTTCGCGCTCAAAAAACGCCTCGACCCGCGGCGCTATAACGGTGCGATTTTCTTAGGGCTCAACGGGGTTGCGGTGAAAAGCCATGGCGGCGCGGATGCTTATGCGTTCAGCCACGCGATTCGCAAGGCATATCGTATCGTGCAGGGGGATGTGAATGCGCGTATCATCGAAGAGATTACGCTGGTGAAAGACAGTTTTCGCTATTCTGTCGCGTCGGTCGAGACCTCTGCCGTCACCCCTGAGTCTGATATTAAGGAAGCCGCAGTATGATGCGCGCCGTTCCGTTAGGTACGGGCAGCTATCTCCCTGCGCGCATCGTCACGAATGCTGACCTCGAAAAACAGGTCGAGACTAATGATGCGTGGATACGCGAGCGTACCGGTATCACGCAGCGGCATATCGCGGCGGAGGGGGAAAATACCTCGCACCTCGCCATCGCCGCCGGAAAGCAAGCCTTGCAGCGGGCAGGTGTGACGGGTGATACGGTCGATACACTTATTCTTGCTACCGCCACGCCGGACGAGACATTTCCCTCCACCTCCACTCGCGTGCAACATGCGCTCGGTATGGGCCATGCGACGGCGATGGATGTGAATGCGGCTTGTTCCGGCTTCGTCTATTCATTGAAATTGGCGGACGCGCTCATCCGTTCCGGGCAATCGAAACGAATTCTCCTTATCGGCGCGGAGACCATGTCGCGCGTTGTGGATTGGACGGATCGCGGAACATGCATTTTGTTCGGTGACGGGGCAGGGGCGCTGGTGCTGGAAGCTCAGGCGGAATCCAAAGCGGAGCCGCACGGGATACTCACCACGCATACCGCGTCGGATGGGTCGCTTGCGGATATTCTATGCACGGACGGCGGGGTATCCTCCACCAAAACGGCAGGTCTTTTACATATGGCGGGGCAGGAAGTCTTCCGCCATGCGGTCAATAAAATGGGTGAGTCGCTCGAAATCGCGCTTGGGCAGGCGGGGCTTACGGCGGGGGACATCACATGGCTCGTTCCGCATCAGGCGAATGCACGGATTCTTCATGCCTGCGCCAGGAAATTCAGCATCTCGGAAGAAAAACTCATCACCACGGTGAGCCTGCATGCGAATACGTCATCGGCCTCCATTCCACTGGCGCTGGCCCATCTGCAAACCGCTGGAAAACTAGCCTCCGGAGATATTGTCGCGATGCCTGCGCTTGGGGCTGGACTTACCTGGGGAACTTGTATAATAAGGTGGTGAAACATCCACTTGCACTGACCAACTCTCATAAAAAAAGGTTCAGCCATGTCAAAAACTATCACTCGCGCCGATCTGGGGAATTCAGTCTATCGTGAAATCGGTCTGTCCTTGTCCGAATCGATGAATCTCGTCGATGCCGTATTCGAGGAAATCATCACCGCGATGGAAGAGGGCGAGAATGTGAAATTATCTTCCTTCGGCACGTTCACGCTGCGCAAGAAAAAAGCACGCGTCGGCCGCAATCCAAAAACGGGTGTTGAGGTGGTCATCACCCCGCGTACTGTTCTGTCTTTCAATCCATCAAACATTCTCAAAGAAGAAGTGAATAAAAATCTTGGCGGGCATATTCGTTCTTCACGCACTCCTGAATAGGCCAAACTCATTATGACTGTCGAATCACGCGAGAAATCCGCACGCGCACTTAAAACCATCAGCGAAGTATCCGAAATCCTCGAGCTGCCGCAGCACGTGCTGCGTTTCTGGGAGACTAAATTCCCGCAGATCCAACCGCTCAAACGCCGGGGTGGACGCCGTTTCTATCGGCCGCAGGATGTCGATCTTCTCAAGATCATCAAGACCCTGCTGCATGAAAAAGGCTATACCATAAAAGGGGCGCTCGCCGAACTGAATCAGGCGTTCAAACCGAAACTGGAATTGGTCGCCCGTGTCGATGGCACTGACCCGCAATTACGCGGTAACCGTCAACTGACGGAAGAAGACCGTAGTGACTTACTTGAAGTACGCCGTGAATTGCTTGAGATTCGTGAATTACTGCGCAAGGCTGGCTAATACCTCAGCGTTTCGCGTTCGTGCGGGCCAATTGGTCAATATCCTTAGGGATATCTTTCAGTTCAATCATCGGCTCATCGGGGTTTTGCGTATGTGCGGCAAAAAAGCCTAGCTTCAGTACTGCATAACCAACACCAAGCCATAGTAATGTAATGGACGCCGCTACCACGAAATAGAGCCAGTTACTATTTCCGTCACCTTCGAAAACACTGCTCAGCCCCTGCGTCAACCCATAGGCGAGCACAGGAAGCGCGGCGATGAGCAGGATAATGAAGATGACTCTGGTACGCATCAGAAAAGTGTACGGATCCATACATAAAAAATCGATATGTGCGTCGGAAATAGCGTTTTAAGTTTTGCTTTTGCCCCCTATTCACGTTATTACCATGCTTTCCGGGAAGAGTCGGAGTGTAGCGCAGCCCGGTTAGCGCACTAGTCTGGGGGACTAGGGGTCGCTGGTTCGAATCCAGTCACTCCGACCATTTTTACTTATTATGTGCGGTAAGTCGCTTTTTTATCATTCAATTAACACATTGAATTATAAACATATCATCTTGATGGCTGCTAAAATCTTAACGCAATCTTAACTTTCATTCTCCCGCTGTTCGCCGATGATGCCTCGGGGAGAATTCCATGAACGATTTTCAGCACACACGCCATCAGCAAATGATCCAACGCGCCGCAGCATTTTTGCAAAGCGGCAGGGTGGTTGAAGAGGTGCGTTCGCGTGGAAGCGAAGTCAATGGCAAGCCAAAGCTCTACTTCTACACCACCGATCCGAAAGCAGAAGAATTCCTGACCGCATTCTCGTTGAATAAGGATCACGTGAATGATACCGGAAAAGAGGTTGTGGAAGAAAAGGAGCAGGATGGCGTTGTATGGCGCAAGGCACTGCTGAAAGGCCCCGTCGCTGTTGAGGCGCTCAAACAGCTGGAAGAAACGCAAGGACAGAGCATACTGAAGGGCTCAGAAGCCATGCAACCCCCCTCTTGGTGGAGCCTGCAGCAAGGGCGGAAGCAAGTGCATCAAGTGGTATCCACCGCCAACGGCAAACATTATCTGATGAATGCTAAACGCGATGTCGCCTTCGTTCCCATTACCACGTTTGTGCGAGAGGGGATGCTGGGTAAACAGAATCACCGCGGCTACCAAAGTTTCAGCACCGAAAACAGCGTCTATGGGTTGGTGGAAATCAGCGCGGATGTGGCGGGTCTGATTACACGAAGCCCTACCTATCCCCATTACAAAGAAATGCAAACGGAATTTGCTGATTACAGTGCGTTGCAGGATTATTTCGACCAACAGGATATACAGGCATGGGTCGATATGCGTCAGGAGGATATTCGCCTAGAATCGCTGATGGCTCCGACACCTGCTCCCACCTTTGAAGTGGATCCATGGCAGGCGGCGTTGGCGAAATATAATAAGTCTTATGGGAATAAGTTAACGCAGGCCCTGATCTATCCTTTCAGGCAACGCCGGGGAGATGGAAGTTTCACGTATGGTGTCCACATCGACCATCAGGCGATGTGTGGTATCCTAAAAGATGGGTTTGCGGCGCATGATCGACAGGCAGGCCATGAAACAGCCGTCTTCCACACGGATCGCAATATCATTTTCAAGCAGAATGGAGAAGCGGCCCAGCGCCGTTTCCTCGTGCTATTGGCGGAGAGTGGCATTTCTTACGGAGAAGAGAAAATAGTGCCATGGAATACCACAACCTCCTTCATCAATAAGCTCAGGGATGTCAAAGTCGTTGCAACAGAAGCTGGACCAGCTCTCTATCTGACAACCGACCGCACCCGAGAGGTGAATGATATACAGAGCGCACTCGGAGTCATACCTCCGGATAGCCTAACCAAACTCAGTACACGACCGGGTGCTGCCTGTTTCAGGCTGATGCTGCCTGAAGATGTAGTGAAAGATTTTGTGATGCAGCTGGCGTCGGTGAGACGTCTGCGTTTCCATGATTTGCGAGATAAAGGCATCCTCAGCGCAGAAGATGCGGATAGGATGGTGCTGGCATCAGGCCAACTGGCGATGGGGGAAGATAATAACGATAATGGCCAAGAAGGAATCACAACGGGTAAAGGTGATAAGCAGTCCCGGGCTTCAGAGAATATCCTTACCCCCTTCGCTAAGCCAACCGTACTCTCTAATGATTCTACATTCCTTGAGGCATTACAAAGCGTCGGCGTGAATCACATTCTGCTCGCGTCAAGCTTTACTCCTTTTACGGAGCACCGGGAAGAGGTAGGTGAAGACGGAAGAAAAATCCAGATCAAGGAAGTCCGCGAGACCATCCGTTACTGGGCGGCTATTCCCGCCTCATCGCCCGCTATGGGAATCATTACTCCCACGCTGCGAAAAAACGCGACGCGGATCATTTCCCTGAATACCGGAGGGCAGTATGCCATTGTGCCGATAGATAAGGCACTCCATCATGCGCTGGAAGCCCATTACCATGATGTTGAGGATATGCCGCAACTGGCCAGCCTCGATACTAAACGTCAAGATGGGGCCGTAGCACATGACGTGCTCGATGAGCGTATACGCCGCAAACTGGATGAACGCGCCTCCAGAGAAAAAGAAACAATCCCTCTTGCTACGCAGTTAGTCCAGCATTTATCAGGGAAGTCACTTGTTCGGGCGCAGGTGCGTTTTCCTACCGCTGAAGAATTCGCCGAATTGCTTGATCAGGTACATCCTGATGAATTGCCGCCCCTCGTTACGCAGTATGCAGAGCGGTGCATGGGGAAAGTGACTGGATCCCACATGGCTGCCGTCGCCATGTTGCGGGGCGTGCGACCGGAGATTGCGCATCATGCGCATGCCCCAGTTAATGTGCGCAAGATCGTGGGTGCATGGCAGAACCTGAAAGATGGCCATAATGGTTTGCATGAGGCTTTGACGCGAGAGGCCGCATGGGTTGAGAACCACACGGATGATGCGCGCTGCGCATCCGTATTGATGGTGATCGCACCTGATAGCGAAACAATTGGGCTTCTCAACCCTTCCGCGCCGCTCGACGATGTGGGTGAAGCACGTGAAGAGGAAACCAAGAAAAGAAACAAGGTTAAAAAAGAAATCGAAGAGGTGCAGAGCTGGTTCAGTCGTCCGCCTATCTCCTATCCTAACGGCGCGGGGAATGGCCGCAACGTCCTGTTGCTTTTCCTTACTCCGGAAGGAGTTACCAACATCTCCCCCGCTGTCGCACCGGACGAACATGAGAAAGAGGTCCTTTCGTCACCCGACATCGCTACCTACCTTAGCAATCGGTTCAGGGCCAATGATGATACGCAAAAGCCCAAGACCCGTTCGGCGCGCACGGTGCACCAAACAAAAGAAGAGAAAGATATGGCGTTCTGCCTGCAATCGGTTCGGCAACGCTTGGGAACAAATAAACCCTTTCTGGTGAAAGAGCGTGTGATTCAAGCCGACACTACACTCGGATCCCCAAAAGAGAAAACGCAATATGCGCTCGTATTCCGCATCAACGGGAACAAGGAGCAGGCGCGTTTAGTGGGAATTGCCGACGAGATGAAAGATTATATCGTGGGGAAAGCGGTGCGGACCCGGCCTCGGGTTAGTACGCAACTCGCAGAATATTGCAGGCTGCGTACAGAAAAGGATGCCCGTGAGCGGCAAACGCAGGATCTTCAGTTGTTGGGTGAAATCCGCTATCATCTGCGGAAGCATGGTTTCCTCAACCAACAAGGGGATGCGTACGATGCTGCCTTCTCAGATAGCAATGCACAGGCGGTTGAAGCCTTCAATGTATATGCAATGGAACACGGTCTTGAACCAGTGCCGCCGCTTGAGCCGCTGCGTCAGCGTATCGCGCAGTATTTCGCCTTGCAGCACGCTGGGGGGCAGGTACAGGCCTTACATAAAGGAGATATAGTGACGCGGGATGCTGTCGAGAAGGAGATAAATGATTATTGCGTTGAACTGGAAGACAGAATGCGCACTATAAAAGAATATCCGAAAGAAGACCGTATCGCTGAACTGGAGGAACAGTATCCGAATCTCCGTGATCATTATCTCAAGCATTATAACGCACTGGAAGGTGTGAAAGGGGATGAGGAAGCATATGAGCTGGAGAAACCCGGAATCTACCGCACGGCTGATAGCACGCGCATTGAAGGAGATGACTGGGGAGACAAACCCGTACTGGTGAAGCTTTATATCACCGAACCAATGGCCGAATTGATGCAACATACCCTCACCGCGAGCGAGATAAAAAATCCCCGCGCAGACTTCCAGTTGCGCACCTCGAAGGAGGTCTATGAAGCTGCTTTGGATTGGTTCCAGATGAAGGCGTCGCGTCCGGGAAGGTAATAATAACTTGTTTTGCGGCTAAAGTTTGGTTACTCCTTACATTTTAAGGAGAATCCATGCAAGTCGCAGACGCTTCCACCGCAACCACTCCCCCGAAGAAAAAACGCTGGTATCAGGAACTCTATATCCAGGTGTTGATCGCGATTATCATCGGCGTTGTTGTCGGGCATTATGCGCCGGAGACGGGCGTGTCGATGAAGGTGTTCGGGGATGCGTTCATCAAGCTCATCAAGATGATTGTCGCTCCCATCATTTTCTGCACCGTGGTGCTCGGCATTGCTTCTATGGGCAGCATCCAGAAAGTCGGGCGCGTAGGGGGAAAGGCGTTGCTTTATTTCCTCATCTTCAGCTTGCTTTCGCTGGTAATCGGCATGGTCGTCGCCAATGTGTTCAAACCCGGGGTGGGAATGAATATCGACGCGGCGGCAATCGACACCTCGACGCTCGATAGCCTCGCCGGAGCCAAGGAAGCGCAGGAGGAAAAATCCCTCTCCGAATTCTTCATGAATATCATTCCCAATACGGTCGTGGGCTCTTTTGCATCCGGCGAGATATTGCAGGTATTGTTCTTCTCCGTGTTGTTCGGGTTGGCGCTCGCGTCACTGGGGGAGAGGGGTAAACCCATCCTCGATCTCATCGAGAAAATCAGTCACGCCTTCTTCGTCATCGTCGGCATGTTCATGGCGATTGCGCCGCTGGGGGCATTCGGGGCCATGGCCTATACGGTCGGCGCGTTCGGGATCGAATCGCTCATCCAACTGGCGGAGCTGGTGTTTTACATGTTCGCGAGCTGCATCGTCTTCATCATGACCATCCTTGCGCTGGTGCTGCGCTATTGCGGCCTCAGCATCATCCAGTATCTCTCCTACATCAAGGATGAGATTATCATCGTATTCGGGACCTGCTCGTCGGAGACCGTGTTCCCGCGGATGATCGAGAAATTGACCGCGATGGGGTGTGACCGTTCCGTCGTCGGCATGGTGCTTCCCACGGGTTATTCGTTCAATCTGGACGGGACGATGATGTATCTCAGTATGGCTGCCATCTTCCTCGCGCAGGCGACCAATACGGAATTGTCGCTACGCGATGAGCTGGTGCTGCTCGGGGTGATGATGATTTCCTCCAAAGGGGCGGCCGGGGTTTACGGCACGGCGTTTGTGGTATTGACGGCAACGCTGGCGTCACTGGGGACGATTCCGGTCGCGTCCGTCGCGCTGGTGCTGGGTGTAGACCGCTTCATGGCGCAGGCGCGGGCAACGACGAATCTGATCGGCAACGGGATTGCCACTATCTTTGTTGCCAAGTGGGAGAATAAGCTGGACGTGGAGCTGGCCCGTCAGGTGCTTTCCGGCAAGGTGAAGCCGGAACTGGAGACGGAGTATCACGGTGCGCCGTAATACCGCATTCACCTATGGTTCGGTCGCCAAGTGGCTGCACTGGTCCATTGCGCTGCTTCTTTTAAGTGTCATGGCGGTGGGTATCTATGTGATGGAATTCAACGGTAAATCCTCGCTGATTCCGCTGATTCCGGTGCATAAGGCGTTTGGGCTTACCGTGCTTGCATTGGTTTTGTTCCGCATCTATTGGCGTTCGCGTTCGGTTATTCCCGATCTTCCAGATTCCATGATGATGTGGCAAAAACAGGCGGCGCGGGCGATGCATTATCTACTTTATGCGGGGATGCTGGCGATGCCGATTTCCGGGTGGATCATGTCCTCCGGTGCGGAGCGGGCGGTCAGCTTCTGGCTGTTCGAGGTTCCGCCGCTTCCGGTCAGTAAGGAGCTGGGGCAGGACGCGAAATGGGTGCATAATAATCTTTGGCTCTATTTCCTCATCTGCATCGGGCTCCATGCTTTCTCCTCGCTGGTGCATCATTTCTATTATCGCGATACGGTGCTGAAACGGATGTTACCGTAATGGTCATCGCGCGTCCGCAAGCAGCACCGAATGCGTTGCTCATGTTGCAGGACGCATTGAAGCAGTATGAGGCAGGGCAGCTTCCCGCCGCGCGGCAATTATGCCAGCGGGTCATCCAGCAGCAGGAGCGCAATCCTGATGCTTGGCATCTTCTGGGCATGGTGGCGCGGGGAGAAGGGCGGCTTGATATTGCAGTCGATTGCCTCGGCAAAGCCGTCGCCTACAATCCCGGTTCTATCGAGATACGCAATAATTACGCCAATGCGCTGAAGGAATCCGGTCAGGTGGAAGCGGCGTGTGAACAATACCGCATCGCAGTAAATCAGCAGCCAGATAACCCCGTCATCGTGTCCAATCTGGGCAGTGCGCTGAATCAGTTGCGGCAGTTCGAGGAAGCAGAAGTCTATTTCACGCGCGCGGTAAAGTTGAAACCGGATTATGCGGACGCATGGTATAACCTCGCCGTCATCCATAATACGCTGGGGCAGAAGCGGGAGCGTGACGCAGCAATTGAACATGCTCTTGCCGCCGAGCCGCATCATGCACTGGCCCTGCATCTCAGGGTGCAATCACAGAAGTCGCATGACACGGCGCTTCTGAAAACCATGCAGACCTGTTTCGAGCAGAAGACGACGTCGACGGATGACAAGATTCAGTTGGCCTTCGGCCTCGGCAAGGCGATGGACGATCGTAAGGAGCATGATGCGGCGTATCGCTGGTTTGCGGCAGCGAATCGGTTGAAGCGGCTGAATTACACGTTTGACATCCACGGTACGGAATCACAATTCGATTGGATCAAGCGCATCTTCACCCCGGAATGGATCGCGCACCACCGAAAGGATGCGTACGACGGAACATCACCGTTGTTCATCGTCGGGATGCCGCGTTCGGGAACGAGTCTGGTCGAACATATTCTGGCACAGCACAGCGATGTGCATGGGGGCGGGGAGTTGTTCTATATGCGCGACCTGCTCGCCGCGCAGGAGCGGACGACCGGGCGGCCCTATCCCCTCTGCCTCGGAAATACCCTGCCGGAAGCGTTACCGAAACTTGCGGAAGCGTATGCTGCGCAATTATTCGCCCTTGCACCGGGAGGTGAGCGGTATGTCACGGATAAATTGCCGGGGAATTTCTGCCATGCGGGACTTATCGCCGCAATATTCGCACAGGCAAAAATTATCTATGTCGAGCGGCATCCGCTCGATACGGGCCTATCGATTTTCAAGACCTTCTTCGGGGATAATCTGCCATATGCCTATGACCAATGGGAAATCGGCAAAATGATTGCGCTCTGTCGCAACCTGATGGCGCATTGGCAGAAAATTTTGTCACCCAACGTGTTCCACACCGTGTCCTATGAAACGCTGGTGGATCAGCCGGAGCAGGAAGTGCGGCGGATGCTGGAATTCCTCGGGCTGGAGTGGGATGAGGCATGTCTTGATTTCCACAACAGCGACCGGCCGGTCACTACCGCCAGCGTGGTGCAGGTGCGTCAGCCGCTTTACCGCAGCGCGGTGCGCTCGTCCGATGCGTATGCAGCATTCTTGAAGCCGATGCAGGCGGCAGTGGAGAGTCTCTCTTAACTCAGTTCCTGCATCTGTTCCGTGGTAAGGTTGCCGGGGACTAGCATGATGGGCATGATGAGGCCTTCACCCAACTGGCTTGATAGCCATGAAATCAGCTTGCCGCGCGTAGAAGCTTTGGGACTGACGCCGAGGACGATCATGTTGACGCCGACATCCTCTTTCGCGGTCTTCAATATCTCCTCACCGATCTTGCCTTCCTTGATGATGCCGTTCGGCTCGATGCTGAAATTGTAGAAGGCGTCGCTGCTGAGTTGCGCGATCAGCGCTTCGGCTTCGGCGCGTTGTTCTTCCTTCATCGTGTCGTTGATGGAAATCAGCGCCTGCGCTTCCATCGGCTCGATAACGTGCAGTATATCGACGATGCCGCCGCGCTTCTTCGCTTTCATGCAGGCGAAGCGCAACGCCACGCGTGAGGCTTCCTGCTTGTCGATACAGACGAGGAACTTGGTCGGGTTCTGGGGCAGGGCCATGGCTACGTTGGTCGTCGGTGTTTCCTGGTCGGTCATAAGGACGCTCCTAGATACGTTGAAAGAGTTTGCTAGCTCCCCAGCCGAATCCTACTGCAAGCAGGATGGCGAGGATGCCGTAGATGTAGGGGTATTTATGCGCGGTCTCGTACACGAAGGCGTCGAAGCCGCTTTTATAAACGCGTAGCGGCGTGGAGTGCATGCCCGCCAACTGTCCGTCACTGAACAGGAAGACCTCTGCTGTGTAATGGCCCCGGGGGGTATTGTCCGGCATGTGGAAGCGCGTTTTGAACAGGGTCTCGCCGATGAAATCCACCGTCGCGGTCTGATTGTTATAGAGACCCTGAGCGCGGAAGTAGCGTAGCAGCGCGCGGGAGAATTCCTGATGACGCTGGGGATTCTCGTAGCGTCGTTCGGGGAAGAGCGGGTCTTCGAGGATATTGCTTTCACTGACGCCGAGTTTGTCAAAATAAATGCTGTGGCGGATTTCTTCCAAGGGCCGCGACGAGGCAACGGCGTAGAAGGTGGGGATGTCAGTGAATTTTTCCTTGGTGGCGTTGATCCAGATGCCGTTGATCTTCTCCTTTTTTCGCACGGTGGCACGTCGCTCCGGACCGCGGACGACGATGACGATATCGCCGGGGTCATTACGTGCGCCGAAGAGGATGAGATCCGCCCCGTTGAAGGAGGTGTGGATGGTCACGTCATGGCTGGAGATATCCGCCACCAGCGGTTTTGCCGGGAGCGAGAAAGGCAGTAGCAGCACTGCGATATAGGTGAGGAAATATCTCATGACGGGTTGATGATGGTGACAGAGTAGAGTTCATCCGGGGCGACGATGAGGCCGTAACCCAACCTTAGCGCGACGATGAGGACAAGCCCAGCCATGATCGCGCGCACATATTCCGACGGTAATTTCGTACCCAGTCGCAAGCCCACTTGCGTGCCGATGACCGAGCCGGAGAGCAACAGTAGGGCCAATATCACATCCACCGTTTGCGTGGTGATGGAGTGCAGTAAGGTGACATTGGCGGTTACGAAGATGACTTGAAATAAGCTCGTGCCGACGATGACGGAGGCGGGCATGCCGAGGATGTAGATCATCGCGGGGATCATGAAGAATCCGCCGCCGACACCGGTCAGTGACACGAGGATACCGACCATGAACCCCAAGGCGACGGGAATGAGGACGCTGACTTCGATATTGGAACGCGTGAAATGCTTCTGCAAAGGCAGTTTTTTCTGCCAGCGGCGCATATGGGCCAGACGGCTGGCGCGCGGTTTGATATTGTTGCGCTTATGGTAGATGGCCCGTCCGCTCTCGAACGCCATCAGCGCGCCGATGACACCGAGCAGGCCGACATAGGTCAGGGAGATGACAAGGTCGATCTGCCCGACTTTTTTCAACACGGCGAATAACCAGACGCCGAGGAAGGAGCCGAGCAACCCGCCCACCAGCATCAACCCCCCGATCTGGAAATCGACGTTGGCCTTTCGCCACTGGACGTAGAACCCGGAGACAGAGGAGGCGATCATCTGGTTGGCGGAACTGGCGACCGCGACGGCGGGGGGGATGCCGAGGAACATCAGCAGCGGCGTGATCAGGAAGCCGCCGCCCAGACCCATCATCCCCGCGAGGATGCCCGTGACCCCGCCGAGCAGGAGGACAACCAGACCGTCCACCGAAAGTTCGGCTATGGGGAGGTAGATGGGCATGGTGCGGAGTTTATCCTTCTACCACGCGCTGCCGGGGCGTTTCAGGTAGGCTGGGAAGATTTCCTCGATGCGGGTTTCCAGTTGGGCGTTGAGCTGGGTGGAAAGCTGTCGCACCATCTCGGCATAGATCTCGCGGCGGCGTTCCGGGCCTGCACCTTCCATCGCCTCGCGCGTGCCGGAGACACGGGCGCGGACGTTGGCTTTGGAGATGGACGCGCCTTTATAGATGCGTATTTCCAGCTCCATCGCGACCGTATAACGTTCATTCGGTTCCTTGGTGAAGGCGCCCTTGATGCCTTTTTTGATGGGCAGCGGTTCGGAGGTGGCGCTCGATTCAAGAATATGGGCTTCCAGCGTCCCGTCCGTACCCGCCGCGCGGAGGCGGTCATTCACCCAGATGGTGAGGGCTTCTTTCGGGGTGGTGGTGAACTGGTCTTCGATATGGTTCCCCGCAGACTGCACCGAATCGTCGATGATACGGATATCCGCTACGTCGATAGCGTAGGGGGTCATTTTATTGAAAGAGGGGGCGGTGACGTCGTAATAGACGGGTTTCTGGCAGGCGGATAAAGTCATTGCTGCACCAAGCAATATTGCGGGTATCAGGGAAAAACGCATAACGAACCTCGTAAAACATGTGGAATCGCCACACTATACTTCGCACGGCGCGGGATGCAACGGGGGAACTGATAGAATTCCGAAATAGTCAAAACTGGCAAGGCGTTAACAAATCTGTCATGAGGACAGGTTATAGTGGTTTTTTAATAACGGAGATAGGGCATGACAAAATATACCGGAAAGTCCGAATATACCGAATCACGAGGTGCGGCATTGAACACAGTGGTTGCCGCCGTTTCGCGTGTTACCGATGGTGGCATCATCCTGCGGTGTGAACAGATCAGCCTTAAAGAGAACGCGGACACCGAGAATCCGGGATTAACAATCACATTCAATGTCCGTAAAGAAGTATGCGACGATGCAGAATATGTGCATTTTATGGCTGATCAGGCGCGTGATTGCCTTATCGCTGCATCGCCAGCACTTAAAAGAGCGGCGGGGGATAAAATCGTTCCCGAAGTTACCGAAGTTAAAGAAATGGCTGATTCTTTTCAGATAAAGATGGCATTCGCCGGTAGAACGGCGATAGCAGGATTGGCAAACGCCTCTGTTGATACGGGGCTATCCACAGCCGGAGGCCGTGCACGCAAAGCGCCGCCCACGCATTCCAGCGGCAGTGGCCGAGGGTAAGTTTGTTATTCGGTTCGGGGGCGTGGTGGGATGGCATCCGGCGGACGGACGTAGATGGGGCCAGGGCGGGGTTCGGAGAGATTCGGGACATCCTGAGCCAAGGCTGCCAGCATTGCCGGGTGAGAATCAAGCCAATGGACAACAGTGGTCTGATTGGGCAATGCGAACTTATTTGGATTATAAGCTACTATAAATCCATCTTTCTTTTCATAGTCGCTGAATGCATGTCCGCTCATTAAATGAGGCGGTGCAACTGGGGTCGGGTGGGGCGATCCGGTACGGAAGGATTGCGCGAACCATTGTTCGCGACCGCTGGGGAATAAGCATAAAAATTCTGAATTGTCAGGGATATGGGCGGCATTGGCGGAGGCCATGACTTGGAGCGTGGTGAAGCCATATACCGGTATTTTCAATGAAAACGAAAGAGCGCGGGCGGTGGCAAGGCCGATGCGGATGCTGGTGAAGCCCCCGGGACCAGTGGTGGTCGCAATCGCTTGTAATTGCTTATATTCTTTGCCTGCGTTGCGTAGTAATTCCTCTATCCAGCGGACGAGAGAGCCGGATTGGTTCTTGAAATTGCTATCCGTGAACAGGGAAAGGGGGGTGTTGCCCTCAAACAAGCCGAGATGGGTCTCGCCGATGGCGGTATCGATGGTGAGGATCAGGTCGCTGGACATGGTTTCACGTTCTATCACCGGGAAGCGCCATATTGCTAATAGATTCTTCGGATGGTAGGGTTCGTTCATGACACAAGCTTCCCATTGTAAACCATGCCGAAAAGGGGATGCTGGACTTTCTGTGGAAGACGTGCGTTCCGGGCTGGATGCATTGCAAGGGTGGGGATTGACCAAGAACGGCACGGCCATCAGCAAGCGGTTTACCTTCAAGAATTTCAAGGAAGCATGGAGTTTTGTTGAGAAAGTGGGGGTTCTGGCTGAGGCTGAAAACCATCATCCTGATATCACCTTTGGGTGGGGATATGCCGAGATTCTGTTCACCACCCATGCCATCGGCGGGCTGCATGCCAATGATTTCATCATGGCGCGTATGGTAGATAATATCACATAATAACAGCTTGTTAGGTGGTTTGTGGCTATAATAGCTATTCTATTGAATATTATATTGTTTTTTAATTATATAAATTATAATGACAGCTGCTTTGGCTTCGGGTAGTCTTGAGAAGACGCAATGGAGGGACATCCATGAAAACCATCACTGCCAAAGAAGCCAAGAACAAGTTCGGCGTATTGCTGGAAGAGGCGATGCGCGCCCCCGTCACCATCCAAAAGAATGGCCGCCCCGTCGCCGTCGTCCTCTCCATGAAGGACTATGAACGGTTCGAAGAACTGGAAGCTGAGCTATTCAGTCGGTAGTTGCCGATAGCTTTACTCACCACTGTGTCATACGCTTTATAGCGTTCGCAAATTACCCACTTGCACCCTTCGTCATCTAGACGAGGCATACGACTTCTAGAGGCCATGTAATTATGAGAGAGGCCACGAAATGGGCGGATTACCGGATATGAGCTAAGGTTTTGGGTGAAGTGTAATTCAGTCATAATTAAATATTATTACTGTTTTTGCCATTTGAATCCAGTAAATATTTGTGTTAATATTATGCAAATACATATTTAGTGTGGGATTTATTTATGCGGTATACGGCGCGATTGGTGTTTTCACTGTTTCTGGTGTTGTATGCGGTTTCTACCGCCAACGCCGATTTCCGCTACAGCAAGCCTCCTTCTTACGACGTCATATCCAAAGGCCCCGGCACGCCGCACATCCGTTCCACCATTAATTCCTCCGGGTATGTACGCATCTACATGCAGCACAAGGGCGATATTTACGTGATGCGCAAACTGCGTGACTCGGTCAGCAAAAAGCCACTCATTCAGAAACTCGATGCCGCATCGGCGGCAATCATCCGCCGCGAATATGGCGACAAGATACTTTCCGTGAACTCGCTCGACGCGAATATCACCATAGACCATGAAACCGCAGGTACATACACCCTCGGCAGCAAAGGCCGCGTGGGGTGGGGCGGGGGATCCGGTAGTTCCAGCGGCGGCGTGGATCGCGATGAGCAGGATCGCGGCAATGGAAATGACGATGACTACGACGATGCGCATGGCGGCTCGACCCCCTTATGCCAATTGACAGGTACGTGCGGCGGGGGTGGCAGTAACGGCGGTAACGGCAATGGTAGCAGTACGGGTGGCGGCAGTACAGGTGGCGGTAACGGTGGTGGATATAATTCCTCCGGAGGAGCGGGCGGCACTGGGGCGGGTATCGGATTGTGCTATCCTGCTTCCGGAAATACCGTGAATGTTTCCGGGCCGTCGGCATTGCAGGCGGCCCTGAATGCCGCCTCGCCCGGTAGCCAGTTGACCCTTGCGCCGGGAACGTATAGCGGCACATACACCTATGCAAAGAACGGCACGGCCTCGGCACCAATTGTCATCAAAGGCAACGGCGCTGCGGTATTTACCGGAGTATTCAACCTGAATGGAAGTTACGGTGTCTTGTCACGGGTGAAATTCCAAGGGGGGCGTATCGCGATGAACGGACATCACAATCGCGTAACACGTACGCTGTTCGTCAATCCGGCTACACCAGCCATTGAAATGAAAAGCGGTGGCCACGCCTATAACCGAATCGACCATAATGAGTTCCGCACGGTTCATGGTGCCGCAATAGAAATTGGGGCGCAACGCAATGCAGCTCGGCATCAGGGACATCGAATCGATCATAACTATGTCTTCGACCATTATTTCTCAGGGTCGGAAGAGGTGATGCGCATGCTGACGGATGCGTATAACGACAGCTATATCACATATGAATATAACCTATTCGATCGCGTGCTTCAGGGCGAACGGCATCAGCCGGAATTAATTTCAGTAAAAACCGCACGTACCATATTGCGCGGAAATACGGTCATTAACTCGCCAAACACCGCACTGGTGTTCCGGGAAACGAACCGCACTCTGGCTGAGGGGAATTACTTGATGGATGGTGCTTCAATCTACGTCTTTGGAGATGATAACGTGGTGCGTAATAATTATGTGACGGGCGCTGGCAGTATTATGGTTCGCGGCGGAAACGGTACGATGGACGTAACCCGCACGGGCTGCCCGAAATCCGGCCTCGTACCTTTGTTACCGAACTGCAAAGGTATCCATGCTGCGGCACGGCGCACGCTGGTCGAAAATAACATTGGGCGAATATCAGTTGGGAACGTCTATCCCGGAAATACCGTTCCGGCGCAAAATACGACATTGAGGAATAACTCCGGGCCGATAAGCCTATTGGCAACGCAGACGGGCACTGTAAAGACAGATGGGACACCGACCAATACGGCGAAGCGGTTGGGGATGAACGATGTAGGTGTTGGCCCGGCGGATGTTTCCTGTATTAGTAATTAACGCGTGCGGACAAGGGGTTAAAACGCTTGCGCTTCGGCCCTGCACCATGCCATAATGGGTTCTCGAAAGGCAAGGTTCCGAACCGCACATGGCAAAAAAACCCCTCCGTGGTAAACAGGCCGTCCATTCCACTAACCTGTTCTTCGCTGACCATCATCATCTTCCCGTCCTCTATGGCGATGGGGATGAGCATTTGAAAAAAATCGAGAAGTTGCTGGGTGTGGAGCTGGTCTCCCACGGCAATATGCTTTCCATCAGCGGCAATAAGCGCGACGTGGTGCTTTCCGAGCGTATCCTCAACGAACTCTATCACCAGATCGAAGGCGGGCGCGATATCGAGGCGCGGGACGTGGATGCGGCCATCCGCATGGCCCCGCCGCTTTCCGACGCAGAGGCCGAAGCCGCCTCCCACCACCAGAAACAACAGGACGAAGCGACGCGGCAGAAAATGCGCGGCGGCGAGGTCTTCATCAAGACGATGAAGAAGACCATCTATCCATACTCTCACATGCAGGCCAATTATTTCCGCACCCTGTTCGACCATGACGTGGTGTTCGCGCTTGGGCCGGCGGGGACGGGGAAGACCTATCTCGCGATGGCGATGGCGGTCTATCTGTATATGTCGGGCAAGGTGGAGCGCATCGTGATGTCCCGCCCTGCGGTGGAGGCGGGGGAGAAGCTTGGATTCCTGCCCGGTGATATTCGAGAGAAATTCGATCCCTATCTTCGCCCTTTATATGACGCACTGTTCGACATGATGCCTGCTGACAAAGTGGCGGAGATGGATGCGAACGGAGAGATCGAAGTTGCGCCGCTGGCGTTCATGCGGGGGCGGACGCTGTCCAATGCGTTCATCATCCTCGACGAAGCGCAGAATACGACGCCGACGCAGATGAAAATGTTCCTGACCCGTCTGGGCGAGAATTCGCGCATGATTATTACGGGCGATCTGTCGCAAACAGATCTGCCGCGCGACATCAAATCGGGCTTGCGGGATTGCATCCGCAAGATCGAGCATATCGACGGTATCGGTATCGTACGGTTCACGGATCAGGATGTCGTACGTCACCCGCTGGCTGCGAAAATCGTGCAGGCCTATGAAGGCTGGGACAAGGGCAACCGTCCCCCACGTTATGAGCCGGATGAATGGGAAATCCGGGAAGCGGCTGAGAAACTGGACAAATGAGCGAAGGCCGAAGTCATCTGGTGCAGTTGGATTGCGCCATCGAGGATGGGCGTTGGGAAAAGGCGATTCCCGATCTGGAGATGTTCGTGCGCCGGGTGCTGAACCATGCAGCGCAACCGGACCTGATTCCCGGCGGCGGCAAGATGCTGGTGGAGCTTTCCCTCGTGCTGGCAAACGATGCGACGGTCAGGGCATTGAACCTCGAATATCGTGGGAAAGATAAGCCGACTAATGTGCTTTCCTTCCCGGCGGAGGATGTGTTCTCGGGCGACCTCGACCGCCCGCTGTTGTTGGGTGATATCATCATTGCCTATGAAACGGTGGCGAAGGAAGCGAAGGAGCAGGGGAAAGAATTAGGGCATCATCTGGCCCATCTGTTAGTGCATGGGTTGCTGCACCTGCTCGATTTCGACCATGAGGACGAAGAGGAGGCGGATGAGATGGAAGCGCTGGAAGCGCGTCTGTTACATGAGTTGGGCATCCCCAACCCCTACCTCATCGACGAGAAATGATTTAGTTTTCTACATATTTGGAGTATAGATAGGCGTATTATGGGCAGTAATGGAAATGGCAGGAACGCGGCGCACGCACGTCGCACTTCGGCAACAGAGCAGGTTTCCTCACCGGGATTGGTGAGCTGGATACGTGGCGTCATGGGTCGGAAAAGCTCCGAGCAGTCCCTGAAAGACGTGCTGGAAGAGGTGATTCAGGAGCATCAGGAAGAAACGGGCGAAGAGCTCTCCACGGAAGAGCGCGTCATCCTGCATAATATGCTATCGGTCGGGGCACTCGCGGTGCATGACGTGATGATCCCAAGAGCGGATATCGTCGCTATGGAGTATGCAACGCCCCTTAGTGAATTGAAAAAAGTCATCGCCGAGAAGCGTGTTTCACGGATTCCGTTATATAAGGGCAATCTTGACCGTATCCGGGGGTTTATTCATCTGAAAGACATCGTGCCTGCCTTGACCGGGGATGTGCCGTACGAAGTGCAGAAAGTTATTCGCGAAATCCTCTTTGTATCACCCGCGATGCGCGTAGTGGATTTGTTGATGCAGATGCGTCTCTCGGGTGAGCATATCGCCATCGTCGTCGATGAATATGGCGGTACGGACGGGCTGGTGACGATGGAGGATCTATTCGAGGCCATCGTAGGTGAGATCCAGGACGAGCATGATAGTATCGAACCGATGGACGAGATTCGGCAGGTCGGGCCGCATACGTATGAAGCCTATGCACGGCTGTCCATCGAGCGGCTGGAGGAAGACCTCGGCATCGTCCTGCGTGATATGACGGAAGTGGATTACGATACGCTGGGTGGGTTGATTTTTGCGCGGCTGGGACGTGTCCCCGTGCGTGGGGAAATCATCGAGATCGAGAATGTAGGGCGTATCGACATCGTGGAGGCCGATCCGCGCCGTGTGCGCCGCGTGCGGTTGCATTTGAAAAAGCCGTCCCCTTCAGAGGAAGAACTGGTCGCGTAAATGTCCGCGCCCGCGCATATCGAGGGCGTGCCGCAGGCTATGCCCCGCATCGTGTTGCGGTGGTGTTCTTTACAGGGATGGTCGCGCAATCTGCTGTGCATTGCGCTAGGTATCGGGGTGACGCTGGCCTTGCCGCCGATTTATTTCCTGCCGTTGTTATGTATCTCCTTCCCTGCATTGTTGTGGATGACGCAATCGGCCCCGCGTTGGCAGCGGGCGTTCTGGGACGGGTGGTTGTTCGGCATGGGGAATTTCATCACCGGGCTTTACTGGATCACCAATGCGCTGCTGGTCGATGCGGATGCGTTCGGCTGGCTCGCCCCATTCGCGGTTGTCGGCATCAGCGCCGTGCTGTCGCTCTATATCGCAGGCGTGGGGGTGGTGCTGTATCATACGCGGCATCTCAATGTCGTTCAGCGCGTCCTTATCGCGGCGATGGCGTGGTGCTTGGCGGAGTGGTTGCGCGGGCATCTGTTCACCGGCTTCCCGTGGAACCTGCTGGGGTATGTCTGGGGGTTCTCGGACGTTACCGTTCAACCCGTCGCGTGGTTAGGGGTGTATGGGTTGGGCATGGTGACGGTGCTATTGGCGTTCCTACCCGTCCTATGGTGGGCACGGAATACGGATGCATACTGCTATCCGCGCCGCAGCATTCTGGGCATATTGCTATGTGCACTTACCTTGTTTGCGATGGGAGCGATGCGGCTTCCTGAAGGCCCGTCCCCCGTCGTGAAAGACGTAAAAGTGCGCGTGGTGCAGGGGAATATCCAGCAGGCGATGAAATGGGACCCTGAGCAACGTATCCGCAATATCCGCACCTATGCAGATCTGTCGCATGCGCCTGGGATGGATAAGGTGACTATACTCGTCTGGCCCGAAAGTGCGGTGACAATCCCCTTCCACTCCGGCGACGGGCTGGCGAAAGAACTGGCGATGCTGTTGCCTGAGCGCTCAGTGCTGGTGACGGGCAATACCCGTGTGGAGGGGTCTCGCGAGCAGGGGAACCTACGCATCTATAATAGTCTCAAGGTGCTGAACAGCGCCGGGGAGATCGAGGTAGCATATGACAAGCATAAGCTCGTGCCGTTCGGCGAATTCGTTCCGTTCAGGAGCATACTTCCCCTCGACAAAATCACGCCGGGGGCGATCGATTTTTCGCCCGGCCCCGTCCCTTCCCCCATTGCGGTGGATGGATTGCCGATGTTCTGGCCACTCATCTGTTATGAAGCGGTGTTTCCTGATTTGGCAGGGGGAGCGCATCCGGCATGGATATTGAACATCACCAATGATGCATGGTTCGGCGATTCTACCGGGCCGTACCAGCATTTCACGATGACGCGGATGCGGGCGGTGGAGCATGGGGTCGCTCTGGTTCGGGCGGCAAATACGGGAATCAGCGCGATCATAGATCCATATGGACGATTGATACAGAAACTATCATTGAATACGCATGGGTTCATCGATAGTTCATTGCCTTCCGCCTTGGCCCAGCCTCCGCTCTACGATCGTTTTGGCAATGTCGTAGTGTGGCTTATGATGTTCGCTTTAGGGTTGTTAATGGTATTCCAACCCTCTCGCTCTGCCTCCTGATATGTTTCAATTTGAAACATCACCATGATTTTTATGTGTTTATTTTCTTATATGCGTCATAATTTTCTTGTTGAGAATCAGGTTTAAGACGTATATCAATTTAACAAATGAAGACTTAAGATTAGAGATTCGCCTTAAGAGGGTAAATGCAAAATTATTTGTGCGCACAATAATTTGTATTAGAATTTTTATAAATTTTTGTACTCGTAACGATTATGCTTTCGATGCGAACTGCCTTATCTGAGCCTGAACAAAAAAGAAAGAAACGCTACTGCTATGTCATCCCATCCCGTCGATATCCATGTTGGTAAACGCTTGCGTCTGCGCCGTACCCTTTTGGGGATGAGCCAAGAAGCCGTGGGCAGTGCCATCGGTGTTACCTTCCAGCAAGTGCAGAAATATGAGCGCGGCATCAACCGCATGGGCGCGAGCCGCCTGTTCGATTTCAGCAAGGTGATGAATATCCCTGTGTCCTATTTCTTTGACGGGTATCAGGCGCAGGGCGAAGCGCCTGCCGGCGGCATGGCGGAGGAGAATACCGAATTCGAACATGAGGTCAGTTCCTCGCGAGAGTTGTTGGAGCTGTCCCGCGCGTTCAATAATATTTCCGACCCCCAAGTACGTAAACGTGTTTTAGAACTGGTCAAATCACTCACCGAAAAATAGTCTCCTTGACGGAAGCTCTGAACCCACGTAACAGAATATGCAACGTGGGGATTTCAGACGCTTGACACCACAGCCATTATTTTGGCAATCCGGACTAAGCGCATCGGCAAAACGTCCGTTATCCCCGTATGATAATATTCTTTTGAAGCGGGGTTTCGCAATGATCGGTTTTTCTTCTCTTGGTCGTACATCGTATGAATTCACCAGTGAGTCGGTGTCAGAAGGACACCCTGATAAACTCTGCGACCAGATTTCGGATTGTGTGCTCGACGCCATCCTGAAAGGAAACCCCGAAGGGCGCGGCGCGATCGAGACACTGGCGACGACCAACTATCTCGTCATCGCCGGGGAAGTTCGCGGCGCGGAACATCTGACCAAGGAGATTATCTCCGACATCGCCCGCCAGAAAGTCAAAGCTATCGGCTATGATCAGGAAGGATTCCACTGGGAGAAACTCCATATCGAGAATCGCCTGCACGAACAATCGGCAGACATCGCGCGCGGCGTGGATTCCGGTTCGGATAAGGATGAAGGCGCGGGGGATCAGGGCATCATGTTCGGTTTCGCGTGCAATGAAACGCGTGATTTGATGCCGGCGCCCATCGGCTATGCCAATGAAATCCTGAAAAGCATGGCGAAGGCGCGCCAAAGTGGCGAGACGCCGGAATTATTGCCCGATGCGAAAAGTCAGGTGACGCTGGTCTATGAAAATGGCCGTCCGGTGCGCGCATCATCCATTGTCGTCTCCACGCAGCATCGTGCCGACGTCCCGCAAGCACGCGTCAAAGAAATCGCAATGCATCATATCGAGAAAAACCTTCCAAAAGGATGGATGCCGGGTCAGAAGGACATCTATATCAATCCGACGGGCCAGTTCATCATCGGCGGGCCGGACGGGGATTCCGGATTGACCGGCCGCAAGATCATCGTCGATACCTATGGCGGCGCGTCACCGCACGGGGGCGGCGCATTCTCGGGTAAAGACCCGACGAAGGTGGATCGTTCCGCTGCTTATGCCGCGCGCTACCTCGCGAAGAACGTCGTCGCCGCCGGGCTTTCCGAGCGTTGCCTGATCCAGATTTCCTACGCTATCGGCGTGTCCCATCCGCTGTCGTTCTACGTGACGACGCAAGGGACTGGGAAGGTGAGCGGTGAGGAGCTGGAAAAAATCCTTCCCGAGCTAATGAACCTGACGCCGCGCGGCATCCGCCAGCATCTGGGACTGAACCGTCCCATCTATGCCGCGACTGCGGCCTATGGGCATTTCGGGCGCACCCCGCGTGAGGACGGTTCATTCTCATGGGAGAAGCTCGACCTCGTACCGCAATTGCAATCGCATTTCGGGGTGAAAAGCGGCGTGCTGGAGCCTTCGGCCTAACTATTACCTACTTCTGCCTTGAGCCGAAGAAGTACGCGGGTCAATGCCAATTTGCAGGCCTATGCGTCGCCACGCTTTGGTGGTTTCCATGGAGGTGTATACGCCATCGCCCCGCAACAGAGATTTGGGCTCGAATGAGCCGATACGGTTTACTATATCACGCAGGATATTCTTGCCGGGGTCTGCCATCATGACGATGTGACTTTTGGTCGGATCACTCAGGTGGAATGGGGGGATCATACGGTATTCGCACCACTCTTTGTGTTGGGAATCATAATAGGCAGGTTTGTTGTGCAAGACGCTGTAGATTACATCTTCCGCGCGGTGTGTTCGTGCTGTGCGGTGATTTTTTTCTTCCTCAGGAATGGCAATAGTCGTGTCAATCAAGATGGCGGCATAAGGTGTTCCATGTTCATCCTGCTGCTGGATTTTCCGTAATGCCCGATCATAACTCATAGCGAGATCGACCTCGACTTGGGGTAAGTTCTCACGCGCTAAATGCATTTGGGTGTATGCATGATTGTGGGTATCCTCCACAATCAGCATGCGCGGTTTAGCCATTTCTTTTTCCATTTTGTTAGAGTATGCGGGAAACCTTACAGTTTTATGAAGCCAGAGTCTGCACCCCGTGATTATCTTCGTTCCTTCGGTCGCCGTAGCGCCCGGAAGCTGACGCCGCGCAAGGAGGCGCTGCAGCGATTACGGTTGCCCGAGCTACGGGTGGCGATGCCGGAAGACGGAAAGTATATTGATTTACAATCATTATTTTCCTCTGCCTGTACGGAATATGCGTTGGAGATCGGGTTCGGTGGCGGAGAGCATCTGGCGGCGCAGGCGGCAGCGAACCCACAACTCGGATTCATGGGCTGCGAACCTTTCGTCGATGGGGTGATGAAGCTGGTGACGGCGGTGGAGGATAGAAATCTCGCCAATGTCCGTATCCATGATGACGATGCGCGGGCGTTATTGGAACGGTTGCCGGATGCGTCGCTTGACCGGGCATATATATTATTCCCCGACCCGTGGCCGAAGACCAAGCACCAGAAACGGCGCATCGTCAACCCCCATACGCTCGGGCTATTGGCGCGGGTGTTGAAGCCGGGGGCGGAGTTGCGGCTGGCGTCCGACCATTATGAGTATGTGGAGTGGATGCTGGTGCACTTATTGGCCGACCCGCATTTCACCTGGCTGGCCAATGGGCCGCAGGATTTCGAGCAGGAGCCGGAGGATTGGATCAAGACACGTTATCAGCAAAAGGCGGAAAAAAAGGGGATTGCCATTACGTTTCTAAGGTTTAGAAGGGTTTAAGGGGCGTTCAAAAAAAACAAAGATTTTCTTGCCAATGTGCCATGAATTCGCTATATATCCCCCTACATTATAGCAAAAACCGAGAGGTGGAGCCCAAAAGCCCCGCCTTTTTTATTGGCAAAAAATAACGATGCATTATTCGCCGTTGGAACAGAAGATTTCTGATCTTATCGCCCCCTCGCTCGGGGTGATGGGGTATGATCTGGTGCGGGTAAAGGTCTTCAAGCAGGCGATGCGGGAGACGACGCAGATCATGGCGGAGCGTAAGGACGGCGTGCCGATGACGGTGGATGATTGCGAGAAGATCAGCCATACGGTTTCCGCCGTGCTCGATGTGGATGATCCGATCACGGATGCGTACGACCTTGAAGTCAGCTCGCCGGGCATCGACCGCCCGCTGGTGTGGGAGAAGGATTTTACGACCTATGCCGGGCTTGAGATCAAGATGGAGACGCGTTTTCCTATCGAAGGCCGCAAGCGCTATCGCGGGATCATGAAAGGTCTTGCTGAAGGCATCGTCATCATTGAGGTGGATGGGGTGGAATATAAAGTGCCGTACGCGGAGATCGCGCAGGCGAAACTGGTATTGACTGATGAGCTGTTGAAAGCCCATCAGGACGCCGCTAAAGCGCATGGTCTGTCCCAGGCGCAAGGCGGCGAGATTGACGTTAATGAAGAAGAACCCAAGGAGTAATTGAAGATGGCACAGACATTTGGAAATATCGAGATGCTGCAGATCGCGGATGCGGTGGCACGCGAGAAGAATATCGACCGCGAAATGGTGCTCGACGCGATGGAACAGGCGATCCAGATCGCCGGTCGCCGCAAGTACGGGCATGACCGCAATATCATCGCCGAGATCAGCCGCAAGAACGGTGAAGTGAAGCTCTTCCGCGTGACCGATGTCGTCGAAGTCGTGGAAGACGAGAATAAACAGATTACCGAAGCGGAAGCGAAACGTCTTGACGCCAATCTGAATATCGGCGACCAGATCCGTGACCCGCTGCCACCGATCGATTTCGGTCGTATCGCCGCGCAGACCGCAAAGCAGGTCATCGTGCAGAAAGTGCGTGACGCGGAGCGCGATAATCAGTTCGAGGAATATAAAGACCGCGTCGGCAACATCATTAACGGTGTCGTCAAGCGTGTCGATTACGGTAACGTGACCATCGACCTCGGTGTGGCTGAAGGCTTCATGCCGCGCGATCAGCAGATTCCGCGCGAGACCCTGCGTCAGGGTGACCGTATCCGTGCGTATGTCTATGACGTGCGTCGCGAACGTACCGGCCCGCAGATTTTCCTCTCCCGTACCAAGCCGGAATTCATGGCGAAACTCTTCGCGCAGGAAGTCCCGGAAATCTATGACGGTATCGTCGAGATCAAAGCCGTGGCGCGTGACCCCGGAAGCCGTGCAAAGATCGCCGTATTCTCCAATGATTTCGGCGTGAATCCGGTTCTCTCCTGCGTTGGTGTACGCGGGGCGCGGGTGCAGGCTGTCGTCAATGAATTACAGGGCGAGAAGGTCGACATCGTTGAGTATAACGAAGACCCGGCGACCTTTGTCGTCAACGCAATTTCTTCTGCCGAGGTGACCAAGGTCGTTTTGGATGAGGATAATGACAAGATCGAGATCGTCGTTCCCGATGACCAACTCAGCCAAGCGATTGGCCGCCGTGGTCAGAACGTGCGTCTCGCTTCCATGCTGACCGGCTGGAGCATCGATATTCTTACTGAAGAAGTCGAATCGGATCGCCGCACGCTGGAGTTCAACAAGCTGTCGCAGATGTTCGTCGAGGCGCTTAACGTCGAGGAAGTCATCGCGCATCTGCTGGTGACCGAAGGCTTCGGTTCGGTGGAAGATGTGGCGTTCGTCCCCGTCGATGACCTTGCCGGTATCGAAGGGTTCGATGTTGATCTCGCTGAGGCGCTGCGTAACCGTGCACAAGAATCGCTGGAACAGGAAGCCAAGAAGTTCGAGGACAAGATGGCAGCGCTCGGCATCCAGCCTGACCTTAACGAACTTGGCCTGCCGAAAGACCTCGTGGTCAAACTGGCGGAAAAAGGCGTGAAGTCGCGTGACGATCTGGCTGATCTGGCGGCTGATGAGTTCAAGGAACTCGTACCGGATTGTGGTATGAAGGACCGTGAGATCAACGACCTGATCATGCGTGCACGTTCCCATTGGTTCGAGGGTGAAGAGCCCGCTGCCGAGGGTGCTGACGCTGCCGAAGGTGAAGACGCCACGGTCGCAAAAACCGCGTAGGTTTCCACCATATGGAGAAGGCGATGACGGACGAATCCAAAAGCGCCGAACGCTCCTGCATTGCCACCGGGGAGGTGCTGCCCAAGGAAAAGCTGATCCGCTTCGTGGTCAGCCCTGACGGAAAGGTCGTTCCCGATCTGCAAGGCAAATTGCCGGGCAGGGGGATGTGGGTGAGCTCTACGCGGGAAGCATTGACTTTGGCCGTGAAGAAGCAATTATTCTCCCGCGCGGCGAAGGAGAGAGTCCATGCGTCGGAAGACCTTCCCGAGCGGGTGATGGTGCTGCTACATTCGGAGCTGCTGCACCTGTTGGCGATGGCGCGGAAGGCGGGGGTGGTCATCACCGGGTTTGACGCGGTGAGTGATGCGCTCAGCAAAAAAGAGGCGAAATTGCTGCTGATGGCCGAGGATGCGCGGGGCGATGCCCAGAAGGTCTTGCGGCTTCTTGGTGAAACGCCTTTGATTTCAGTGCTTTCGCGTGATACATTAGGGAAAGTGACGTCGCGCGCGGAAACGGTTTATATGGTGGTCACACGGGCTGATTTTGCAGAAAAAATTATGGAAAAGTGCCACCGTTACACTGGATTTATCCAAAAGAATGCTCTATAAGAGCGCGAATTACTTACATTTCAGGGAAAAATCAGAGTTACATGACGGATAAAAAAGAACAGCCGGCGACCCTCAGTATGAATCGCCCGAATAAACTATCGCTGACCAAAACGGTCGAGAGCGGCAAGGTGAAACAGAACTTCACGCATGGCCGTTCCAAGACCGTGACCGTGGAAGTGCGCAAGAGCCGCACCTTCGCGCGGAATGACGGCGGCAAGATGGTCGAAGTCGCGAAAGCGGAAGAGAAGCAGCGCGATACTGCGCTTGAAAACGCTGAGCGCCTGTTCAAGCCTGAAACATTCCAAGTACGCGACAAGAAAGCCATCCAGAACGCGACCCGCGAAGTGGTCACGGCGGATGATGATAAGCGTCCGCAGCCCTCCGGTGAAGTCGTTCGCCCGCAGCCGAAATCGCGTGGGGACGAGGTCGTTCTTCCCCCGGCTGAGAAACCGGCGCGTGCCGGGAAATCCGATCAGGTGTGGGTCGCACCCCCCGCAGTTGCGGCGGATGATGATAATTCCCGGCGTGGCGGTAAGGATAAAGGCGGCCCCGGTGGCGCTGCAAAGCCGGCTTCCAAACTGAAGCTGCGCGAAGAACAATATCACCGCACCGGTAAAATTACCGTGGCGCAGGCGCTGGAATATCAGGAAGAGCGGATGCGCAGCCTCGCTTCTCTCAAGCGTGCCCGCGAAAAAGCCAAGCGTATGGAACTGGGCGACGGCGTGAAGGAAAAAGTCATCCGCGAGGTGACTATCCCTGAAGTCATTACCGTGCAGGAACTTTCCAACCGGATGGCCGAACGCGTGAACGACGTCATCAAAGCGTTGATGAAACTGGGGACGATCGCTTCCGCCAGCCAATCTATCGACGCGGATACGGCGGAGTTGATCGCCGGTGAATTCGGCCATAAATTCCGTCGCGTCACAGAAGGGGATGTCGAGAACGTTCTGCAGGAACAGACCGACGTCGAAGGCGATATGCAACCGCGTGCGCCTGTCGTCACCATCATGGGTCACGTCGATCATGGGAAGACCTCGTTGCTCGACGCACTCCGCAAGACCAACGTGGTCGCGGGCGAAGCAGGGGGGATTACCCAGCATATCGGCGCGTATCAGGTCGATATGGACGGCCAGAAAATCACCTTCCTCGATACACCGGGTCACGAAGCCTTCACCGCCATGCGTTCGCGCGGGGCGTCGGTGACGGATATCGTCGTCCTCGTCGTCGCAGCGGATGACGGCATCATGGCGCAGACGGAAGAAGCTATTTCCCATGCGAAAGCGGCGGGCGTGCCGATCATTGTCGCAGTTAATAAAATCGACAAGCAGGGCGCCGATGTCGCCCGCGTGAAAACGGAACTGATGCACCATGAACTCGTCGCCGAGGAATTCGGTGGGGATATCCAGGTCGTCGGCGTGTCCGCGAAAACGGGTGAGGGGCTGGATACGCTGAAAGCAACCATCCTGTTGCAAGCCGAAGTCGGCGAATTGAAAGCCAACCCGGAGCGTAAAGCCAGCGGCGTCGTTATCGAAGCGCAAATCGACAAGGGGCGCGGGGTCGTGGCGACCGTGTTGGTGCAGCGCGGGACGCTCAAGGTGGGTGACATCGTCGTCGCCGGCGGTAGCTGGGGTAAGATTCGCGCCATGATCGACGATAAAGGTGTGCAAACGAAGACAGCGATCCCGTCACAGCCTGTGGAAGTGCTCGGGTTGGATCAAGCGCCGATGGCGGGCGATACGTTCGACGTGGTTGAGACGGAAAAAACCGCGCGGGACATCACCGAATACCGTATCAAATCGTCGCGCGACAAAAACGCGGTCGTCACCGCCAAATCGCTCGACCAGCTCTTTGCCGACGCGACGGCGCAGCAACAGCTCAAGGAATTGCTGCTCGTGGTCAAAGGGGATGTGCAGGGCTCGGTGGAAGCGATCATCGGCAGCGTCAGCAAATTCAATAGCGACGAGGTTTCGGTGCGCGTGCTGCATTCCGGTGTCGGCGCGATCTCGGAATCGGACATCGCGCTCGCGCGTTCGACGGGTAGTATCGTATTCGGCTTCAACGTCCGTGCGACGAATCCGGCGCGTGAACTGGCACAAAAAGACGGCGTCGATATTCGTTACTACTCCATTATCTATAACCTTATCGACGATGTGAAAGCGGCCTTGTCGGGCATGCTGTCGCCGGAACGTCGCGAGAACCAGATCGGGTACGCGGAAATCCGTCAGGTATTCACCGTCACCAAGGCTGGCAAGGTTGCCGGGTGCTACGTCACCGAAGGTCAGGTCAAACGCGGTGCGGGCGTGCGCCTGCTACGCGACAACGTGGTCATCCACGAAGGCAAGCTGAAAACACTGAAACGCTTCAAGGACGAAGTGAAGGACGTAAAAGTCGGCTTCGAGTGCGGGATGGCGTTCGAGAATTACGATGATATCCGCGAAGGCGATATCATCGAGTGTTTTGAAGTGGAAGAAATCGCGCGCACGATCTAGTGCGATTGCGGAGGTTGAGGAGATATCATGCTGACGTTGGAACGACACGCATTCCGTCAATTCGAACATGAGTTGAAAGAACTGCTGGCGACGCTCGACCAGATGGGCTCCATCATTCAGGACCAGTTGCAGCTTCTGGAAAAAGCCGTGATAGATTCTACCCTCTTCCAGACGGCCAAGCAGAAGGATAAGGAAATCAACGAACTGGAATTCGCCGTCGAAAAACTGGTGATGGACATCTTCGGTAAATACTCACCCACCGGTGACGAGTTGCGCTTCATCCTGACCTCGCTCAAGATCTCCACGGCGCTCGAATTGATGGGTGATATGGCGAAGAACTCGATCAAGCATATCTCCAAACTGGAAGCGCTTGCGGACGCGCAGACCAAGCCGTTGCTGGCGGTGGTCGATGCCGCGGGAAAGACCGTCACCGGGATGCTGACGCATATCGAGCAATTCAATGAGCAGGCGGCACTGGACCTATTCGCCCGCGCGCAGAAAGTGGACGATGCGGCGAAGCATATCGTGGTCTCTCTCGGTGACGCTAAGGAAGTGAAAGGCGAAGTGAAACGCCAGATCCTGCTGGTGACTAAAAACCTCGAACGCGTCGCCGACCTTGCGACCGACATCGTCAAATATTGCTATTATATCCACACGGGTAAAAAGTTTGAAAAGCCCAACCAGTAAAAGTACCCATTATGCCAAAATCATCCAGCGATAAATTCTCCAAGACCGGGGAGCCGACCCAGCGCCAGTTGCGCGTCGGTGAAGAGATCCGCCATGCGCTGGCGGATATTCTCATCCGTCAGGATTGCCCGATGCCGGAGTTGCGGGGTACGTCCATCACCGTCTCGGAAGTGCGTATCACACCTAATTTGCGTCATGCGAACGCGTATGTCACGCCGCTAGGCGGGGGGGATGTCGATAGGGTGGTGGCCGTGCTCAATACTTATGCGGGCGAATTCCGTCACCTCGTCACCTCCAAGGTGCATGTGAAATATTCGCCGACATTGCGTTTCAAGCCGGATAAGTCGTTCGAGGAAGCGAAGAAGATTACCGACATCCTTCACTCGCCGCATGTCCGGCAGGATTTAGAGAAGTAATTCTTTAGTCCCATGAAATCCCAGAAAAAACATAAGCGCTACCCGCTTAATGGTTGGCTTAACCTTGATAAACCCGAGGGCATGGGTTCGACCGAGGCGGTGACGGCGATCAAGAAACTGCTCTCACCGGAGAAGATCGGCCATGCGGGAACGCTCGACCCGCTGGCATCCGGTATTTTGCCATTGGCGCTCGGGGAGGCGACGAAGACGGTTCCTTATGCAATGGATAAGGAAAAGACCTACCGTTTCACCATCGCCTTCGGGGAGCAGACGACGACCGATGATCGGGAAGGCCCGGTGATCGCGACCAGTCCCAACCGCCCCAGTCGGGAGGCATTGGAAGCCATTTTGCCGCGCTTTACCGGGCTTATTTCACAACGGCCCCCGGCGTTCAGCGCTATTAAAGTGAACGGTGAGCGGGCGTATGACCTTGCGCGGGCGGGGGAGCATGTGGTGCTGGAGGAGCGTGAAATTCAGGTTTTCTCATTGGAAATCATTGATTTTTCAGGGGATGAGGCGGTATTGGAGGCCTTATGCGGCAAGGGGACGTATGTTCGGTCGCTGGCGCGGGATATGTCGCTGGCGCTGGGGACGGTCGGACACGTCCAAACCCTGCGCCGCTCAGGGGTTGGGCCGTTTACAGAAAAAAATGCAATTTCGCTGGAATCTTTAGCCGAATTCGTGCATATTCACCCGATAGTTACTTCTCTGCAAGCATTTGAGTCAGGTTTTATGACTCCCCTCGACACCGTGCTGGACGACATCCTGGCGGTTGAGTTGGAAAAAGAGGCGGCAGAAAAACTTAGACTCGGCCAGGCAGTATTCGATTTTTCGTACACTCCGCCATCACCTGCCTTTCAAACGGCAGACGTGCATGAGGAGCTGTTATGTAAAGTTGTTTGCAACGGTCGCGTCGTCGCCCTAGG
>JBGTBD010000030.1:0-11233 GCA_041749475.1 Rickettsiales bacterium
TACAGCAGACGGGGGTATTCAGGTGGTGCTGAAGCCGTCAACGTAAGGAAAAGTTGGTTGCGGGGGCGCGGTTCAAGACAAATCTAACAAGGATATATCTTATTGATAAAAAAGGTATTTCGTACACGCTTCGGTAACGTAAACGTGGAATTGCCACGCTGCTTTCCTGCAAGCGACGGAGACGGGGCAGGCGGCGATTACGGATTTTATCTTGCACCATGTGCGTGGGCTCAGCGCGTCATGGATTTTTATTCTGGTTGCGGAACCTATAGTTTCCCCATGCTGAAACAGGGGCATCAGGTATTGGCTTATGAAGGCAGTCACGAGATGGTCGCGGCGATACATAATGCGATACGTGCGTCTAGGCTGGAAAGCCACATGCGCGTCGCCGTGCGTGAACTTTTCGCTGAACCGGTCAAGGCTTCCGATCTAAAATACACGGATTCCGTTCTCATCACCCCACCCGCGCAACGGTGCGGAAACGCAAACGAAGGAACTGGCGTAAAGCGGTGCGCCTAAAAATCATCATGGTCACCTACAACCGCCCGGCCACGTTCGAGCGGGATACGAAACATCTGCTCAGCAACGGCTATAAACTAACCGCCGCGATGTCTTTCGACCAATTCTACTGGAGTACACATCTGGAATTAGTGGCGACGTTTCAAAAATATATAGTAATGATTTATAAGGCAAAGGTGGATACGGGGGGGGGCTCGCCAACGCTTTTGCAACTCCATGGAGAAAGTCATCAAACCGAAACAATTGTTAACTATAACAGTCTTATGGCCGAAAACAAAGACTTTAAAGACATTATACGCGGAGCATTAGCAGCGCGGCCCATCTTATTGCTGGGTGAAGCGCATAATGAGCCTGAGACAGTTCATGTTATTGCCGCACATCTACCCACGGCTCGTGCCGCGGGGGCTACACATCTTTGCACCGAGTTAGCGGTTTACAACCAACCTGTGCTGAATGGATTTGCACGCGGCGATATCTCCTATCAGGAAATGAAAGAGTTCTTCGAACGAGTCCGTGTCAAAGAACCCCAAGCGATGGCGGATCTTATCGCTGCCGCTAGAGAGAACGGGGTGCATGTTCACGCCGTAGATTACCGATTTCAGTTGGCGTCATTAGGCTTTGTTGATGCACGTGCCGATCCGTTATTCCAGAAGGCGATGCAGCATGAAACGCAAACTGTAAAAGCGGAGGTAGCCGAGTATTACCGTCTGGGGGATGATGTTTACTCCAATCGAAACCTAGCGGATCAGCTCTCAGCAAAGCGCATTCAGGACGTAACGTACGGTGAGAAGGCTCTTGTGATGTATGGCGATTTCCATTTGATCAATATGAATACTACAAATATTGATTATACGGACGCAGAGCTTTCACAAAACCTCCCTGAAAGTAAATTCACCTATGTTCGCATTCACAACTCTCGTCAGTCAGAGCAGAAATTGTTCCACAAAGTAGAAAACTACTCTTCAGTCAAAAAGACTGCGGAGTATCCAAGGCTTGTTACATGCAACGAGCAAGCGCGGCGGGCGGATTTTATTTATATCACCGGTGAGCAGCGGGGATTTAAGACCTTCGATGCTGATAATTATGACCGGGGTGCGGGTGTAGATTTACCGCTCTGGCGTGGCCAACAACCCTGCCAACTGGGCATATGGGAGGAGGCGCTGCAAGGATTGAAGCACATGGTAGGGCTACCCCAAGGGGAGGTGCAGGGGCGACAGGATTCATGGAAATGTAACGCGTCCCACAGGCAAACACCAACAGCGTAAGTGATAACCCGAGTATCTCCATCTTCCTCGCCCCAGTGCTGAGAGCCAACACCACGACCACATGTAGGAAAGGGTTATCGCTTTGCTGCGTGGCCTCCAGTATCCATTGTTAATTTTATTAGCAAGTCCTTTTGCAACAAAAGAAAATAAATTATTTGAAAAGTTTTGTTTAAATTTGCAAGAGGGACCATTTGCAAATTTTTCTAAACAAATTAAACCCGATTCTGCTTTAATAGGTTTAGGTTTTGAAACAGGAAAATATCATGTTTAGAATATTGTTATTGGTAATATTGTGTGCGGGTTTTATGCGGCCTGTTGAGTCTCAGGCCCAATTGGATCCGGAAGAAAAAGTGTTGGATTCTAACGCACATCCTACGACAGAGGATCTATATAAATATTGTAAAGAAGCAGCAAATCATTACAAAGAAAAAGATGAGCTGCTTTTTATGGAGAGCAAATGTGGGGTGTTCATGCAAGGAGTGATAACCGGATTGATGATATATGATCTCCAAAACGGAAATCAACGTTCACCCATACTTTCTAACTGTCAAAATAGTAATAATGAATTGAATCCTTCAAAAAAAATAATTTTATATTCTATGGATTTGACAAAAAAATTCCTTGGAGCCTATCAACAGTTTTCTGGCTTAAAAAATGTTTCATCATCTCAGAAAAAATATCTTAGAACTATTGCTGACAGCCCTGCAGCGATTGGTTGGTCAATGCTGGCAGGCGAAATAAAAAATTCAAAACAATGTGGATTGGAATAAAAAAATGCCAAATTCAAACTACAGGATAGAAATTAAAAATTATGATATTTCCCCTCAGGGAGTGTCAAACCTTGGGTTTATCTGCTCCTGCCACATGACATACTCGCAGAGAACATGACGCTGGAAGGTTTTAGGAAACACTTCTCTGAATAAGAGATGGAAAAAAATACGAAGTGTAAAGAGGTGAGGTGAATCACCAAAGGTATCCCCAGGGTATCCCCGAAGATTTTTGCTGTATTTAAGTTCCTTGCTAAGCTATTGAAAAGTTTGGTTGCGGGGGCCAGATTTGAACTGACGACCTTCAGGTTATGAGCCTGACGAGCTACCGGGCTGCTCCACCCCGCGTCACCATCGATCCGGGCATTATCCGCCCGGTAGCCTCTTGTTTTGTCGCGCCGCCTGCTGGCTTTGCTCCGGCGGGCTGCTCCACCCCGCGTCACCATCGAGTTCGTGGGTTAGATGCCTCACGAAAGGAAGCGGATTCCGGTTAGGGAAGGCTTCGAGTGGGTTGATGTAGTCCAAAACGCGTGGGATGGCAAGGGGTTCTCTTGTAAAAAGACTGGCGGGGGCTTCACGGGGCTGTAGGAAACTGGTATTGAGATTGGAGGGAGGCGGGAAAGACGCTTTTATATCAATCGTTAATGCTGGATGGGGTGAGTATGGGCAAGGGATACGGGATATGTGCAGCGGTCTGGATGAGCGCAGCGACTGCGATGGCCGCGCCGCCGCCCCTCATCGTCAACGTCGAGGGGGTGAAGGAGGGGCAACCCATCCCGCCTGAGCAGGCGTATTGTATCTCCGATGCGAAACATAAAAGCAAACCGGGGCCGAACCAGCGGCCGACTATCCGTTGGACGAAATCGCCCTATGGTTCGCGCTCATTCGTCGTGGTGATAGTCGATCCGGACGTGCCGACCGATTTCAGTCAGGCGGGAAAAGAGGGCAGGACCATCGCACGCGATATGAAGCGGCAGGATTTTTATCACATGGTGCAAGTGGATATTCCCATCAACGTCTTTACGCTGGAGGGGAATGCGGAGGAGCGTCCGCCATTGAAGGCAGCGCTGGAAGGAAAGGCTGCGGTCAATGATTACGCGAAATTCTCCGATACGGCGCGGGCTGAGGATCATCTCGGCTATGACGGGCCATGCCCGCCGTGGAACGATATGCGGGTGCATCGCTATCATTACCGGGTCTATGCGCTGGATGTGGGGTCGCTGAAACTCCCCAACGGCTTCACTGCTAAAGAAGCGATGGAAGCGATGCAGGGGCATGTGTTGGCGATGGGGGAGCGGACGGGGACGTATACGTTGAATGATGGGTTGAAGTAGTAGCTTCGTTCAAGCGCCACGAAGGCTTTACGCCGAACGGTCGATGGGCTTGCGGTCGCAAGCCATTGCTTACGGTAATCTAGATCATCTTTTGTCATGCCAGCGTAGGCTGGCATCCAGCGGTCATTGGTTTGCTATAGATAAAATAGGTTTAACACGCACTTCAGACTGGATACCAGCCTGCGCTGGTATGACATTAGTTTAAAGTACGCGACGCAGCGCGGGAGTACTACGGCGGGCCATTTTGCGGCATTGTTTGGAGCAGTCGCGGCAGATTTTGGCGCAGGCTTCCATTTCGGGGCCGCCGATTTCCTCGCATGAGGTCGCGCATGCGTCGCAGATGTCACTGCACACAGCGCAGACATATTCGTGATACGCGGAATGGCGCAGCATGAAATGGGCGGAGGTGCGGCATATATCGATACAATCCTGCATCAGGGACACATGGTCCTGCTCCACATGTTTTCCGCCTTCGCGCAGGCAATGGTTGAACAGGGTGGTCTGACACAGATCGGCGCACTCGCGGCAGGTGTCGATGCATTGCATCATCTCTTGGGGCATGGATTCCTCCTGAGTGGTGACAGCAGTATGGTGACTCAAGCCTAGCAGCCGTCGCGTTAAATTGCTGTATGGAAATTCTCTTACCCTTCCGGAGTGCGCGATTTGCGGCACACTGCGCATGAACGGAGGGCGCTGGTGGCATCCATTATCTTGAGTACGGTTGGGGCGAGTGTCGGCGGGGCATTGCCCGTTGTGGGACCATTAGTCGGTGCGGCGATCGGCCGAACGCTG
This sequence comes from Rickettsiales bacterium, assembly GCA_041749475.1. Lineage (GTDB taxonomy): Bacteria > Pseudomonadota > Alphaproteobacteria > Rickettsiales > UBA998 > JBGTBD01. The sequence goes on from JBGTBD010000030.1 coordinate 4,678, forward strand.
GGCGGTGCGGTCGGTGGGTTTATTGACGGGGCGGTGTTCGGCAGCGAGACGGTGCGGCGCGAAGGATCGCGCATGGCGGATCTGTCGGTGCAGGTATCGACCTATGGGAAAATGATTCCGCTGGTCTATGGCTCGGTGCGGATTGCGGGGAACGTCATCTGGTCGCGGCCTATCAAGGAAACGGCGACGACGACGACCAGCAAGGCGGGTGGCGGCAAAGGTGGTGGTGGCGGGACGAAGGTCAGCAGCACGAATTATTCCTACAGTGTTAGTCTCGCGATTGCCATCTGCGAAGGGCCGGTGACGGGCATATTGCGCGCATGGGCGGATGCGCAGCAGCTTGATCTGTCGCAAGGGACATACCGGATTTACTATGGGGATGAGGAGCAGTTGCCAGACCCCTATATTGAATCTTTTGAGGGTGTCGGGAAGACACCTGCGTATCGGGGCATGGCGTATGTCGTCATCGAGGATTTTCCGCTGGCGGATTTCGGCAATCGTATCCCTAATTTCACGTTCGAGGTGAAACGGAAACTCCAGTTCCCGGATTATGACGGGCAGTCGGTCGAGGATATGGTGACGGGGATGATCATGATCCCCGGTGCAGGGGAATATGTGTACGACACGACGGTGCAATATAAAGTCTCCGGCGAAGTGGTGGACGGCACATTCGTACAGCGCACGACTAAAGCGCCGATGAACCGACAGACCATCGAAGCGCGGGCGAATGCGCTGGTGTCATTGGATCAGTTGGCGGAGACATGTCCGAATGTGAGTTGGATTGCCGTGGTGGCCTGCTGGTTCGGGACGTCTGCCGATGCGGGCGATTGCGTGGTGTTGCCGGGGGTGGAATATACCACGGGTGCAACGACCGAGCCCGACCAGTGGAATGTTGCGGGTAGGACGCGGGTGACAGCGCATCAGATTACGCTGATTGACGGCTCCCCGCGATATGGTGGAACGCCGGATGATGATGCGCTGGTGCGGTACCTCACCGAGCTGAAATCGCGCGGATATAATATTCTTTTTCTGCCGTTGTTCTTTATGGATGTGGATGGCAAGCCGTGGCGCGGGAGGTTGACGGGCAGTGCGTCGGAGGTGAATAGTTTTTTCACCAAGACGAATGGGTATAACGCGTTCATAACGCATTACGCGAACTTGGTGCATGACAAGGTGGATGCATTCGCCATTGGTTCGGAATTGATTGGGTTGACGAAGGTGACGGATACTCCGGGGAATTACCCGGCCGTCAACCAGCTCGTTTCACTGGCGGCGACGGTGAAGGGCATCATGGGCGAGACGCTCATCACCTATGCGGCGGATTGGTCTGAGTATCATCATACGGATGGCGGGTGGTATAATATGGATCCGCTATGGGCGTCGCCCCATATCGACGTTATCGGCATCGACGCCTATTTCCCGCTGACGGATGCACCGCAGGGAGAGATGGGATATGACATCCACGCGGTGATCGACGGCTGGACGTCCGGCGAGGGGTATGATTTCTATTATAGCGATGTGGATCGCACCATTCAGTCCCCGCTTGCAGCAGCCTATGCGTGGAAGAATATCGACTGGTTCTGGAACAATACGCATACGAATCCCGATGCGAGTGTGACGGGTTGGGTTCCGCAATCGAAGAGGATATGGTTCACCGAGTTTGGCTTCCCGAGTGTGGATGGTGCGACGAACCAGCCGAATGTGTTTTACGACCCCAATAGCGTGGAGAGTTTCTTCCCGTATCACTCCAAAGGCTGGGTGGATTTCCGGGCGCAGCGCACCGGGGTGGCGGCGACGCTTGCCAAATGGCAGGAATCGGACATGGTGGAGCGTACCTTTCTCTGGACATGGGATGCGCGGCCATTCCCGTATTTTCCTGACCTGTTGAGCGTATGGGCGGACGGGCCGGCATGGGTCAAGGGGCATTGGGTGACGGGGAAATTCGGTGCGTCGGCGTTGGCGGCCATTGTACGCGATATTTGTGTGCGGGCGGGGCTCGACGAAAGCCAGATCGACGTGACGCGGTTGACCGACCGGGTGGATGGATATGTGGTGACGCAGCTTTCCAATGCGCGTGGGCTCATTGAGGATTTGATGCAGGGCTTCTTCTTCGATGCGCTGGAGACGTCCGGTATCTTGCGGTTCGTGCCGCGTGGTGGGGAATCGGTGATGACGGTCCCGGCGGGTGAGTTGGTAGCATTGGAAGACGGTTCCGCGCCGCTGACGATTATCCGTACGCAGGAGCTGGAATTGCCGCGCGAGGTGAATGTCATCTATCTCAATCGGCAGAATCTTTATCAGCCGGGAACGCAGACGGCGACGCGGCAGGTGACGGAGAGTAAACTCGCGGACACGATAAATCTCCCCGTGGTATTCGAGGATCAGCAAGCAAAAAATGCTGCGGAAGTTGCGCTGTATTTACGCTGGTTGTCGCGCACGCAATTTCAGTTCTGGGTGAATGATGATTATGCTGCGCTGGAGCCGACGGATGTAATAACGGTCGATGCGGATGGCGTGTCACACCAGATGCGGATTACGCGCACGCTGCGTGACCGTGGGCTGATGCGTATCTCGGCGGTGTCGGAAGATGTTTCCGTCTATACGGTGAACGGCACGCCGGGGCTTACGCCGAATGTTATCACCGCGCCGATCATCATCGGGACGACGCGCATGGAGGCGCTCGACATGCCTGCGTTGCCTTCGGATAACCCGGAAGAGGCGACATTGCGATTCGCCTTCGCAGGAGAGTTTGAGCAGTGGCGCGGCGTGGTGCTCTATCGTTCAGAAGATGCTGGCGCTAATTATGCGCGGTTGCTCGATGGCGGTAGTGAAGCGCTTATCGGCGCGGCGGCGAGTGTGTTGGCGAGTGGGCCTTCTACCGTGTTCGATGAAGTGGGGGAGGTGACGGTGTTGCTCGTTGGGAATGGAACGCTGGAAAGCGTTTCAGAACTCGCGGTGTTGAATGGTGCAAACTCGGCGTTGCTGGGGGATGAAATCATCCAGTTCCAGTATGCGGAAGAAATCGAACCGGGGAAATATACGTTGTCGCGGTTATTGCGCGGGCGGTTGGGAACGGAGTTCGCCATTGATACCCATGTGTTGGGGGAGAGGTTCGTGTTGCTCGACGGGGCGATACAGAAGGAAGTGATGGCAACACAGTTCATCGGGCGGGCGCTTGCGTATAAGCCTGTTACCGTCGGGGCGACGTTGGGGACAACGGAGGCGGAGGACATTACGTTCACCGGGCGGTGTCTGAAGCCCTATGCACCTGTGCATGTATCGGGAGTGCGGGGTGTGGCTGGGAATCTCATCGTGTCATGGATACGCCGCACGCGCATCGGCGGGGAATGGCGGGACGGGGTTGATGTGCCGTTGAGCGAGGCTGTGGAGATGTATGAGGTGGAAGTGTTGGACAGTGTGGATGTGGTGAGGACATTCAGTGTTACTACACCGATGGTTACTTATAGCGATGCGGAGCAAATAACGGATTTCGGGAGTGTGCAGGCAATTGTGACTGTACGGATTTACCAGATGTCGGAAAAGATAGGACGCGGGTGGCCAGCGGTGGCGGAGGTTTAAATTACAGATAGAACGTAAGACATAATCACCATACTCGTCATTCCAGCGAAGGCTGGAATCCAGAGAAGGCTAGGCGGGATGGATGTTGTTTGTAGCGCGTATGCGGGGCTGGATTCCAGCTTTCGCTGGAATGACGGTTTTAGGGTGTGTAACCAAACGAGCGTGACAGCGAATTCATAGAAAAGGATTTTTTATGGATGCACCTCGCATGGAGAATATTGTTCTACTGGTCGCTACGTTCGTTCTGTTCGTGTTGATGCAATTATATGCGACGACTCCCGCTAATGCGGCGGCGCAGACGTTCGACAAGGAACAATGGGATAATCCGGCCTATCAGCAAGCCACCTTCGCGGGTGGGTGTTTCTGGTGTGTGGAGTCGGAATTCGAGGCCATTAAAGGCGTCGTGGATGTTGTATCAGGCTATACGGGCGGGCATGTGAAAAACCCTACCTATCAGCAGGTTTCAGGACATGATACCGGCCATGCAGAAGCGGTGCGGGTGCTGTTTGACCCCAACATTGTCAGTTACGAGAAACTACTGGAGGCGTTCTGGAATATCCATGACCCGACGCAAGTCGGCGGGCAGGGCGTAGATACGGGGCCGCAATATCGTTCGGTCATTTTCACCCATACGCCGGAGCAGAAGGCGCTGGCGGAGACCGCTAAAGCGTCCGTGGAGGCTTCCCGCCGCTTCAAGAAGCCATTGACGACCAGTGTCGAGCCCTCAGTGGAATTTTACCCGGCTGAGGATTACCATCAGGATTATAATACGAAACGCGGGGTAACCTATAAAAGCGTATTCGAGCTCGAGGGGAAGTCCACCACGCTTAAAAAGCGCGGGTTCTGGGGGATTTTCGAGTAGTTGTGCGTTCGGGAAAATAGCCGAAAATTCCATAAAATTCATCAAACTGTCACACACGTGGCCTGTTGCCTGCCTATAATGAAAGGGTGGTAATAACGTATGGCATTTAGCGACGATAATACCGAATGCACGGAAGGAAAGCGTGGAGATTGCACGCCGGCTTCCAAAAGCCACCTGGTTGGCAGCACCATCAACGGTGCGGTGATCGGGGCGGTGGTGTTCGGGCTTGCCGGGGCGGCCATCTCGGCGATGACCGGTATCGACGTTCCTGACGGGGCGATCTATGGTGGGGCAGGCGGAGCGGTCATCGGCGGCGGGGCGGGGTTGATGAAGGGTATGAGCGCGACCCGGATACAGCACCAGCAGGTCGTCGCACAGCGGATGCAACAGCGACCGGGGGTTCCCGTGAACTGGCATCTGGAAATCAACGAAGCGTCTACGCGCATCTCGAATGAGCGGGCGTTACAGGAACAATCGGCGGCACAAAGTGCATTGATCACTGAGGTCGCCCAGGAAATGATAGGAATATAGGAGCACGCCATGTCACTTTTCAGAGCCGCCGCAGGATTAGCACTTGGGGGAGCCGCATTCGGCCTCGCCGCATGGGGGATAGACCCGGATTTCCTGGTGGAGAACGATCAGATTAAAACTTTGGCAACTGAGCTGACGACGAAGTCAGATGTGGCCACCCAACTCAAGGATTTCGCGAGCGTGGTGGACACAGTTCCTACCAATATCCCCGATGGTTTCCACCTCTTCGAAGGTGTGGCTGATGGTGGAAAACACCTATTGGTGAATACAGAAAAGGCGATGCCGCTCATCCCCGGCGCTACTGCGTTGAATGAGTATTTCGGACTTTCCGCGAATCCTGAAGTGGCAAAGCTGACGGAGCATTTAAATACCATCACGACGTTTGCCGAAAACAAAACGCCTGAAGCTATCTCGCAAGCGCTGGCCAATCCCCCTGCGCCCATTAAAGAAGCATTCGGCGCTGTTAATGACTATTTCGTAAAAGGTGTTGTAGCATTGGGTGATACCGGGCTTCAGCGTGACCTTTCGTATAGCGCTCTTTCGTTGCCTGTCGGCGGTGCGCTGGGATTGGGTGCGGTTGGGGCCTTTCAGGGTAATAATCAGGCGCCGGTCGTCGGAAGATTCACCGAGCAGGAAACGCTTCGCAGGCAAGCTATTGCGGCGCGAGGCGGTCAACTTCCACCGGGGTATGATGTGTCGGAACTGAGCCAGTCCGCTGACCGTCCGCACACGATAGCTCCGCAGCCGATGCCGCAGCAAGCGCATGCTGCGAGCGTGCAACAACCGGGTGGCTCAAAAGTCGCTGATTATCTGAGAGCGATGAAAGAGGCTTCCGATCCGGCACATGCAGCACCGGGTGGCCGCGGCGCATAATCCCGGCTTTACGCGTTTAAAATCTTCTGTTTCTGGACGAGGAATTCCTGTTCCGTCAGCACGCCTTTTTGTCTGAGGGCGGCGAGGCGTTCCAGTTGCGTCGCAACGTCGGTGACGTATTCCACATCGTTCGCCGATTGATATACCCCGGCGGTTTCCTGCACTAATATGCGACGATATTCGTCCATCGCGTTATGCACCGCCTTGACGAAGGGGTCGATGGTCTTGGCGAGGACGAAGCGCATCGCCATATTGGAGGAACCGTCCGAAATGCTCAGTGAGCCGAATAATATCACGTAATTGCCAAGGATGGACTGCACGCGGTCAAGCTGGACCTGACGCTGGCGTTGGCCGAAGAACATGCCGGAATCGAGGAAGATGACGCGGCGGTTGGTGCAGACGGCGAGAACCGTGTTGCCTTCCGAATAGCCTGAGGTGAGCGCGCGGACTTCCTCGCCTTCATTGAGGATGTTGGGGAGGCGCTTGATTTCCTTGCGAGTGAAGAAGATGTACTTGTTGGGGAGCGCTTCTATCTGCGCTTCGATATCTTCCAATGTTGGCATGGCTGGTATTTCCCTTCTATTCAGGGAATAGAATACCTCACGGCGCTATGCAGGCCAAGCATTATTCACCCTATTCTTTAGGATTACTGTTCAACCAGTAATGAATATAGCCGTCGGCCAGTTTATTGGTGGAGGTCGTCTCGCCGCA
>JBGTBD010000031.1:0-30120 GCA_041749475.1 Rickettsiales bacterium
ATGTGCTGACGGGCGGGGCAGGCAATACGGCACTGAGGGGATCAGCAGGGACAGACCGGGTGCTATCCGCATCCGCGAAAACAGACGCTCCTTACGGTGTTGCCGATAACAAATTGTTCCGGGATTCCCCCGAAACGATCCGCTCTCCGTTACAGCCTCGTGATACCTTCTCGGGTGGTAGTGGCAACAACAGCCTCACAGGGTCAGGGGGGGCGGACAGTATCGTGTCTGCGTCCTCAAGACCGGACGCTCCCTATCCGGTTGCCGATAACAAACTCTTTAAGAAACCCTCTGAAACGCTGCGCGAGCCGTTCCCCGAAGCGCCGCAGAACGTCGATAACGGCAGTATTCGATCCCCGATGCGCCCCGACGGTACAGTAGGCGTCCCGCGCGAGAATCCCACTGAGTTTGATCCCCGTCCCCCGGCACAGGATGTGGTGGAGTTGGAGTGGCAGGAGATAGAGCGAAGAGAACAGGAACGGCGTGCGGCAGACGAACAGTTGGAACGGGAGACCGCCGAGTTACGCGCCATCCGTGAACAGGAATACGCCGAACAGCAGCGGCAGGAAGAAGAATACGCCAAGCAAAAACGTGAGGAGGAAGAGCAATTCGCCGCGCAGGAGCGTCTGGAGGAGGAGCAGCGTCAGCAGCGCGAGCAGGATAATACGCTCTACGGGGAGATGAACGCGGCGATCGGTCATTCAGGGGCTACGCAGGTAGTGGGTGCATATACCTTCATTCGTGTAAGTGACGCGGCGGAAGCCCAGCGCATTGCGGATGAGCTTAATACCTCCGCTGGCGGCGGCACCGTACATTTCGGGAGTGCAACGGATGAAACGGGCACCTATATCCGTGTACTTACCGACGACCTGACGCAGAATGCTGAAGTGCGTGACAAAGCGATGGGCGTACTGCAACAGAACTCTGATAAATTTACCGCATAGGAACGCTCATGGATAATTCTATAAGCATCTTCTGCATCACAAGCTGGCTAATGAAATGAGATACGCGCTCTTCCTTCTGGTTCTGTTCCTGCCGTTCTTTGCGGCGGCGGGGCCCGTTGGGCCGCCCCCGGTCACGAGCGAACCGCGGGAGGAAATCGATGAATGTATCGTGGACGGGTTAGGACTTTCCTTCAACGGCGGCATCACGCTGGATGATGTCGCCATCACCTGCTGCCCTGCCAACGGCTTCTTCACGGGGCGCGTTATCTATTGTGTGAGTATAGCCATCAACCAGACTGCGCAGCGCTTTCTCTCCGAAATCAGCGACATCATGGTTCCGATCATCCTTGCCTTGATGATCGTATCGCTCATGGTGTTCGGCATCAAGATTATGGTGGGCGATTCCGAGGTGAAGGAGAAGGGCGTTCTCCTCATTTTCAAGATAGCGCTTGTCTTCGCATTTTCCTATAATCTGAGTGGTTTTGCGCCCCAGATATTCAGGATGAGCGAATCCGCGGTCGGCATGGTGACGACAACTCTGGATAACGCCGGCAGTTATTCCTGCCCGCTGGATGAGATTGCCGCGTCCTATGTGTCGATGACTAATAGCATCGTCTGGCAGCGGATGGATTGCATTATCGACCGTCTGTTCGGCACAGGTGTCAACACTGCGCTGCATGATTCTTTCTTCGCATTCATGCCTGCGTTGCTGATGGGCGGTGCGGTCTCGCCTGCGATCGTGATGATCGCCGTCGCCGCGATGGTCGGCCTCTTTACCTATGTCTTCAAGGCGATTTACAGCTACTTGCTGGCCTATCTCTATCTGGGCTTCCTCATCGCTATTTCGCCCATTGTCATTCCGTTCATCTTTATCCCTAAATTCAGCGAGGCGGTCTGGGCCTGGACAAGGATGGTGATGACGGCCATCGCCCAACCGATGATGATATTTGCCTATATCGCCATCACCATGCCGGTCATCGATCAGGTGGTCTTTGGCGGAGGCGAACATATCAAGGAGACTCTGGCAGAAATTCTCCCGCCGGAGGAGCAACAGGCTGCTTACCGCCAGCAGCAACAATTCTGCTCGCGTCAGTCCCCGCTTAATCCCGATATGTACAAATATTTCGATAAGGAAAAGGGTGAGGAAGTAAATATCTATCAGAATGACGCGGTCTTGAACGAAGCGCTGGATCCGCAAAGCACGCTGGGGAATTTCCTTGCGCCCATGCTGACCACGAACTCCGATAAATGCTCGAATCTGGCATTGACCACCGTGGATTTCGGGCCCCAGCACGCCCAGAAGATGATCGAGATCATGTTCGCGAGCGTCAAGCTGATGCTGGTCGTGATATTGCTGGCGATGGGGATGGAGTCGATTCCCATGCTCACCAGTTCGATCTTCAGCTCGCACAGCTTAGGACAGGCAATCAGTCGAAATACGGATACGATGGGTGGTATGCTTTCCAGGGATAAGCAAGGCAAGGTAGGAAATGCGGCGAAACAGACGGCGTCGAGTATGGTGCAGTCCACCGGCAAGGCGACGGCGGCAGCGAAAAATCAATTATTCTCATTGGTGAAATGATATGAAATCGATCGTGATATGGGTGATGATGATATGGTTTGGGGTTATGGCGTTCCCCGATATTTCCTACGCAGCGCCTCCCAGCGATACGCTCGCCAATACCTGCACGGAGGATCCGGTATTCGATCTCTCGCAGCTGGAGAATTTTCTCCAGAATATCATCGACACGGTGGACGGCACGTTGACCACCATCGCGCAGGATCTGTTCGAAGGACTGGTGGCGAACGATAACTTCTACGCCATCGTAGTGGCCTGTCTCGTTCTCTACCTCATGATATACGGCATCTGTTTCATGTTCGGGCTCGTCCCGGCGAACTTTTATATTGTCTTCATACGCCTGTTCAAGATGGCGGTGATCCTCCTGCTGTTCCATCCCGATGCATGGTATATCCTGTTCGATACTTCCGGCGGCGAAGGGTTCATCAGCGGCCTGTTCCAGGATGGCGTCTGTTATATGATTGAGGTGATGCTCGCCATCGGCACCGGGACGGATCCCGGCTTCGCCTCCTGTGTCGGCGGCTCGCCCGAGCAGCCGTTCGAATTGCTGAACGGCCTCATCACCCTGCTGCTGTCGCCGCGCATGTTCATCATCATCCTCTCCGCCTTCGGTACGGGTCCGTTCGGCGCGCTGCTCGGTTTCCTCATCGTCTTCTCGATGACCTATGTACTGCGCATGATTCTCGAGGCGATGCGCGTCTACGTGCTCTATCTCATCGTCAAGACGCTGCTGTTCGGGCTGGCTCCCATCTTCTTTGTCTTCATGCTGTTCGACCGCACGAAACACGTGTTCGACGGCTGGCTGAAGCAACTGGTCAGCATCAGTATCCAGACCATCATGATGTTCGCCTACCTTTCCTTCTACGTCGTCCTGCTCGAATCCGCCGCATGGGACATGGTTCCGCGCCGCGACGTCGAGGTCTGCTACACCAAGGTCACGCAGACCGGGGTAGAGGACGTCCACACCTGGCGTTTCATGGTGGACGGCCAACCCTATGAAGGGCAATGGTCATGGAAGGGCATCGTCGATCCCGACGCCGACCCCGCCGCGGCGCCGAAGATCGACCGCATCTTCCCCATCAACCCGGTGAAGATATTGATATTCTTGCTCATTAGCTATATCGGCTTCAGGATGATGACGGTCGTCCTCGGTATCGCCGCCGAGTTGACAGGCGGCTTGTCCTTCTCGGGAATGGGTGGTAAGATGAGCGGCGCGCTCCAGAAATTCACTGGCAGCGGCGGTTAAGAGTCAAGGGAGGACACCGATGAAATACAGCACTGCATTGAAACTGGGATTGGTCGCAGCCGTTCTGCTGGCCTTGCCTTCCTGCTCCAACAAGCGTGAAGACCTGAAAAGCCCCTGCGTGGGGACGGACGACAGCCCCTGCGGGCCGCACCGCTCCATTAACGGGTGGTGGCTGAAAGGCCATAACGCGGCCTAAGTCGGCTTTATCTTCCTGTTTTCTGATTCCGCTTCGGCGGACGCGGCGGCGGTATGGTACCGTCTGGCATCGTTGTCTGCGGCGTATCCATAGCGGGAGCGGATTCCATGGCCACCGTGCCCGCCGCTGGCATTCCCGTTTTCTGTTCCTCAGCCTTCCGCATATCTTTCCGTTCGCGTTTTTCTTGACGCTCACGTTCACGGCGGATGGTGTCCTTGGCGCTTCCGGGCTGGATCATGTCCCCCGTCGTCGGCGCGTTGAAACTGCCGCGCATATGTTCCACATCCTTATTGCCCAGTAGTTGACCGAACTCATGGTGATGCGCTGCCTGTTGCTGCTGCTGGAGTCGCTGCTGCAAACGTGCCTGTCGTTGCGCCCGTTGCTGGCGCATCAGGTTGGCTTGCGTGCGGGAAACGCGTCCCTGCTGCTGCGTTGTAGTGCTGCGGCGCGATTCCTGACCCGTTTGCTGGGCTCTATCCGTCGGTTGCTGCCGCTGTTGCTGCTGTCGTTGGTTCGCCTGCTGCGTGGCGAGATTGGCCTGTAACATCGCATTGCGCTGGGCGGCTTGTTGCGCCTGTAACCGTTGCATCTCCTCACCCATGCCCACAATCTGCGCCAGCCGCATATCGGCCTCACCCAGTTCATGTCCTTTCTGCACGCCGATTGCACGCTCAGCCTCACCCGGCGCTTCCATGTTCGCTGTCTTGAGGACGCCCAGCACTTTCTGCAACGCCTTCTCCACCGAGCCCAGCACGTCGTTGACTGTATCCTTGCCCGGCTCGCGCATCGAATCGGGGAAACTGGCGAGGTCTTTCTGCAAGCTCGCGATGCCGCTGATATTTTTCGCCCCCACCGCCTGTTGCAATGCGAAATGCTTGGCCTGATAGAGTAGCTTCCCGATGGAAAGATTCGCATCCATGATGATGTCATCTTCCATCAAGCTCGGCTGCTGATCGCTCGCCATCGTCAGGTAGGTTTCATAGATCTGGATCAGCTTCTCCATATCGACGAATGCTTCCGCCAGCCGCGCCGGATCATGCTGTAATAATGTTTCCATCGGCACGTCATGGAAAGACAGTTTCAGCTTCCGTAATATCTCATGCGCGATATCCACCGCCTGTCGTTTGATGTTGCCGCTCAGGGCATCCACCGATTGCTGGAACTGCTCCGCCAGCGCCACATCCTCCACCGCCAGCCCATCCGAGAGCTCCGCCGTCTGGCCGATGAGCAATGCCTCCGGCAGGAACCCGTCCTGCCACGGCAGCGCCTTGTCCGACTCGTCCTCTTCAATGAGCACCGCATGCAGGTGTGCTGGAAGGAAAGGGGTGTGGACGAGGGGGGGTAACTGCCAGCGAAGCGCCGGGGCCAGTCCTACCGTCGTCATCAACTTGCGCCATAGTCCGGGCGCGGAACTAAGCTGCTGCAACGTCCTGAACAGCGCCGCGCCGCCTGCGCGCTCCTGCACCGCCAGCGTCATCGCCAGACTGGCCGATCCCGGCACGGTCAGAAGGCCCAGCAGATGGTCTTTCCCCGACTGCCCGCGCTTCAGCATAGCGGCGACATGCAGCGCCATCTGCTCCAGCTGCGCACGTTTTTCGGCCGTAGGCCTGCCCGGGTTCGGGAAGAGATGCGCCATCAACACATTACGCAGCACTCCGAGATTCCGGCGCAGCGCAACCGCGTTGCCATCCGTCATGTCATTAAGGTCGGCGAGAGCAGCAAGTCCCCCGCGTACACTGACGATACGGTCGAATAGGAACAATTCGGGGTTAAATTCCAACTCCTCGATCAGCATCACATACCGTGTGGCCGTCCACCACGGCAAATTGGGGATGGCGACCGGGCCGACGGACGGCACGTCATGCACGACCCATTGCAACTGATCAACGGAAGCACAGAGCGGGGAACCCGGGGATGATACGCGTGAAGGTGAGCCGGGTGCTGAGGGGGGGTGCATTGGGGGACGGAAAACTTAGCCCGAGGTCGGAGGCGTGCCCCCGCCCTGATTCTCCTGCGCTGCCTGCCCGAGCGCATAGACGCAAAGATCCTCGAACGAAACATTATTTTCCTGCGAGATCTTGAACAGTTTCTCGAAACTATCCATCACGTCCTGCGGAATCGTGCCGCCGCGCTCGCTGGAGAGCCAGGAGGACTGGAACTGCAAAGGGTGTTTTTTGGGATGCGGCTCACCGATATAGACGTGGAAGGGATGTTTCACCCCATTGAAATCACACGGAATCGTAAAGCGCTTCATGCCCACCATTATGCCAAAATGGGCTTAAAAAACAACCTTAATTCGACTCCGCCCCCGCCAGTTTCTGTACTTTGCGGTAAATGGTGGTGCGCCCCAGTTGCAGGTGACGTGCCACCAGCGAGGGAGAATGGTCGTATTTCCGCATCGCGAGCATGATGATATCCTCTTCGATATCCTTGAACGGCCTGAGGTCTCCTTCTTCTGTCGTCAGCGCAATATGGGCGGCATGAGGCGCGGCGAAACGTACACGCTCATGCGTCTGCGCGGTCCCCTGATGGGCGAAGCTGCGTCTTTGTAAATGATATTCCCACTCATTGAGTGTAATTCGCCCCTGCACGGTATAGGCCGCCGCCGCGGTGAGGAATTGCTCCAGCTCCGCCACGTTCCCCGGCCAGTCATACGCATACATCGCATCCGCGACGCCGGCATCGAGCCAGTAACGCGTATGATGGCGCGACAAACGTTGCAGGAAATAATCGGTGAGGATGCTGATATCCATCCGCCGCTCCCGTAAAGGGGGCACATAGAGGATACAGGATTCAACTGATAACCCTTCCGCCACATCCCCCACGGAAGAAGCGGTAGCACAGCCGACAGTGAGTGGACGGCTGTTCAAAAACTGAGTGAATTGGGTTATTGTCTGGTGGCTTGTCAGCGGGTCTTTGCACATGAGGATAACCCCGTTCTTGGAATTCAGATGGGGAGGTGGCGTCGGTATGGCCGAGGATTTCCACGCCTGCTTAGTGTAACTGTCACACCCTTGCAAACTCAGGATATGTTGCGCGAGGACGGTTTTGCCCACACCCGCTTCGCCGAGGATGAGTACCTTCTGCCCGGAAAGCGCCGCCGCGCGCGCATCGGCCAGCACTTGCAGGTATGCCGTGGAAATGCCGAGCGGCGCGGTATGGGGTAAAGGCGGCATTTCCGGCTTCCATTTATAAGAACCGATGGCCTTACGCAGCGCCTCCGTCTCCAGGATATTACTGAGCGTCACCTTCAATCGCTGGGTAGGGATGGGTTTATGCAAAAAGTCTCGTGCCCCCGCCTGTATCGCCATCATCGCGCGTTTACGGTTCCCGTAATGGGTCATCACCACGATGGGCAGGTCGGGTAGTTGTTCCTTGAGATACCGCGTGATTTGAATCCCGTCCATATCCGGCAGGAACAAATCAACCACTGCGCAATCCACGTCCGGCAGCAATCCCTGCTGTATCAGGTCCTTGAGTTCCCGTCCGCTCGCAAGGAGGATGCTATCACAACCCAGAGTATTCTTGATGGTATGCTGTAGAATCAGCCCTTGCGTCTTGTCATCCTCAATAATTAAAATCTTTGTCATAGGATTTCTCTCCTGTTCACTGCGTGCCACTATAAACCAGCCGGAATAAGTACACAACCCTAAATTGTATTTATATTAACTCCAATCAATCGCACCATTCACTTCACCACAATAATTATCGTCATTCCCGCGAAGGCGGGAATCCAGCGCGCCACGTCCGTGGCGCCGTAAACTAAATACTGAAACAGCATTCATTGGTCTGACATTATCGAAGAGAAAAAAAAGAGAAAAACCTAAGCCTTAATCTTATCGAACTTGAAATTATCCGCATAGGATTTAGGCCGAATCACCCGCGCATGCGGCTCGATGACGCGCACGGAATAGCCTTTCTTCTCGGCATAGGCGAGTGCCTCTTCGCGACTGTCGAAATCCAGTTTCAACTGCTGCGTCGTATCCCGCTGTCCCACCCAGCCCATCAACGGCTCGACGAATTTCGGCGCCAGCTCATCGAACTCCATGCGCCACAACTTGGTTTTCGCACGGCCCGACTGCATAGCGGTCTTGGCAGGTTGGAATAATTTGACGAATGCGCTCATAATGATGTTATACCATAGGAAAATGGTCGCTGCCTAGCGCTTCCTCACCACAACCCTTTATAAACATCACCTCTCCCACCGGGAGAGGTCGGATTTCAACAGAAATCCGGGTGAGGGCCATCCCCCAGAAAGGTTAGGTTACGCCTTCTTTTTCTTCGCCGCCGCCTTGGCTTTCGGTGCTTTCGCTGCCCCTTTGGGTTTGGCCTCTGCCTTCGGTTTAGCCGCTGCTTTCTTAGGCGCAGCCTTCTTCGCCGCAGGTTTTTTGCCTTTAGATTTACCGCCCGCGCCAGCGCGTGCCGCCAGCAGGACAGTCGCTTCCTCCAACGTAATCGTTTCCGGCTCATACCCTTTCGGGATAGTCGCGTTCACTTTCCCGGCCTTCACATAAGGGCCATACCGTCCACTGAATACGGACACCTCATCTCCGTCGGCATTCTTACCCAACGTACGCAACGCCCCCGGTTTCCCGCTTGCCTTCGCCGCATTCTCCGCGATCAGATCGACCGCGCGGTTCATGCCGATGGTGAGCACATCGTCATCGCCCTTCAGCGAGACATATTTCCCGTCATGCTGCAGATACGGCCCGAACCTTCCGACGCCCGCCATGATCATTTTCCCGGTCTCCGGATGCTCCCCCACCTCGCGCGGCAAAGCCAACATGGAAAGCGCTTTTTCGAGATCAATCGTATCCGCACTGACGCCTTTGGCGACACTTGCACGCTTCACTTCTTTACCTTCGCCGAGTTGCGCATAGACGCCATACGGCCCTTTGCGTAAACTGACAGGCAACCCCGTTTTCGGGTCGGTTCCTAATGCGCGCGGGAATTCACCCACATCGCCACCGCCAGCCCCGTCATTCCCGCCATCACTCTCGATATTCAGCGGCTTGGTGTAGTTACAATCGGGATAACGGTTACATCCCAAAAACGCCCCGAATTTTCCCGTCTTTAAATGCAATCCACCTTCTTTGCATTGCGGGCAGAGCCGGTCTTCCGTCGTCACCTTCGCCTTGCCGAAAATGAACGGCGCCAGCATCGTATCGAGCGTCTCCAACACATCCTTCGGCGGAATCTCTTTCGACTCGGTGATGCGCGCGATGAACTCATCCCAGAACGCCCGTAACACGACTTTCCAATCCATCTTCCCGGCGGAGATTTCGTCGAGCTGCTCTTCCAGATTCGCCGTGAAATCATACTCCACATAGCGCTGGAAATAGGACACCAGGAACGCCGAGACCAACCGCCCGCGCATCTCCGCGATAAAGCGTTTTTTATCGAGCCGCACATACCCGCGATCCTGCAATACGGAGATGATCGCCGCATACGTCGAAGGCCGCCCGATGCCGAGTTCCTCCAACCGCTTCACAAGGCTCGCCTCGGAATAACGCGGCGGCGGTTCGGTGAAATGCTGCTCCGGTTTCAACTCGCGGATAGGGCAGCTATCGCCGATATTCATCGCAGGAAGAATCGCCGATTCTTCCTCGTCTTTTTGGTCGTCGTCAATCCCCTCACGGTACAGCTTCAGGAACCCATCGAACTTCAACAGCGACCCTGTCGCGCGGAACATCGCGTTATTCACCGACTCGGAAAGCTCAATGGAAAGCTGGTCATAGACCGCCGGTTCCATCTGGCTCGCCACCATGCGTTTCCACACCAGTTCATAAAGGCGTAGCATATCGCCTTCGAGATAACGGGCGACGCTATCGGGCGTCCGCGAAATATCCGTCGGGCGGATAGCCTCATGCGCTTCCTGCGCGTTCTTCGCTTTGGACGTATAGCGCTTTGCGTTCTCCGGCAGATAATTCTTGCCGTATGCTTTCTCGATATGTTTCCGCGTCGCCTGAATCGCTTCTTCCGAAACCTGCACCCCGTCGGTACGCATATAGGAGATAAGACCCACGGTCTCCCCGCCGATATCGACGCCTTCATAAAGCTTCTGCGCCAGCGTCATCGTCTTCTTTGCGCCGAACCCGAGTTTGCGCGATGCATCCATCTGCAAGGTCGAGGTCGTGAATGGCGGATAGGGATTGCGCCGCATCTGCTTTGGCGTGATCTCTTTCACGGTCACATTCTTCGCATTGAGTGCCGCGACGATTTTTTCCGCCTGACCCTGCTGCGTTAAGGTAAATTTCTCTAACTTCTCCCCGTTCCACTGCGTCAGACGCGCATTGAACGTAACGCCCGTAGGCGAGGCGAGAAGGGCGGAAATATCCCAATATTCCTGCGCCACGAAGGCTTCGATCTCTTCATCCCGTTGGCAAATGAGCCGCAGCGCTACCGACTGCACGCGCCCCGCCGATTTCGCCCCGGGTAATTTCCGCCACAATACGGGCGACAGGTTGAACCCCACGAGGTAATCCAGCGCCCGCCGCGCCTGCTGCGCATTCACCAGATCCATATCGATCTCGCGCGGATGCGCCACCGCATATTGCACCGCATTCTTGGTAATCTCGGTAAAGGTAATACGCTTCACCGCCAACGATTTCGGCAGCGCCTTCTTTTCTTTCAGCGCTTCCACGATATGCCACGAAATGGCTTCCCCTTCACGATCCGGGTCAGTCGCGAGGTACAGTGTATCAGCCCCTTTAACCGCCGCGACGATCGCTGCCATATGCTTCTTCGAGGAATCTTCCAGCTGATAATCCATCGCGAAATCCTCATCCGGGCGGACGGAGCCGTCCTTGGAGGGCAAATCGCGCACATGGCCGAACGAGGCGAGGACGTAATAGTCCTTGCCGAGATACTTATTGATCGTCTTGGCCTTGGCGGGGGATTCTACGACTACTGTATGCATCTGACTTTGCCTAACTTTGTATGTGTCATCCCCGCGAAAGCGGGGATCCATGGATTCCCGTTTTCACGGGAATGACAACCGATGATACCTTGATGTACGCACGATTTATAGTACAGCAGCTTCTTGTCCTATATAGCTAAGACTGATGGAGCCACCGGGATGGCGTTGTATCCTGCCGGCCAACTCCATTTCAAGCAAAATCGTTAAAATGAGGCTGGGCGGGAAGGGGAGCTGGTGCAATAACTCCTCCATCTGCACCGGCGTGGCGCTGAGTTTGGCCTCGACCATTTCGCGTTCTTTCCCCGTGGCTTGTTCGGGGGTCGAAGGCTCCATCACCGCCTCGTCCTCCCAGAATCCGGTCAGCTTCGGCGTCGCATGTGGCGTAAAATCATTCAGCGCGTTCAGCACGTCCTGTGTGGATGAAATAAGCGTCGCCCCGTCCTTCAGCAGCGCATTCGTCCCCTGACAACGCGGATCCATCGGCGATCCCGGTATCGCCATGATTTCCCTACCCTGCTCATTCGCATACCGCGCCGTGATCAGCGACCCCGAATGCGTTGATGCTTCCACGACGATCACTCCCCGTGCCATGCCTGCGATAATCCGGTTACGACTCGGGAAACTCCGCGCATGGGGAGCCATACCGTAAGGATGCTCGGTCACCACCGCCCCACGCTCCCGCATCTCCTCGTACAAAGGAAGATTCTCCGGCGGATACACATGGTCGATGCCACCCGCAATCACCCCCACTGTTCCCGTCGCGAGTGCCCCGCGATGCGCATGCGTATCGATCCCCCGCGCCAGTCCGGACACCACGACATACCCAGCCTCACCCAATTCCCGTGCTATCTTCCGCGCAAAGTTGCAGCCATTGGCTGAGGCATTGCGTGCCCCCACCATCGCCACCAGCGGCTTTTCCCGCCACAGTGCACTATCTCCCATCAATATCAAAATTGGCGGCGCATCTGGGATTGTCGTCAGCCACGAAGGATAATCCGCCTCCCCATACACCACCATCCGCGCCCCGAATGCCAATGTCTTGGCGATCTCCTCTTCAGCCTTCGCCTTAGGGAAAATCGTAATCGGCCGCTTCCGTCCCCCGGTCGCCGCCAGCAAAGGAATCTGCTCCAACGCCCGCTCCGCCGACCCATACCGCCGCACAAGCGAAAAAAACGTCATCGCCCCCACATTCTCACTGCGGATAAGCTGCAGGATGGCGGGGAGTTCCTTACTGTTTAACAGGGGATGGGCAGGGGTGACGTCGGTCATATGCATAGGACTACCAAATAACAAACTACTGTGAGGCGCAACCAAAATGTTTGCTAGTCCTCTTATCGTCATGCCGTCTTCATGACGGCATCCGGCACAGACCCCGTCATTCGACGGGGTGACACTGCTAAACTTTCTTTGAAAACGAGAATTTACTTTCTGTACCGTTCAATAAGCGTTTGACATTCTCATGATGTTTGAGAATAACCATCAGGGAAAGTAAAAGCGGCCATCCATATGCATCCCCCCCGATAAGATAGAACAGGGGCAGCGCGATAAACGCCACAATCGCAGCCAGCGATGAATATTGCGTCGCAAGAAATATCGCAAGCCATACTGCGCAGACTAGCAGGAAAAAAACGGGCGAGATTACTGCGATGACACCGAGGCTGGTCGCTACCCCTTTACCGCCTTTAAATTTCAGCCATATGGGAAACATATGGCCGAGCACGATACAATATCCAATGATCCAGAAAATGTTTTCGTCAACGCCATGTTCATCAATGACACCGGGACCATATCCTTTACCAGTTCCTTGAATTGTCATGAGCAGAAAAATCGGTATTGCGCCTTTTAATGCATCCAGCACCAGCACCATCGCCCCAAGTTTTTTACCCCCGGCGCGCACCATGTTGGTCGCACCTATATTACCCGAGCCTGTATTGCGGATATCCCCAATGCCCGCTAATTTCCCCACGATCAGCCCGAACGGGATGGAGCCGATGAGATAGGGGATAACGACATACGCGGCGATGACGATGACAGCAATGAAGTCCATGGTTACCTCTGAGAATCCAGATACCCCTGCAATATATACGCCGCCGCCAACTTATCCACCAGCTCCCCACGGCGTTTCCGCGACAAATCCGCGTCGAGCATCGTCCGCTGCACCGCGATGGTGGACATGCGCTCATCCCACAGCACGGGCGTCATCCCCAGTTCCTTCTCGATATTGCGCGTGAACTGCTTCACTGATTGCGCCCTCGGCCCCATCGTCCCGTCCATGTTGAGCGGATAGCCGACGACGAGCTGCATCACCTGATGCTTCTCGATGATCTTCCGCAGCTCCTCCACATCCTCGGAGAATTTCGTACGGCGGAGGGTAAGCAGCGGGGAGGCCACGCTGTGCATCACGTCCGACAGCGCAAGGCCAATGGTTTTTTCTCCGACATCAAGGCCGAGGAGTGGGCGATAGGTGTTCATGAACGAGATGTAGCCGAGAACGCCCCCCCTGTCTCCATCAAATCACCCGAGCGGGGTGAGGGGGATATTCTCGGTACGTGGGTCGCGTTTGACGAAACCGGACTCTTCCACCATCACCGCCGTACCCGGCGTTGCCTCTTTCGTTTCCACGTGCTTGTTGAAATACTCCGCGTCCATCCACTTATCCGGCTCCATCACCATATGGACGCCCTTCGGCGCATTGTCGATTTCAGTAAGCGTGAAGGCAAGATTATCCCACCCGTCGGACGCCATGCGCCATGCTTTATGCTCGTCGCGCAGCGGCTCCATCGCTCCGGTGAAGACGACCTTCCGGTCTTCAATGCCGAATTCGCGTAAATACTTTTCCATCAACCGCCCATGCACCGGCATCGTATCCGTCCCGTGGACGATGATGGCGTTGCGGTATTCCGGATGTTCGGAAAGATAATAGGCGATATGCTGGAGTTGTTCACGCGTCACTTTTTTACTATCATGCTGGCCCAGCGGGTAATGATCGTAGGCGACATCCGCTATCACGCCACGGCGCTTTAATTCCTCAATAGCGTCAGGGATACAGCTTTGCGGGTTCTGCGGAACAGTGGCAGGCGTCCCTTCCTCCGGGTTATAGAAGGATTCGATCGTGCCGCCGGTCGTGATGATGAGGGTTTTTTCCATATGCCCTGTTATCCTGATTATATTACAGATTGATGATGAAATCCCCTTGTTTTTGCTGTTTTTGCAAGGTAAACCCAAACCCGTAATAAGGATATACGCTATGTCATTCTCCGCCTCCGATGTCGCCAAAACCGCCAAACTCGCTCGTCTCCGCATCACCGATGCCGAGAAAGAGTCGCTCACCAACGAGTTAGGCGGGATTTTCACTTGGATTGAACAGTTGAACGAAGTCGATACCGGCGCCACCGAAAGCGTCGCCTCCGTCCTCGAACAAACCCTCCCCTGGCGTGAGGACAAGGTGACCGACGGTGGCTACCCGCAAGCCATCACCCAGAACGCCCCCAAAAAAGAATATGACTGCTTCGTCGTCCCCAAAGTGATTGCACAGGACTAAACTCCCTTGTCACCCCGTTGCATGACGGGGTCCGGTAACCGCCCATGCAGGAAAAACTCTACTACGTCTATATCCTCGCTAAAGCCCGCAACAGCACCTTTTACACAGGCGTGACCCATGACCTCATCCGCCGCACGTGGGAACATAAACAAGGCCTCGCAGACGGGTTCACAACTACGCACAAGATCAAAAAACTCGTCTATTTTGAAGCAGGGACATCGATTGAATCTGCCATCGCGCGTGAGAAAATAATCAAGAAATGGGGTCGTGCCATCAAGATGGAAGCGATTGAGCGCCAGAATCCTGAATGGGCAGACTTGTATTACGATCTAATCGGTGATACCGAAGCGTTTGAAGCCTCGAAAGAAAAACTGTCATGCCGTCGCATGACGGCATCCGGTCAACCAGACCCCGTCATGAAGACGGGGTGACATTATTGAGTAATGCACACATGACAGACCTCACCACCCTCACCCTCGCTGAAACTGCCCAAGGCCTCAAAGCCAAAGAATTCACCTCCCTCGAAGTGACCAACGCGTACCTCGCCGCAATCGACGCCGCGAACCCGGAGATGAACGCCTACATCACCGTGACGCACGACATCGCGCGCGAACAGGCGAAGGCGTCGGACGCGCTGCTGGCCAAAGGCGAAGGCCGCGCCCTCGAGGGTGTGCCGATTGCGGTGAAGGATTTATTCTGCACCAAGGGGGTCCTCACGACGGCGGCGTCGCACATTCTGGACGGTTTCAAACCGCCGTACGAATCCACCATCACCACCAACCTGTTCAATGCCGGATGCGTCATGCTCGGCAAAGCGAATTTGGACGAGTTCGCGATGGGCTCCGCCAACATCACCAGCTACTACGGCCCCGTCAAAAGCCCGTGGAAAAATAAAGCCGGAAAACATCTCGTCCCCGGCGGTTCCTCCGGCGGTTCCGCTGCTGCCGTCACCGCGAATCTCTGCGCCGGTGCGCTGGGTACGGACACGGGCGGCTCTATCCGTCAACCGGCCGCCTTCTGCGGTATCGTCGGGTTCAAACCCACCTATGGCCGCTGCTCCCGCTGGGGCATTATTGCCTTTGCCAGCTCACTCGATCAAGCCGGCCCCATCACTAAAACGGTCGAGGACGCAGGCCTCCTCTTCACCCATATGGCCGGGCACGACCCCAAGGATTCCACCTCATCCACCAAGCAACTCCCCGACGTCCTCGCCGCGATGAAGCTAGGCGTCAAAGGCCTCCGCGTCGGTATACCGGAAGAATATAAAGCCGACGGGATGGACCCCGAGATCACCGCGATGTGGGAGAAGGGTGCGCAACTCCTGAAAGACGCAGGCGCGGAAATCATCCCCGTCTCGCTCCCCCATACCAAATACGCGCTGGCGACCTACTACATCATCGCCCCCGCCGAATGCTCCTCCAACCTCGCGCGGTATGACGGCGTCCGCTTCGGCCTCCGCGTTGCTGAAGCTGGCGACGGCATCAACGACCTCTACGAAAAATCCCGCGCCGCCGGGTTCGGCGCCGAAGTGAAGCGCCGTATCCTGATCGGAACCTATGTGTTGTCGGCTGGCTATTACGACGCCTACTACAAAAAAGCCCAGCGCGTCCGCGGCAAGATCATCCAGGATTTCCGTGACGTCTTCTCCAAGGTCGATGTCCTCTTGACCCCCACCGCCCCCTCCGCCGCCTTCGCCATCGGCGAAGAACCGAAAGACCCGGTGACGATGTATCTGAACGACGTCTTCACCGTCCCCGCCTCCCTCGCAGGCCTCCCCGGCATCTCGCTCCCCGCCAGCCTGAACGCCGAAGGCCTCCCCCTCGGCCTCCAACTCCTCGCCAATAATTTCGAGGAAGAAAAATTGTTCCGTGCGGCAGGCGCATTGGAAAAATCCCTCGCATTCACCGCCCGTCCGGGAGTAGCAGCATGACCGATATCATCGAAGGCAACACGGGAAAATGGGAGCTCGTCATCGGGCTGGAAGTCCATGCGCAGATCGCGTCTGAGTCCAAGCTTTTCTCCGGCGCGCCCAATGATTTCGGCGCGGAGCCGAATGCGAATGTCTCCTTCGTCGATGCAGGCTTTCCGGGGATGCTCCCCGTCATCAACGGCGAATGTGTGAAGCAGGCGGTGAAAACCGGCCTCGCCCTCAAAGCGCAGATCAACCGCCGCTCTGTCTTCGACCGCAAGAATTATTTCTATCCCGATTTGCCCTCCGGCTACCAGATCTCCCAATTCCTCGACCCCATCATCGGCAAAGGCGAAATCGCTGTCGAGCTGGAAGACGGCTCGGTGAAAAAAGTCGGCATCACGCGCCTGCATTTGGAGCAGGACGCCGGGAAATCGCTGCACGAGCATAGCCCCACCGACAGCTTCATCGACCTCAACCGGGCCGGAATCGCGCTGATGGAAATCGTCTCCGAACCAGACCTCCGCTCCCCCGAAGAAGCAGGCGCCTACCTCAAAAAACTCCGCGCCATCCTCCGTACCATCGGCTCCTGCGGCGGCGATATGGACAAGGGCGAAATGCGCTGCGACGCCAACGTCTCGGTACGCAAAGTCGGCGACCCCAATCTCGGCACACGCTGCGAGATCAAGAACGTCAATTCCGTGCGCTTTATGATGAAAGCCATCGTCTACGAAGCAGAGCGTCAGGTGCAGATTCTGGAATCCGGCGGCACCATCGATCAGGAAACCCGCCTTTACGATTCCGTCCAGAATGAGACCCGCACCATGCGCTCCAAAGAGGACGCGCACGACTACCGCTATTTCCCCGACCCCGACCTGTTGGTATTGGAATTCAGCGAGGCCTACGTCGCCGAAATCAAAGCCGCCCTCCCCGAATTACCGGACGATAAAAAAGACCGCTATATGAAGGAATACGGCCTCTCCGCATACGACGCGAGCGTCCTCGTCTCCGACAAGACCTACGCCGAATATTACGAGACACTCGCCAAGACCTGCGAACCGAAGTTAGCCGCCAATTGGATGACCGCCGAACTCTTCGGCCGCCTCAACAAGCTCGAAAAAACGCTCGAAACCTCCCCCGTCACCGCCCTGCAACTCGCAGGCCTCATCGGCCTGATTCAGGACAACACCATCTCCGGCAAAATCGCCAAGGACGTGTTGGACAAGATGTTCGAGGCCGGAAAAGACGCTGCAACGATTGTCGAAGAAGAGGGGCTAAAACAAGTCACCGACACCGGCGCCATCGAAAAAGTCATCGCCGAAGTCATGGCCGCCAACCCCGACAAAGTCGCCGAATACAAATCCGGCAAGGACAAACTCTTTGGCTTCTTCGTCGGTCAGGTGATGAAACTCTCCGGCGGCAAAGCGAACCCCGCTGCCGTGAACGACTTGCTGAAGAAGATGCTTGGATAGTATTGCATAAACTGATTTTTTGAATTATTATTGTTCTTGCGAGCAGGTTAAGTGTGTCTGCTCCAAAACCTGCCAAAATGGCGGGTTTTTTTATCTCAAAAATTTAAAGGAATTTCATGAAGCAAAGGCTGCTCAAGCTTTTGCCGTGTCTTGCGCAATCCGCAAAATGGATTGTTCAAGTCGCAGCAAAAGAATTGATTGCAGCTATTGTTAAAAGACTTATCGACAGTCTTTAACGGTAGCCTGCTAGAACCTGATTTGAATCAGTGTTTCTTAGCGGAGGGGAGAGCTATGTCTAAATTTTGCAAAACTATCATGACAATGGACAAAGCCGCCTCGCCCGTGCAAGGTGACCGCATGACATCTCACGCCCTCCTATGCCTCGGTTTTGGATATACGGCCAGCCACTTGAGTGTGCTGGCGGAAGAGGCTGGGTGGCAGGTCACGGGCAGTCACCGTAGGTCAGCGCCCACCGAAAAGGCGTCCTTCGTCTGGCAACCCGGCAACCCATTACCTTCCGAAGCCCTACACAAAACTACGCACCTCCTGCTCACCATCCCACCGGAGGAGGTGGGTGATCCCGTCTTCCTCCACCATGCGGGCGACATCGCCGCCATGCCGAACCTGCGATGGCTCGGCTACCTCTCCGCCACCTCCGTCTATGGCGATGCCGACGGCGCATGGGTTGACGAAACGACCCCACCCGGACCTCACGATGCGCGCGGTCAACGCCGCCTCCTCGCGGAAACACAGTGGCTCTCCCTCTGGCGGGGGAAAAACATCCCCGTCCATATCTTCCGTCTCGCCGGGATTTACGGCCCCGGCCGCAACGCGCTGGTAGATATGCGCGAAGGCACGGCCCGCCGCCTCTATAAACCGGGGCAGGTCTTCTCCCGCGTCCATGTCGAGGATATCGCCAGCACCCTCTGGCACTCCATCCAGCACCCCGCTGCGGGCGAGGTCTATAACCTCAGCGATGACCTGCCCTGCGCCTCGCATGAAGTGGTGGAATACGCAGCCCGATTATTAGGCATGGAGCCACCGCCACTCATCCCGGTGGAAGAGGCGGAGATGTCTCCCATGCTCCACAGCTTCTACGCCGTCAGCCGCCGTATCTCAAACCGCAAAATCAAAGCAGAATTGGGCGTGACCTTGCGCTACCCCGACTACCGCAGCGCGCTCGACGCCATGCTCGTAACCGAACAGGCATAGTTATTGCAATATCCTCATGATGAAACGCGCAACTGCGTAAGAAAAATATAAAAACCAAAAGGATGGTTATGGGTAAAGCGCTACATGTGGGGGCGATATTGCTGGTGTTGGGAATGACCGCGTGCGACACGCTGGAAGAATCGACCGCGCGCGGCCAGAACAGTCTGCAACGCAACTACAATACCTCCCGCCAGCGCATCGCCAAATGGATTTACGACGAGGACAAGAACCGCCTGCCCGAAAAACCCGTCGTCCTCCCGCGCTATTGCTACAAGGTGATGATGGATACGCTCTGCTACAGCCAACCCAGCCCCACCCTACGGAACCAACTGGTGAATTATCAGGGCGAAGGCGCCCCGCCGCCTTACGCCATACAGCCGCAATACGTGGCGACGGATATGTCCACCCAATCCACGACCGTCACCGGCTCCGAAATCCAATCCACCGACCTCCCACCCCCGGTCGCCACTACCAGCAGCTCCCACAACGGCGCACCCACGACGTTGATGCATGGGTTTTAGGGTGTCGTTAGTCTTTGGTTTTTTTTAATTGTCATTCCCGCCTGCGCGGGAATGACAAAGAGGTGTAAGGCACCCTACACCCTATACCCTATCTACTAACCCCTAAACCCTAACGCTCATTCGGCAACAAACTCCCCGGCCCCGGCACGAATACCGAGCGTATCTCCGCCCAGAGGATACTATTGAACGCATCGCACTGTGCGCAATGCAGTTGCCATGCAAGATGCGTATGCTGACATTGATTGCAATGCCAGACCGGGTCGCGGCTGCCGTGCGCGGCTTTCTCCAGCCACACTATCGCCGCTTCTTCATGATGCGCCTGCCGTTCCAGCTCTGCCAATTGCTGGAAGATACGCGGCTGCTGCGCGACGAGGGCGGCGGCCTGCAGATGGTTCCGCGCCTTTTCGGGCGCATGGGTGAGGAACGCGGCGCGCGCCAGCACCAGTTGCGATTCCAGATGGGTGGGCAGACCGCTCACCATCTTCTCCAGTTTCTTCGCCAGCTTTGCGGGGTCTTTGCCCTCGTCGCTGCGGATCATCATCTCCGCCAGTTCGGGATGCGGGTTGGCGTCCCACGCTCGTTGCAGCACTTTGGGGATCATTTTTTTCTTACCCGCATCGGCCAGCAACTGCACATAATACGTCGCCGCCGGGGTGAATCGCGGATCATGCTGGAACGCGGTTTTCGCTTCCTGCAGCCGCGTTTCGGCCATCTCGTCTTTCAATTCCTGCGCTTGCAGCAGGGAGAGGATGGCGAGCAACCGGTCGCTTTGTGAACCGTCAATCCGCCGGAACCGCCGCGATTTCCGCACCAGCCCTCCCGCTTCCTGCCAACGTGCATCACGCACATAAAGGTCATAGAGCGATTGAATAATATCTACGTCCCCCGGCGCATGGGCCAACGCCTCACGCGCATAGGAAATCGCATTTTCAAGCTTGCCTTCACGACGGCTGAGGCCAATCAGCGATTTGGCGGCGATGGGTCGTGTGCGGTCATGCTTCAACATGCGCTGGAGCGCTTCCTGCGTCGTCGGAATGTCGTTACTACGATAGGACACAAGCGCCTGCAACAGGTCGTTCACCGGCTTCTCCGGCAGATATTTCTGCGAACGTTTCAGTGCCCGCTCCGCCGCTTCATGCTGGTTGGAGGCAAGCGCCAGCAGCGTATCAGTCAGCGCATCCACCCCTTTTTCCATTCCCGATTTTTCGCGTATCTTGAGCATCCGCGCAGGAGTCCGCAGCAACGACCGCACCCCCATCAACACGAACAACAGCGCGATAATCAAAAAAATCGCCAGCGCGATGACGAGGCCGATGGCCGCTTCGATCTGGTATCCCATCCATTCCAGCCGGATAGTCCCGGGGTGCGAGCTAAGCCAGAAAATGCCCGTGCTCGCTATTGCCAATAGAACAATCCATCCGAAGACGCGGATCATAGCGGATGCACCGCCCCGTCCGACACCGGCGCATAGGGGTCTGGTCGATCCTCTTGCTCCTCTTCCTCATGATGGAACGGATACTCCGGACGCGTCTCGGCAGGGGATTCTCCCGACTCGGAGGTGACATCGCTATCCTCCGGCGCTAACAACAATGCACGTGCCTCATCCAGCCGCGCAAAACTTTTGAGTCGGTCATCGACCATCACCAGCCAGTCCGCAAAGGCGGGCCTGTCGCGCGCGGGCAGGCTGCCTATCTCCTGTTCCGCCGCCGCGACATCTTGTTGGTTGAGAGCCGCTTCCGCGCGCGCGATAATGGAAGCAGGATCGCTTCCCATCTGCTCCGCACCTACTTTACGGATAATCACCAGCCCACGGATATTGTTCTTCAACCGTTGCCACATGGGTGCCTTCGGGTCTTGTGCCGCCTGGCCGCTAAAGAAAGCGTGCGACGCATCGGCGAACCCGGTCTTCAACTGGTCGAGGGTAGGAATGCCATCCTCCGCGTCTTTCTTCAACGGCGCAAGTAACGCTCGCGCCCCCTGCGGTGTCGCTTCGTTCTGCATCAGCGCGTCATATTCATTGCTGTAAGGATTCCCCGCCTGCACCTCGCGCTCCAGCAGGTAGAAATCGACGAACACCGAACCCGGCTGCGCGGCGTCCTTCTCTGCCAACTCTTCTTTCAGCGAAGCGATTTCCTTCCCCATCACCAGCACCGCTTCCTGCAGCTGGGAAATATCCTCCGCGCCCATCACCACCGTTGCCGGGGCGGATGCTTGCGCTTCACGCAAGCGAGCGATTTCCGCCTCCAGCATCGCGATACGCTCATCCATTGGCGGCGTTGCGTCAGAAGTGGGGGAGGGGGCATCTATCGGTGCAGTTTCCGGCGCCGGTTCTGGCTTGATGACCTGCGGTTTTGGCATGTCCGATAGCGCATCCAGCACTGCGCCGACCGTCACGCTGGGTATCTGTGTGTCGGTAGTGCTAGTAGTTGGCGTCACGGCAGAATGCTTCGGCGCAAGACGCTCCTTGGCCAGTTGCTTCGTATCCTCGAAACTCGCCCGTTTTTTCAAGAACTCGGCATGTTCCTGTTCCATTTTCTCGGGAATCTCGTCATCTGCCGACGGGCTGACCATCGCCACGATACCGACACCAAGCACTATAACAAGAATCGCCCCCAGCCACCACTTACGGCGGCGAAAACGGAAACGCGGTTCTTCGACATCGAGATACTCGGACTCGTCCATACCTATCTTTTAATCTGCCCGCCGTTCGGATACAAGCGCCTTAACGCGGCAAGCACCCCTTCCTCATCGGGCGTCGCGGCGATTTCTACCCGTTCCCACGGCTGCCCCTTCAATTCTTCCGCTACTTTCGGACTGATGGCGATGGCGGTGAGATTATTCAGCGTCGCATAGACCCCCGCATCCCGCGCCAGCTCCACGAAGAATTGCGCACTGCGCTGCGAGTAATGCAGCACCGCATCGATCTCCCCCAGCCGGATCTGCTCCACCAGCAATTCCGAAAATGGCAACCCGCGCTCCGCCTTATACACAATAGATTCGTGTACCATATGCCCCGAGCCGACCAGTTCCTCCGTTAATGGGAACGACACATCCTGCCCCCGGGGATACAGGAACCGCGTCGGCTGCGGATAATTCGCCAGCATGATATGGAGCAAGCTCTCCCCATCCGCCGCATGGCTGAGCTCGGTATAGGGTAGTGAATCACGAATCGTCGCCGCCGTCTTCTCCCCCACTACGAACATCGGCAGGCGAGGGGCATGGGGCTTCGCCAGCCAGCACTGCGCCGCCTGCGGGCTGGTGATGAGGATCGCATCCGCCGGAACATCGAGCAATTTATTCACTTCTTCCGCGTAAGACTGGATACGCAACACCGGGTGCATCACGGGATAATATCCCTCATGCTGCAGCTGCCGCGCCGTGCGCGCCGCTTCCGATTCCGGCCGGGTGAGGAGTACGCCGATCGTCATGCGATATTCCCCGGCAATAGATGCGCCGCCTGCACCCGCAACATTTTTCCTACTTCTTCACCGATCAGCACCGCCCCATCGACCGGGCCGCTTGCCGCCGCCGTATATCGTTCCGTCCCATCCAGCGACAACACTTCCCCGCGCAGTGAAAGCACATCATCCACAATCTCCGCATACCCGCCGATAGGCGTCCTGCATGACCCGTCCAGAATGGCGAGCATCGCGCGCTCTGCCGTCACCGCCCGTTCAGAAGGCGTGTGCGTAATACGCTGCATCAACTCCCGAATCTCCGTTGCATCCTTCCGGCACTCAATCCCGATAGCCCCTTGCGCCACCGCAGGCAGCATCTGTTCCACGGCAAATGCCTCCGTCGCATGCTCGGTCAATCCCAGCCGCTTCAACCCAGCCAATGCCAGAATCCCCCCCGCACATTCGCCCTTGTCGATTTTCTCGATCCGCGTCGGTACGTTGCCGCGCAGCAGCGTCGTTCCCAAGTCAGGCCGCGTATGCCGTATCTGCGCCGCCCGTCGCACCGAAGCCGTGCCGATGATACTCCCCGCAGGCATCCCTGAAAGTGTCTTGAACGCGGGCGAAACCAATACATCCCGCACATCCTCGCGCTCCAGCACTGCCGTCAGCACCAACCCTGCTGGTAAATGCCATTCCATATCCTTCAGCGAGTGTACGGCGATATCAATCCGGCCCTCCAGCAACGCCTCTTCCAACTCTTT
Organism: Rickettsiales bacterium; assembly: GCA_041749475.1. Classification (GTDB taxonomy): domain Bacteria; phylum Pseudomonadota; class Alphaproteobacteria; order Rickettsiales; family UBA998; genus JBGTBD01. The sequence continues at coordinate 23,699 of JBGTBD010000031.1, forward strand.
GGTGAACAACCCTTTACCGCCCACATCCGCTAATGGACGGTCGGTGATGCGGTCGCCGCTGGATACAATGGAGATAACTTCGACGCGAACCCCCGGCGCCAAGCGGCCAATTGCCCGCTCGACTTCCGCTACCTGCAGGAGTGCCAGCTTGCTCTTTCGCGTGCCGATGCGTATAACCTCGGAGTTCATATGCGTGTCTAACCATAATTGGCCGAAGAAGTGAACGAAAAACCGCCGCCCTTAGTCCTTGGCATCGAAACCAGTTGCGACGAGACCGCTGCATCCATCGTGCGTGGAGACGGGGAAATCCTGTCCAATATCGTCCATTCCCAAGTGGATATGCACCAGATATACGGCGGCGTCGTCCCCGAGATCGCCGCCCGTTCGCACATGGATCAGATAGAGACAGTCGTCGAACAGGCGTTGAAACAGGCGGACATCGACTTCCCCCAGCTCGACGCCATCGCCGTCACCTCCGGCCCCGGCCTCATCGGCGGCGTCATCGTCGGCGTCATGGCCGCGAAGGTCTATGCCTCCGTCTTTCAAAAACCCCTCTATGGCATCAACCACCTTGAAGGCCACGCCCTCACCGCACGCCTGACCAACAATGTCGAATTCCCCTTCCTGTTGCTGCTCGTTTCCGGCGGCCATTGCCAGATATTACTGGCCGAAGGAGTAGGGCGCTATACCCGATTGGGTGGCACGAAAGACGACGCCCTCGGCGAAGCCTTCGACAAAATTGCCAAGATGATGGAGCTGCCCTACCCCGGCGGCCCGCATATCGAACGCCTCGCCAAAAAAGGCGACCCCACCCGCTTCACCTTCCCGCGCCCCCTGATCGGCCAGCCCGGCTGCGACTTCTCCTTCTCGGGTCTTAAAACAGCCGTTAAACTCGTCCTCGACGCCGAATGGGAACGCCACCGTTCATTTTCCATAGAATTCCAACAGGACATCGCCGCCAGCTTCCAATCCATCGCCGCTGCCGTGCTGGACGACCGATTGAGTAATGCGTTCGCCATGCTGTCATGCCGTCTTCATGACGGCATCCGGCAGGAGTTGCCAGACCCCGTCATGCGACAGGGTGACGCAAAGGGAAATGGCACGGTTTCTTCCCTCGTCGTCGCAGGGGGCGTCGCCGCCAACATGTTCCTCCGCGAAAAACTCACCCAGATCGCCGACCGCCACAACGTCCGCGCCGTATTCCCCCCCATCTATCTCTGCACTGACAACGCCGCCATGATCGCCTGGGCGGGCGCGGAGCGTCTTCAGGCAGGCCTTGCCCCCGAAGCGTCCATTGACCCCCGCGCAAGGTGGCCCTTATCCGAACTAACCAATTAATTACGTGTCACCCTGAATTTATTTCAGGGTCCATCGCGCATGGATACATGGATGCTGAAACAAGTTCAGCATGACAGTGGTGTGGAAGAGCGAGGTCAGGAGACCGAGCCAGCCCTGAGCGGTGAACGCAGTGAACAGCTATTGCGCAGCGCAGTAGGCGCGAGCAGGGCAAACTAACAATTACTCCACATTCACGAACCCATACTGCTTGAACGTATTCTTCGCCGCATCCGACTGCAGATATTTCAAAAACTCGCGTGCACCATCCATATTGTCGCCGACGACAACGACTGCCTCGTAAATTACCGGGCTGTGCGAATCCCCCGGCAGTGTGAGCAGCGACGTCGTGGTCGGGTCCAGCATCGCATCCGTTTTGAAAATCACAGAGAACGCCGCATATTTCGCTACCGAATCCTTGATGAGCCCGATATTATCCATCAGCGTCAGATGCGGCTCAATCTCGCGCAGTAGCTTCATCTTGCGCAGCGCCTCCAGCGTGTAGGTTCCCTCCGCCAGATATTCCGGGTCCGCCATGATGAAGCGGTAATCCGCGTCCTGCTTTTCAAAAAAGCGGTTCAGATGCTCCGGCTCCAATTGCATCGGCGCAGGGTTTGCCGCGATGAGTTCCAGCCTATTCCCCGTGATGGACGTACGGGAATAGACGTCGATCAACCCCTGCTGCTGCAGGGAGGCGATCCACGCCGGTTTTGCCGAGATGAACAGGTCGGCCTCACCCCCTTGTTTGATCTGGTCCACTTGCTCTTTGGTATTGGCGAAAGCGGTGGTGATGGGCACGCTGGTCGCCCGCACATATTGGCGGACGATGAGGCTGAGCGGCACAGTCAGGCTCGTATCGGCAAGAATGGTGATGTCTTTGCCCACCATCGTCTCCTGCGCGGTAACCGCAGAAGGAATTATAGTGAAACCAAGGCAAAAACTCAGTAAAATGGCAAAAATACGGGTCATGGCGACAGTTTAGCCGATGAATTATGAAATTGCAGTGACAATCTCCCGAATTCGATTGCGGCTCCAATCAGGGGGTGGTACATGCCTAAAACATTAACAAAATTAACGAATGTGTTAACAATTCAATGCGTCTTTTGGCGATATACTTTCTGGCGGTATTCTTCTTCTCCGCCGCACCGCTCGCGGTGATCTATCCCTCCGCCTCAGCCAGCGCCGGCCTGAGCATCGGGTTCTTGCGCTTATTTTTAGACCCCGCCGCCATCATCCTCGTCTGCCTCATGGGCCTCATCGCCAGCCGATGGGAACGGGACGCAATGGTGCTGCTCCCCGTAGGATTCGTGCTGATGTATGTCGCCGGGGCGCTGCTCTATTTCAACCCCGCCAGCTACACTTACATTCATGCCTTCCTGCTGGGCACGATCCTGATCTACGGCCTTGGGATGAGCGCGCTGAACAAGAACCGCTGGCACATCGGCTCCTACCTTCTCGCAGGGTCGCTCGGCTTCCAGATGGGCATCCACTACCAACCCCAAATCCCCACCCTCGCCGACCCGCTCTTCTACCTCATCGGCCAGGTGCTCTCCGTCCAACTCATGATGGCCGCTTCGGTCAGTTGCGGCTTCATCCTCCACCCACTCATCCGCGGATTTTTCCGCCGCAACGAACCGGAAGAAGCACTAACCAATAATATGTAATTCACTTTGTCACCCTGAATGTATTTCAGGGTCCATAGCGCGCGGATAGATGGATGCTGAAACAAGTTCAGCATGACAGTGGTGTGTAAGAGCGAGGTCAGGAGACCGAGCCAGCCCTGAGCGGCGCTTATTGCGCAGGGCAGTAGCCCGAGCAGAAGCATTTATGAAGCAGCGAGGTCAGGAGACCGAGCCAGCCTTGAGCAATGAGCACCCGCGAATACCTATTGCGCAGCGCAGTAGCGCGAGCAGGGGAAATTATAATCTAAAAAGCTCTCTTAAACGCCGCATCCAAATCCTTAATCAAATCACCCGTATCCTCCAGCCCGATATTCAGCCGCAGAATCACATCGTCTTTTTTCCACTTCGACTGCGTGGCGGTGCGAATCTGTGCCGGGCGGAACGGCACGATGAGGCTCTCATATCCGCCCCACGAGAAGCCCATATGGAACAGCTCCATCGTATCGAGGAATTTCGCCAATTTGTCATGGCCGGGGTCTTTGATGACGACGCCGAACAACCCGCACGCGCCCGTCATATATTTCTTCCACAATGCATGGCCGGGGTCGGAGGGCAGGGCAGGGTGGAGCACGCGCTCGACGGCGGGATGCTTCTCCAGCCAGCGCGCGATTTCCAACCCGGCTGCTTCATGATGCTTAAGCCGCACCGCCATGGTGCGAAGTCCTCGCGCCGCCTGATACGCATCATCCGAATTGGAGCAGGTGGAAAAATTCTTCCATGCGCGCACAATCGTGTCGATATGCCCCTTCTGCGCTGAGATCGCCCCCATGATGAGGTCGGAATGTCCGGCGATATACTTGGTGCAGGAGTGGATAGAGATGTCGATACCCCACTCGAACGGCTTGAAGTAGAGCAGCGTTGCCCATGTATTATCGCCGATGGTGACCACGCCTTTCGCATGCGCCGCCTTGCACATAGGCTCGATATCCTGCATCTCGAACGTCGCCGACCCGGGAGATTCCATGAACAATACTTTGGTGTTCGGGCGGATAAGTTTCTCAATATCTCCGCCGATGCAGGGGTCATAGTATTCCGTCTCGATGCCGAAGCGCTTCAACTCCTGATCGCAGAACCGGCGCGTCGGCCCGTAGACGTTATCCGTCATCAACACATGGTCGCCACTGCCAGCGAACGCCATGATGGAGGTGGTGATGGCGGCGAGGCCAGATGTCGTCAGCACCGTATATTCCGCATCCTGCAACGCCGAGATCGCCCGCGCGAAACTATCCTTCGTCGGATTCCCGAACCGCCCATAGGATGGGAATTTCCACGTCCCCTTCTCCGCCGCATCGAAGCTCTCAAGGTCAGGGAAAATCACCGTGGAAGTCCGGAACACCGGCGGGTTCACCGAAGGAAAACCGAAATCCTCCTCGCGCCCAAGCGTGACAACACGCGTTTCATCTTTAAAGGTCATAGCAGTGTTGTAGTGCGCCTCAAAGGAGCCCGTCAAGCCTTGTGGTAGTAATATAGCCATACAATCAAAGTTTATACTCTGGAAGTAGCAATAAATCGAGCTGAGTAGCACGTGTAATTAATAAAATGATATAAATCAGTCGACTGAATGTTAGTGCAGTGGAGTTAGGTCTTCACAAAACTGTAATAAAGCACGCATATACTAGTACGGCACTAATTGCCAATTAATAATTGTTAAAAACAGGAGATGATAATGAGCGATAAAGAACTTGTAGAAAGATTAGCTGAGCATACAGATGAACAATTCAGCCGTGAAGTCGGCTGGGGCAAAAAACCGCAGCCAATATCAATAGAAGAAAACCCTTCCCACCGAAGAAGCAATACACCTTGGGTCCTCCCTGAGAATCCAGCACATACTATCGAGCATGAGGGTGCTGTACAGAAAGGTACCGTGGATTCACAGACCATCCTAACCAGATAACCGAGAGTATAGCCTGCTCTAGGTGATATCCACTTAAGTCGATTCACGCCCACTTCGGCGCGAGTACGTCTCTCCGTCATTCTGAGCGTAAGCGAAGAATCTCGGGCGGAGTGCGGAGGGGATTCTTCGCTTACGCTCAGAATGACGAGTTAGAAAAAACTGAGGTCAGTAGGCCGAGCCAGCCCTGAGCGGCGTCTATTGTGCAGGGCAGTAGGCCAAGCAGGGCAAATAATATCTAAACTCTTAAAACTCCCGCCACGACAACCCAATCACAATATGCGTCACCCCACCGTCCGTGCCGAAAGGCAGCAACACAGCGCGGTATTTGACGATCTTGCTTTTATCGTTGATGAACTGGTTTTCATCCTCCATCGGCTTGCGTTCCCGCGCCACGGATTCGATTTTCTTATTCAGCGAGGCGAAGGAGATCATGCTTTTGCCAACGACTCCCACCTCCCGCCCGATGAGGTTCTCGGTGTAGACGTCGGAGAGTTTCGAGCCGATGTAATTATACTTATACCCCATGCTGGCGGCGGAAGGCTGCGCGACGAGCAACATGCAATTCGGCCAGATGTCCTGCACGGAGGTCTGGTTGAACTGCGCGTAGTTGGGGAGGGGAGAGTCTTTGGTGATGAGGTTCCAGTAGCTGGTGAGGCGGTGGGTGAGGCGGCGTTCGATCATTGTTTTGATTCTTTTTGGTGGGTGAATGGTCTAAAGGATGTGAAACCGCATAAATAACCGTTGAAAAGAGGGGGTTCCAACCGTTATAGTGCGCTCTCACCGTTAGTCCCAGTATGAAAAAAACTCATTAACAATCTGTTTAAAACCGTAAGGCTTATTGCTTTGACCGAGAAAAAAACCCCCTATCCCGCCGTGGATGCCAATCCCGACTTCGTTGCCATCGAATCTCAGGTGCTTGATTTCTGGAAAGAAAATAACGTTTTTGCGGCCAGCGTCGAGAATCGCCCGAAGCAGACCGAAAAAGGCGACAGCAACGCCTACATCTTCTATGACGGCCCCCCCTTCGCCAACGGCCTGCCGCATTACGGCCACCTCCTCACCGGCTATGTGAAGGATCTGGTCGCCCGCTATTGGACGATGAAAGGCAAGCGCGTCGAGCGCCGTTTCGGCTGGGATTGCCACGGGCTGCCCGTGGAGATGGAAGCCGAGAAACAACTGGGCATCTCCGGCCGCCAGAAGGTCATCGAATACGGCATCGACAAGTTCAACGACCATTGCCGCACCTCCGTCATGCGCTACGCCGCCGAGTGGGAGAACTACGTCACCCGCCAGGCCCGCTGGGTCGATTTCAAGAACGACTATAAGACGATGGACGTGAACTACATGGAATCCGTCCTCTGGGCCTTCAAACAACTCCACGACAAAGGCCTAGTCTACGAATCCTTCCGCGTCATGCCCTATTCATGGGGCGCGGAAACGGTGCTTTCCAACTTTGAAACGCGATTGGATAATGCAACGCGGGAGAAGGAAGACAAAGCGATTACGGTTGC